>CAJUEG010000118.1 GCA_910584835.1 uncultured Oscillospiraceae bacterium | reverse complement strand
AGCGGGCCCCGGCCCGGCGGCTCCTTTGGGGGCGGTCGTTCCTTCGGGGGCGGCGGACGCCCCGGCGGCTCCTTTGGCGGGGGCCGCTCCTTCGGCGGGGGCGGACGGCCCGGCGGCGGCTCCTTCGGCGGGGGCCGCGGGGGCGGGCGGCGGTAGGCGCCCCGACGCCCGCTGCCCCCATTTCCCAGCGGCCAAAGCATCCCGGATTTACGCCGGTTTCATGGGCGCAGATTCTGAAGCGGGGGACGGATCTCACATCCGTCCCCCGCTTTTCTATTTTGTCAAAAATCCAACCTTCCCGGCCCTGAAATTCGACAACTATAGAGAAATTGAAAAAAGGAGAGAAATCCCTATTAAGGTATGATATAATATCCCCGTTCGTTGTGCACACAGCAACCGCGGGCCGGGCCCGCAGGAAGGGACGAATGACATTGGGTATTGCGGACATCATCTCACTGCTGGGCGGGCTGGCCTTCTTCCTGTTCGGCATGACCCTGCTGGGGGAAGGGCTGAAAAAGGTGGCCGGCAGCAAGCTGGAGACCGTGCTGGGCAGGCTCACCTCCAACCCCATCAAGGGGGTGCTGCTGGGAGCGCTGGTGACGGCGGTGATCCAGTCCTCCTCCGCCACCACCGTCATGGTGGTGGGCTTTGTCAACTCGGGCATCATGCAGCTGTCCAACGCCGTGGGCATCGTCATGGGGGCCAATATCGGCACCACCGCCACCGGCTGGGTGCTCACCCTGGCCGGCGTGGAGGGGGAGGGCGGCTTCTCCTCCGCCACCGTGTTCGCTTTCATCGCCTTTGTGGGCATTATTTTGTATTTCTTCTGCCGCAAACAGGGGCAGAAAAACGTGGGCCTCATCCTGCTGGCCTTCTCGGTGCTCATGAGCGGGATGCAGTCCATGAGCTCCGCCATGGACCCGCTGAAAACCAACGAGGCGTTCCTTCAATTCATCTCCGCCGCCTCCAATCCGGCGGTGTCGCTGCTCATCGGTCTTCTGGTGACGGCGGTGATCCAGTCCTCCTCCGCCTCCATCGGCATTTTGCAGGCCCTGTCCATCACCGGGGCTATCAGCTACGAGGTGGCCGTGCCCATGGTGCTGGGCATGTGCATCGGCGCGTGCGTGCCGGTGCTGCTCTCCGCCATCGGGGCCAACGCCAACGGCAAGCGCACCGCCGTCATCTACTTATATTTCAACATTGTGGGCTCCGTGCTGTTCATGGTCCCCTTCTACCTGATCCACGCTTTCGTGCCCATGCCCTTTATGGCCGAGCCCGCCTCCGCCTTTGGCATCGCCGTGTTCAACACCGTGTTCAAGATCGCCGCCACCCTGGTGCAGCTGCCCTTCACCGGCCTTCTGGTCAAGCTGGCGGTGCTCACCGTCAAGGACGGGAGCGCCGAGGACGACGAGCAGTTTGAGGAAAACCTGCTGGACGAGCGTTTTCTGGCCTACCCGCCCCTGGCCCTGGAGCAGAGCGGCCGCACCGTGGAGCGCATGACCGCCGCCGCCGTAAAAAACCTGAGCCGCTCCATTGAGCTGCTTACCCGCTTCAGCCAGGAAAAGTATGAAAAGATCATGAGCCGGGAAAACGCGGTGGACCGCTACGAGGACAAGCTGGGCAATTACCTGTTTCACCTGAACAGCCACGGCCTCGACGAGCGGGAGACTTTGGTCAGCTCCCACTACCTCCACTGCCTCACCGACCTGGAGCGTATCTCCGACCACGCGGTGAACCTGGCGGAGCTGGCCCGGGAGATGGACAGCAAGGGCATCGCCTTCTCCCCCGACGGCCTGGAGGACATGGCCCGGGCCAGCGGCGCGGTGCTGGAGATCGTCTCCCTCGCCCAGCGGGCGCTGGAGCAGGAGGACACCGGCCTCGCCCGGCAGGTGGAGCCTCTGGAGGAGGTCATCAGCACCATGCTGGAGGGGATGAAGCTGCGCCATATCCGGCGGCTGCAGAGCGGCATGTGCACGCTGGAAATGGGCTTTATCCTCAACGACTGCATCAACAGCTTCGAGCGGGTGGCCGGCCACTGCTCCAACCTGGCCCTGGCGGTGCTGGAGCTGCGCTATGCCGACCTCCAGTTCCACGACTACGCCCGGGACATACGCCAGGGCGACCAGCCGGAGTTCCGCCGCTGGCTGGCCTTTTACAAGGAGAAATACCTGGGCGCCGCCCCTGTCTGAATCAGTTTTGGCCGCGAAGCCGCGCACCGGGTCTGCCGGTACCGCTTCTGAATAGGAGAACCGCCCCGCCCAGTCCTGGGCGGAGCGGTTTTTTCACGATTCGGGATTCCGCGCCACGTCCAGGATGAGCTGGGCACAGCGCTCCACCCCCACCAGGCTGGAATCCAGGGACAGGTGGTAGTTCTGGCTCATCCCCCAGTCCCGGTTGGCGTAGTGCTTATAGTAGGCGCGGCGGCGCTTGTCCTTCTCCTCCAGACGCTTCTCGGGGGACTGGTCGGACTCGCCGTACAGCCGCACCACCCGGTCCGCCCGATAGGCGATGGGGGCGTGGATGAACACGTTGAGCACGTCCTGGCGGTCCCGCAGAATGTAGTCGGCGCAGCGGCCCACGATGACGCACGGCCCCTTTTCCGCCAGGTCCAGAATCACCCGGCACTGGATGACCCACAGGAAGTCGGCGGTGGACAGCCCGCCGTTCACAGGGTGGCGCAGCCGCGCGCCGGGAAAGGCGTAGGACAGCAGGGACTGCCAGGGAGAGGCGTACTCCCCCTCCTGTTCAATGAACTTCTCGTCGAAGCCGGTCTCCACCGCCACCTGCTCCACCAGCTTTTTGTCGTAATAGGGCACGTCCAGCAGCTCGGCCACCCGCTTGCCCACGGACCGGCCGCCGGAACCGAACTCCCGGCTGATGGTAATAATCTGCTTGCTCATATACAGCCCTCCTTTTCCACTGGGCGGCCCCGCCGCCGCGTATGGTCCAGTACACCCATATTATAGCAGAACGGGAGAAAAAATGCAAGGCGGAGGGTTTCTCAGTGGTGCCCGTGCCCGAAAATGAGCAGCACCCCCAGGGCAAAGCCCACCACCGTGGCAAGGATGGACCAGCGGGACTTCCACTGGAGGGACGCCTCGGGCAGCAGCTCGAAGAACACCACGTAGAGCATGGCGCCCCCGGCAAGGCTCAGGGCGGCGGCCAGGGCGGCGGGGGCCTGGTTGCCCACAAAATACCCCGCCAGCGCCCCCGCCACCGTGGGCAGGCCGGACAGCGCCGCCACGCCGATGGCCCCCAGGGTCTTAGAGCCGTCGTGAAGCAGGGGGATGGCGATGCTCATCCCCTCGGGGATGTTGTGCAGACCGATGGTCACCGCCGCCAGCACGCTGGCCAGGCAGATGCCCTCCACCGCCACCGACGCCCCCACCGCCATGCCCACGGGGACGTTGTGCAGCGCCACCGCCGCCGCCAGCACCAGCCCCGCCGTGTGCAGGTCGTGGTGGCCGCAGGCGCAGTGGTGGGGATTGTTCTCGTCCTCGTGGTGGGCGCTCTTGTCGATCCAGCAGTTGAGCAGATAAGTCACCAGGAACCCCCCCACCAGCACCAGCGGAACCATGGGCAGCCAGGGGGCGGCCTCCATGGCCTCGGGCACCATGTCCAGCGCCACGATGGCCAGCATTAAACCGGCGGTGAAGCTGAGCAGCACGCTGGTCCCCCGGGGGGATTCCCGCTTGACGAGGGCGGCCAGCGCGCCCCCCAGGGCCAGGCCTCCCACGCCCGTCGCGGCAGTCAAAAGGGTAACAAACAAGATGGGATTCATGTGTGAGCGCTCCTAAACATAATTTGCCGGACGGACCGCAAGGTCCGTCCGGCAAGCCCTATCTTAGCACGAAAGCGGCGGGAAGGCAAGCAAAATTATTCCTTCCGGAACAGCTCCCGCAGGCCGATGAGGATGAGAAAGCCCCCGAAGCACCTGCGCAGAATATCCACGTCCAGCGCCGTGGCCGCCCAGGCGGTGAGGGCGGAACACATAAGCCCCGCGGCGATGGCGGGGACCAGCGCCTTTTTCTCCACATAGCCGTTTTTCAGGTGGGAGGGAAGGGCGGTGGCGGCGGTGGGCAGGAAGTAGAGCAGGTTGACCCCCTGGGCCAGGGTCTGGGGCACCCCGGCAAAGCTGGTCATGTAGATAAGCAGCAGCGAGCCGCCCCCCACCCCGAAGCCGGACAGCACCCCGGTGGCCGCCCCGGCCAGGGCGGCGATGAGCCAGTCCGTCATAGGAACGCCCTCACCCCGCCGTACAGGATAAGCAGGGCAAAAACCCGGCGCAGCCAGGTCATGGACAGGTTTTTAAACACCTTTCCCCCCACAAAGCCGCCGATGAGCCCCCCCGCCAGATAGGGCAGGGCCAGCGCCAGGTCCAGCTGCCCCCGGAACCAGTAGACGGCGGCGGACAGGGCGCACAGCGGCGCGATCACCGCCACCGACGTGGCGAAGGCGCGGCGCTGGTCCAGCCCGCACTTCCCCGCCAGCATGGGCACCAGCACCTGGCCGCCGCCCCCGCCGAAAAAGCCGTTGACCACCCCGGCGGCGGCCCCCGCCAGGGCATACCACAGCGTTTTTTCTTTTTTCCTCTTCATCGCGCTCACCCCAGTCTCAGTTTGCCGCCGGATCAAAAAATTATTCCTTTACAAAATATTACAAGTGTCAAAATCCGGTTCTTGCGCGTTCCGGCAAAACCCGGTATAATGTTCCAAGAATCGAGAAAAGGAGAAGTGTTGTGGCAAAATCTACCAAAAACCAAATTATGACGATGCTGGCAGAACTGCTTCGGGAAAAACGGCTGGACGACATCACCGTCACCGAGCTGGTGGATAAGTGCGGCATCTCCCGGCAGGCGTTTTATTATCACTTCTCCGACCTGTATGGGGTGGTGGATTACGGCATCCAGATCCTGCTGGACGAGCTGGGCGCCGTCCGCCCGGAGGAGTGGCACGCAGCCATGGAACGCACCCTGACCTTGCTGCGCGAAAACCGCGTTCTGGCCCTCAATGTGTACCGGGCCTATGAGCGCAGCTATGTGGAAAGCCATGTTCGGCGGTGGGCCATGCCCCTGGTGGAGGCCCGCACCCGCCTGGCCGCCCGGAACTACGCCGTGACAGAGGACCAGATCGCCTTTATGACCGAGCTGCTCACCCAGGGGCTGGCCAGTATCGTCCTCAGCTGGGTGGAACAGGGGATGCCCTCCAGCGTCATTGAGCGGATGGACGATTTCGACATTCTGGTGGGGGGCTGCCTGGACTACACCCTGGAGCGGCTGGCGCAGAAAAACGGGAAATAATTGGGGCAGCAAACCAGGAAAACCCATGTTTCGACAAAATTTTACATCAAACGGGACCATGTCAAAACTTTGACATGGTCCCGTTTCCTGTCTATGGAACTAAATTTTGGAAGAGAGTATTATGACGGCAGGTGGAGAAAACAGGTACGTTTTCATGATATCAAAACACAATAGAAACGGTGCGAACAAACTCGGCAGGTATCATTAGGAATGAAAAAGGGACAATTCCCGCAGGACAAACAGAAAGGAACGTGTACAATATGAGTATGATGGACAGCGTGAAGCGGGCCGGGTTCCGGGCGGTCTACAGCTATCTGGACAAGGACCCGGACGCCAACATCCCCAAGCTGATGGACTGGGTGGACCGCTTCGCCGGGGACGGCCCCAACAGCTTCCCCACCCAGCGGGCCGCCTTCCGCAGGGTGATTGAGAACCCGGATAACAACTGGTACAAGCTGATCCGCTCCATGTGGACGGACATTGACGGCGAGGTGCGCAAGACCTTCTTTGAGAACTTTATGCTCAACGGCAACCTCATCGGCTGGACCGTCCAGGAGGAGGCCCGGGAGCGCTACGGCTGCAACATCCCCTGGGCCATCCTGCTGGACCCCACCTCCGCCTGCAACCTCCACTGTACCGGCTG
>CAJUEG010000117.1 GCA_910584835.1 uncultured Oscillospiraceae bacterium | reverse complement strand
CTCCCTCCAGCGCTTCAAGGACAGCGTGAAGGAGGTCGCCCGGGGCTACGAGTGCGGCATCGGGATTGAGAAGTACAGCGATATCAAGGAAGGCGACATTATCGAGGCCTTCGTCATGGAACAAATAGAAGTATAATGCCGCACGGGTACCCCGCGCAGCGGGGCGCGCCGGATGGCGCGTAAAATCGGAGCCGCAGGCGGAGATTTGCGCAGGGCGAATTCATTTCGCCCGAGCATTAAAAGCTTTGGGGGCCCCGCAAAATCGGAGATTTCGCGGGGTGTGCGGCATCGGGATTGAGAAGTATAGCGATATCAAGGAAGGCGACATTATCGAGGCCTTCCAGATGGAGCAGATTGAGGTATAATTACGCAGGGGCGGGCGGCTTCGCCCGCCCCGCTTTTCTTACCGCAGAGACGAACCAAGACAGAAACCACAGGCGAAGGCCGCCTCCATGTCTCGCAGGCGCAGCTCCTCCGCGCAGTCGCACAGGGCGGACACCCGGCAAAACACGTCGGGCGGGCAGGTCTCCTCCAGCGCGACGCGGTTCTTTTCCACGGCACAGGCGCACTCCTCCCGGCTGAGCTGGGCCTCCCGGTCATAGAAGCCGTCCAGGCGGTATTGGCTGGCGTATTCCCAGAGGACACGGGTTAATTCGTCCATTTTATTCCCTCCATAAAGCGAATTGCGAATTATATTTCACACCTATAATATACATGAAAAGTTTATCGTAGCCAAGGGAGAAATCTCATGATTTTTAATGACCGCATAAAAGCATTGCGAAAAGAACGGGGCATGACACAAGAACAGACTGCGCAGGCACTGTCCATCACGCTGCGCAATTATCAGCGGATCGAAGCCGACGGAAATACGCCGAATTATGTAAATCTTGTCCGTCTTGCGGATTTCTTTGACGTTTCCATGGACTACCTTGCGGGGCGCACGGACAAACGCGAGGTCAACCGTTAATTTCGGAGATACTAACCTCTCAGAGGAGGAATTTTTATGCCAAGCAATCGCATCGGACGCATCAACGAAGAAATCCAGCGGGAGCTGGCCGCCCTCATCCCCACGGTGAAGGACCCACGGGTGGCCGGGGCGGGCATGATCTCCGTCACCGCCGTGGAGACCACCCCCGATCTGAAATACGCCAAAATTTACGTCAGCGTGCTGGACAAGTCCGCCTCCGCCCAGGCGCTGAAGGGGCTGAAATCCGCCGCCGGCTGGCTGCGCCGGGAGCTGGGGCGTGCCCTCAGCCTGCGCAGCACCCCGGAGCTGTCCTTTGTCCGGGACGACTCCATCGACAAGGGCGCCCACATCCTGGACCTGCTGCGCGACCCCGAGGTGGTCAAGCCCCCCAACCCCGCCAACGAGCACATCATTTTGGACGAGGAGGACTGACAGCCATGGACTACCGGGAAGCGGCTGAATTTCTGCGCGACCATGACAATTACCTGATTTTGACCCACAAGCGTCCCGACGGGGACACCATTGGCTGCGCCGCCGGGCTGTGCCGCGCCCTGCGGAAGCTGGGCAAGACCGCCTATGTGCTGCCCAATGAGGACGCCACCGCCCTCATGGCAGGCTACCTGGACGGCCTCACCGCCCCCGGGGGCTTTGCGCCGGACACGGTGGTCAGCGTGGACATCGCCGCCCTGAGCCTGCTGCCCGACAACGCCCAGCCCTACAGGGACCGAATCGACCTGGCTGTCGACCACCACCCCTCCCAGGAGTTTTTCGCCCGGGAGACCTGCCTGGAGGCGGACAAGGCCGCCTGCGGGGAGATCATCTGGAAGATCTGCACGGAGCTGGATGCCATGGACGCCGGCATCGCCGCGCCGCTGTACGTGGCGGTGTCCACCGACTGCGGCTGCTTTGTGTACGCCAACACCACCCCCCACACCCACCGGGCGGCGGCGGCGCTGATGGAGCAGGGCATCCCCGTCCAGGCCCTGAACAAGCGGCACTTCCGCACCAAGTCCATGCGCCGCATGAAGCTGGAGGGGCTGATCTTGCAGAATATGCACCTGTACCACGGCGGTACGGTGGCGGTGGCCCCCATCTCCCTGGACATGATGGCCCAGGCCGGGGCCACCTCGGAGGACACCGACGACCTGGCCGCCTTCCTGGGGCAGATCGAGGGGGTGCTCCACACCGCCACCATCCGGGAGCACGAGGGCGGCGAGTGCCGCATCTCCGTGCGCACCCGGGCCGACCTGCTCAACGCCACCCGCGTGTGCGCCCGGCTGGGGGGCGGAGGCCACCGGGCCGCCTCCGGCTGCACCGTCAAGGGGACGGTGGCCGAGGCGGAGCGGGCCATTTTGGCCGCCATCGACGACCAGCTGGCCCAGCCCGCCCAGGACTGAAAAGGAGTCCCCCTTTATGCCAAACGGTATCATTATTATTGACAAACCCGCCGGGTGGACCTCCATGGACGTGTGCGCCAAGCTGCGGGGGATGTTCCACGAGAAGCGGGTGGGGCACGCAGGCACCCTGGACCCCATGGCCACCGGGGTGCTCCCCGTGTTCATCGGCCGGGCCACCCGGGCGGTGGAGTTCGCCGCCGATTCCGATAAGGAGTACATCGCCGGGTTAAAACTGGGCGTTGTCACCAATACCCAGGACGCCACCGGCGAGATTCTGGAGACGCGGCCGGTGGATGTGACCCGGGAACAGCTTCTAAGCGTCCTCCCCCGGTTCACCGGGCAGATTGAGCAGGTGCCCCCCATGTACTCCGCCATCAAAATCAACGGCAAAAAGCTGTACGAGCTGGCCCGGAAGGGCAGAGAGGTGGAGCGCAAGCCCCGGCCCGTCACCATCCACACCCTGGAGCTGCTGGACGGTCCTCCCACGGAGGGATCGGACTACCTGCTGCGGGCGGTCTGCTCCAAGGGCACCTATGTGCGCACCCTGTGCCACGACATCGGGCAGGCCCTGGGGTGCGGGGGGTGCATGAGCTCCCTGCGGCGGGTAAAGGCAGCTGGCTTTACCCTGGCTGATTCTGTCACATTAGAGGAGGTCCAGGCCGCCGTAGACCGGGGGAAGGGAGAATCCCTGCTGCTGCCGGTGGATTCCTGCTTCGCCGGAGTGCCGGCGCTGATTCTGAAAACCGCCGGAGCGGAGAAAAAAATCCGCAACGGCGCGGCCCTCTCCGCCCGGAGCGTCCCCGACGGGGAGTACCGGGTGTACGGCATGGACAAGACATTTCTGGCCCTTGGGCGGGCGGCGGGGGGAACCCTCACCACCGTCAAGAGCTTTTTCGAGGTGTAATCCCTGATGGATAATCAACGCAGAGTTATTGCCCTGGGCTTTTTTGACGGGGTTCATCTGGGCCACGGGGCGCTGCTGCGCCGGGTGGCGGAGCGGGCCGCCGAGCTGGACGCCCTCCCCTGCGCCTTCACCTTTGACCGCAGTCCCGCCGCCGCCCTCACCGGGCGGGCGGTGCCCCTGCTCACCGGGGTGGACGACCGGACCCGGCTGATGGAGGAGCTGTACGGCATCCGGGAGGTCATTGTGGCCCCCTTCGACGTGATGCGGCAGATGGACTGGCGGGACTTTGTGGCGCAATACCTCCAAAAGGAGCTGGGCGCTGTCCACGTGGTGGCGGGGCACGACTTCCATTTCGGCTACAGGGGGGAGGGCGACCCCCGGCGGCTGGCGGACAAGTGCGCCCGGCTGGGGATGGGCTGCGACGTGATCCCCAAGGTGGAGCTGGACGGGGTGACCGTCTCCTCCACCTACATCCGCACCCTGGTGGAGGCGGGCGATGTGGAGCAGGCCGCCCGGTTCCTGGGCCATCCCCACATACTGACCGGGACGGTGGTGCACGGCAACGAGATCGGCCGCACCCTGGGCTCCCCCACCGCCAATCTGACGGTGCCCCAGGGGGTCATTGCCCCCGGCTTCGGGGTGTACGCCACCCGGGTGCTCCTCCCGGACGGGGCGAGGCCGGCGGTGACCAACGTGGGGGTGCGGCCCACGGTGAGCGCCGGCGGGCGCGCCGTTACCGTGGAGCCGTGGATTCTGGACTATGACGGAGACCTGTACGGCCGGGACATCCGGGTGGAGTTCTGCGCCCGCCTGCGGCCGGAGCGGAAATTCCCCGACCTGCCCGCCCTGCGGGACGCCATCCTGGAAAACGCGGCCCAGACCCGGGCCTATTTTGCCGCGAGGGGGGCGTTGTGATGCCGGCCACCATCATCAACGTCATTTTGGTGCTCGCCGGCAGCGCTGCGGGGCTGCTGTTCAAAAGCCTCATCAGCGAGCGGCTCACCTCCGTCCTCACCCACGCCCTGGGCCTGTGCGTGCTGGGGGTGGGCATCGGCTATATGACCGGCACGGCGGATATGCTGTGCGTTATCGTGTGCATGGTCATCGGCACCGTCATCGGAAACGCCATTGACATTGAACGCCGCCTGGAAGAGGCCGGGGATCTGCTCCGGGCCAGGCTGATCAAGGGGGATGGCGGCAGCCGCTTCACCGAGGGCTTTGTCACCGCCTCCCTGCTGTTCTGCGTGGGCGCCATGGCCATCACCGGCTCCATTGAGGCGGGGCTGAACCACAACTATGAGATCATCATCTCCAAGGGCGTCATCGACGGGGTGACCTCCGTGTCCTTTGCCGCCGCCATGGGCGCCGGCGTGGCCTTTTCCGCCCTTCCGCTGCTGCTCTACCAGGGGGGGATCACCCTGCTGGCCGGGTGGGTGGGGCCTTACCTGCCCCAGGCGGTGATCACCGAGATGAGCGCCGTTGGCGGCACCCTCATCGCCGCCATCGCCATCAATATGCTCTCCCTGGGCCGGGAGCAGATCAAGGTGGGCAATATGCTGCCCGCCATGTTTCTCCCCATCGTATACATACCCGCCGCAAATTGGATGGCCGGGGTTCTCCCCTTTTTCCCCTGAACTTCGCGCCGCTCCGGGATCGGAGCGGCGCTTTTTTATCCCGCGCGGAAATTGGGGAAAGTTTAAAAGAAAATCCTTGCAATAAGCGGGGAAAGGCGGTATACTTATCTGAGAATATAGGGAACGATCTTCCCCCTTCCCTCCACGCGGCATGACCGGCGGTCTGCGCCCGGTTTCTTGCCGCGCGCCTTTGCCCCTTGTTTGTTAAAAAAATGGCGATTTTTGGAGGCGGCGGGACTATAGTTCGCTGTCTTCTCACATCTTTTCATTACTTAAGGAGGCAAACTGATGTCATTTGTGAATGTTGATTTGCAGGGCGCTGTGGCTGTCCTCACCATCGACCGGCCCAAGGCCCTCAACGCGCTCAACCCGGAGGTGCTGGCCGACCTGAAGGCCGCCTTCGAGGGCATCGACCAGAACACCGTGCGCTGCGTGGTTCTCACCGGCGCGGGGGACAAGAGCTTTGTGGCGGGCGCCGACATCGGCTCCATGTCCACCATGACCAAGGCCGAGGGCGAGGCCTTCGGCAAGCTGGGCAATGACATCTTCCTGATGATTGAGAGCTTCCCCCTGCCCGTCATTGCCGCGGTGAACGGCTTCGCCCTGGGCGGCGGGTGCGAGCTGGCCATGTCCTGCGACATCCGCATCTGCTCCGACAACGCCATGTTCGGCCAGCCCGAGGTGGGCCTGGGCATCACCCCCGGCTTTGGCGGCACCCAGCGCCTGGCCCGCCTGGTGGGCATGGGCATGGCCAAGCAGCTGCTGTACACCGCCCGGAACATCGACGCCAGCGAGGCCCTGCGCATCGGCCTGGTCAACGCCGTCATCCCCCAGGCGGAGCTGCTGGACGCCGCGCTGAAGATGGCCGGCCAGATCGCCAAGAACGCCCCCATCGCGGTGCGCGGCTGCAAGAAGGCCGTCAACGAGGGCATGCAGGTATCCATCGACAAGGGCGTGGAGATCGAGGAGAAGATTTTCGGCAGCTGCTTCGAGACCCATGACCAGGTGGAGGGCATGGCCTGCTTCCTGTCCCGGGAGAAGCCCAAGCCCAAGGCTGT
>CAJUEG010000116.1 GCA_910584835.1 uncultured Oscillospiraceae bacterium | reverse complement strand
GGGGTGGAAGCTCATCGGCGGGCGGCTGCTGGTGTCGTCGCTGTACGCCATGTTCATCTCCTCGGCGTTCATTGATGTGCTCACCCCGCTGTATGACTGGCAGCCCATGGACCCCATGCTGGCGTGCATTTTCGGCGGCGTGCTGATGGGGCTGTCCCTGGGGCTGGTGTTCCAGCAGGGGGCTACCACCGGCGGCACCGACCTGCTGGCCCGGCTTCTCAAGCTGAAGCTGGCGTGGCTTCCCATGGGCAAGCTGCTTATGGGAATCGACCTGGCGGTGATTCTGGCGGTGGCGGCGGTGTTTGGAACACTGAAGGCCGCCATGTACGGGCTGGTGGCGCTGTATATCGCGTCCATCGTCATGGACGGAGTGCTCTACGGCATGGATAACGCCAAGGTGGCCTATATCATCAGCGACAAGAACAGGGAGATATCCCACATCTTGGTGAACCAGATGGACCGGGGGGTGACCATCCTCCACGGCCAGGGCGCATATACCGGCGCGGAGAAAAACGTGCTCATGTGCGCCTTCAAACAGCGGGAGATCGCCGCCATCAAGGCCGCTGTGAAGGGGGTCGATCCCGCCGCCTTTCTCATCGTGTGCGACGCCCACGAGGTGCTGGGCGAAGGATTCCGGGACTACAAAAAGGATGATCTGTAAGAAGCGCGGAGCCGTCGTGAGCAGCGCGGATGGAGCAAAGCGAAAGCAAAAGCCCAGGACCCACAAAGTGGGGCTGGGTTTTGCTTGAGACGGAGCGAAGCCGCGCGTCGCGAACAGGCGCAGCGTGACAGCTAGAAGCGCGGAGAATCGGACAGCGAGGGAGCTTGGACTGGAGCGAAGGCAAAAAACCAAGATTTGCGGAGCAAATCTGTATTTTGCCTGAGCCGGAGGGAAAGCGGCCGAGCGTCCTGGCCGCTTCGCAGCGTGACAGCTAGAAGCGCGGAGAGGCGGACAGCGAGGGAGCTTGGACTGGAGCGAAGGCAAAAACCAAGATTTGCGGAGCAAATCTGTATTTTGCCTGAGCCGGAGGGAAAGCGGCCGAGCGTCCTGGCCGCTTCGCAGCGTGACAGCTAAAAGCGCGGAGAAGCGTGACAAGAAGGAGGCGATCCCGGTGAAAAAGCGCATCCTATCCCTGGTTTTATGCCTGGCCCTGCTGCCCCTCCCGGGCTGCGCAGCCATGCTGGAGCGGGGGCACGAGACCGTCACCACCCATGTGGACTACGCCGTCACCGAGGATGAATCTGTCCTCCGGGCGGAGACCTACCAGGGCCTGGTCAGCGCCATGCTCTATTTTGTCAACGAGCACCGCCGGGGGGGCACCATCCGCCTGTACAACTACACCGGGGACGTGGAGGCCGACCTGGCCAACGCCCGGGACGAGGTGATGTACGAGGACCCCCTGGGGGCCTTCTCCATCCACGGCCTGACCTATGATTTCACCCGCATCCTCACCTATTACGAGGTGGAGCTGCGCATCACCTACTCCCGCACCGCCCAGGAGGTCAATTCCCTCCGGGAGGTCACCGGCCTTGCCGGGGTGCGGCAGGAGCTGAAACGGCTGGTCACCGGCCAGGAGAGCTCCACCGCCTTCCTGGCCTCCTACTTCTCCGGGGACGCGGAGCTGGTGCGCCAGCTCTTGGGCCTGGCCTGCCTCAGCTCCCCAGAGCTGTTCCGGCACCACGACGTCAACGCTATGGACATGGATATCACCCTATACCCCGAGGCGGGCACGCGCCGGGTGATAGAGATGAAGTTGGGTTGGAGCCAGAGCGCGGGAACGGTGGCGGAGCAGGAAAAGGAGTACGCCCAGCAGCTGGAGGACGCGGCCGCCGCCCTGCTGGAGGCCAACCCACCCGCCGGGGAGGGCTACACCGTGGAGGAATTGGCCGCCATCGTCCGCGCCGCCGCCGGCCCCCCGGATGACCGCGGAAGTCCGCTGGCGCTGGACGCCCTGGCCGGCGAACCCGCCTCTGATTCAGGGCTGCTTATGGCTATGGAATACCTGTGCCAGCAGTGCTCCATCGAGGTGGAGCCGGTGGCCAACCCGGCGGGGGGGCTGTGGCTCATCGTGTCCACTCCCGCAGGTTACCGCCATCTGCTTCCCCAGAGCCTATATCACACGGAGGACGGGGTGGAACCGGGGGAAACGGCCCCCTCCCTCCCGCTGTACACCGACCAGGAGCTGACAGAGATGGGTTATGAGTGGCCGAATTCGCTCCACCCCGCCTGTGAGGATTATACCGCCGTCCAGTCCCTGGACGGCTCGGAGGCCGGCCCCCCGGCAGCGGAAGAATAACTTGCTTTTCCACGGGGAAGCGTATATAATAATTGGGTTCCGGGCTTATCCCGGGACCCAATCTTATTTTACCGAGGAGTGACAGACATGGCTGAAGAGCTGAACGTTTCCATGAGCCAGAACTTTATCCACGACTTTATCGACGAGGACATCGCTCAGGGCGGGCAGTACCAGGGCATGACTGTCCACACCCGCTTCCCCCCCGAGCCCAACGGCTACCTCCACATCGGCCACTGCAAGGCCCTGACCATCGACTTCGGCACCGCCGAGAAATACGGCGGCCTGTGCAATCTCCGCATGGACGACACCAACCCCTCCAAGGAGGACGTGGAGTACGTGGACGCTATCCAGGAGGACATCCACTGGCTGGGCTTCGACTGGGGCGACCGCTTCTTCTACGCCTCCGACTATTTCCCCCAGATGTACGAGTACGCGGTGGAGCTCATCAAAAAGGGGCTGGCCTACGTGTGCGAGCTGTCCCCCGAGGAATTCAAGGAGCACCGGGGCACCATCGGCGTGCCCGCCACCTCCCCCTGGCGGGACCGGCCCATGGAGGAGTCCCTGGACCTGTTTGAGCGGATGAAAAACGGGGAATTTCCCAACGGGAAGTACACCCTGCGGGCCAAGATCGACCTGGCCAGCGGCAACTTCAACATGCGCGACCCGGTGATCTACCGCATCAACCACGCCCACCACCACCGCCAGGGGGACAAGTGGTGCATCTACCCCATGTACGACTTCGCCCACCCCATTGAGGACGCCCTGGAGGGCATCACCCACTCCCTCTGCTCGCTGGAGTTTGAAAACCACCGGCCCCTGTACGACTGGGTGGCGAACAACGTCTCCATCCCCTACCACAAGCCCCGGCAGATCGAGTTCGCCCGGCTGGGCATCGACCACACCGTCATGTCCAAGCGCAAGCTGCGCCAGCTGGTGGAGGAGGGCCGGGTGTCCGGCTGGGACGACCCCCGCATGCCCACCCTGTGCGGCCTGCGCCGCCGGGGGTACACCCCCAAGTCCATCCGCAATTTCTGCGACCGGGTGGGCGTGACCAAATCCGACAACACCATCGAGTACGCCTTTTTGGAATACTGCCTCCGGGAGGATCTGAACGAGACCGCCCGGAGGGTGATGGCGGTGCTGCGGCCCGTCAAGCTGACCATCACCAACTATCCCGAGGGGCAGTCGGAGACCTTTGAGGTGGAGAACAACCCCCTCCGCCCGGAGGAGGGCACCCACACCGTCACCTTCTCCCGAAACCTGTGGGTGGAGGGGGAGGACTTTCTCACCCAGCCGGTGCCCAAGTACAAGCGGCTGTGCCCCAACGGCCCGGAGTGCCGCCTGAAAGGGGCCTACCTCATCAAGTGCACGGGCTGCGTGACGGATGAGACAGGGCGGGTGGTGGAGATCACCGCCCAGTACGACCCGGACAGCCGGGGCGGCAACCCCGCCGACGGCCGGAAGGTGAAGGGAGCCACCATCCACTGGGTGGACGCCGCCACCGCCGTGGACGCGGAGGTGCGGCTGTACGACAGCCTGTTTGCCGACCCGGAGCCCGACGCCGCGGGCAAGGACTTTTTGGAGTGCCTGAACCCCGGCTCCCTGGAGGTGCTCACCGGGTGCAAGGTGGAGGCGGGGCTGGCGGGCGCCCAGCCGTCGGAGCGGTTCCAGTTCCTCCGGCAGGGGTATTTCTGCGTTGACAGCAAGGATTCCAAGCCGGGGCACCTGGTGTTCAACCGCTCGGTGAGCCTGAAGGACAGCTTTAAGCCGTCATGACGCAGCAAAGAACCTAGGCATCGGGCGAAACGGCATCCGGGGCAGGGAGGCAGAGTTGCATGAACATTGATCCATCCATTGTCAACGGCTATTTATCCGCAGATGACGGCTATGCGCAACACTGGCTGTTTCACCATATATTGGACAATGGAGAATATGCTTTTGACAAGCCTGATCCGGCGTGCCGGGAGATGGTTCGGGACGAATTGGCGGAAATACAGCGGGTACTGGACGGCTTTGTGCCTTATAACGTTGAACTGTTTTCCGCGCTGTTCCCCCAATGGGAGGAACTTCTGCGGGACGTGAATGTTATCCTGTCCGTCGGCTGCCCCGCGCCCTATGACGCCATGGTCCGTGAGCATGATGGAAAAGAGTATATGATCTTTGACTTGATCCGCCTTTTGGATTATCAAAGGGCGGGGGAAAGCGCCGCGGCGCTTGTCCGGCAGATGATCACCCATGAAGCCTCCCATATCTGCCTCCACGCAGACTACCCCGCGCAGCCCACAGCGTACAGGGAGAGGCTTGGCTATATCGCGTTTGACGAGGGATTTGCCCATGCGCTGGCTTTTTCGGACGGCATAGACGCTTGCGGCTTCGGCCCTATGATGCGGGAGCACTACCAGAATTCGGTGGAACAATTGCGGGCCGCCCTGCTGGAAACCGACCCCCGGCGGCAGGAGCTGCTCCTGGAGGCGTCCAATTGCGGCCCCTACTGGGATAAGTTTGCCGCAATCAGCGGGAAGCTCTATATCCTCTCCCATCTGAATCGCATTTATGAGATATATCAACGCGGGCCGTCTGAACTGCTGTCCCATATACTGCGGGAGCCCGTCCACAGCTGACCTAAAAGTTTTCCCTTTTGCGCAAAACAGCCCGGGCGGAGCGCAAACCCTCCGTCCGGGCTTTATTCTGTCAAGGCTTCTCTCAGGTGGGCCACCGCCCGGCGCTCGATGCGGGACACCTGGACCTGGCTCACCCCCAGCACCTTGGACACCCGGTCCTGGGTGAGGTTTTTGTAGAACCGCAGCAGAATCACCATCCGCTCCCGCTCGGGGAGCTGGTCGATGGCGTGGCGCAGGGCCAGCTTCTCCAGCAGGCCGTCCTCAATGCCGTCGTCCCCCAGCACCGCCTCCAGAGAAAAGCCGTCCTCCCCGCTCTCCCCCTGGAGGGAGGCCACCGACAGCACCGCCGTGTCCGCCGCGGCGATCTCCTCCGGCTCCAGCCCTGTGGCCTGGGCCAGCTCCCCCACCGTGGGCTCCCGGCCCAGCCGCTGGGTCAGCTCCTGGCGCTTCAGCCGCAGGGACATGGCCCGCTCCTTGGTGCCCCGGCTCACCTTCACCGCCCCGTCGTCCCGCAAAAACCGCCGGATCTCCCCGGCAATCTTGGGCACGGCGTAGGTGGAGAACTGGGTGCCGTAGGCGGTGTCGAACCCCCGGACGGCCTTTAAAAACCCCAGGCAGCCCAGCTGGTACAGGTCCTCCGGGTCCACCCCCCGGCCATAATACCGCCGGGCCACCGACCAGATCAGCCCGCTGTTGTCCAGGAGCAGGCGTTCGCAGGCGTCGTTGTCTCCCGCTTTGGCGGCCTCCAGCAGGGCGGGGGCGTCCAGCCCTCTCATTTTGGCCCGCCCGCCCGGCGGGCGATGCGCTTTCGCATGGTGACCACGGTGCCCTTTCCCGGCTGGGAGCGCACCTTCAGGCCGTCCATGAAGCTCTCCATGATAGTGAAGCCCATGCCGGAGCGCTCCTCCCCTCCCGTGGTAAAGAGGGGTGTGCGGGCCCGGGCCACGTCGGGTATGCCCACCCCGGAATCCTTCACCTGTATGTCCACCACGCCGCCCTCAAACAGCCGCAGGCGCAGGGTAATTTTCCCCAGGCAGTCCGGGTAGGCGTGGACAATGGCGTTGGTCACCGCCTCGGAGACCGCGGTTTTGATGTCCGCCACCTCGTCCAGGGTGGGGTCCAGCTGGGCGGCGAAGC
>CAJUEG010000115.1 GCA_910584835.1 uncultured Oscillospiraceae bacterium | reverse complement strand
TGGCGATGCCCTCGGCGGTGACGCCGGCCTTGGGGAACTCGTCCACCTTGAACTCTACCATTTCCTTCTTCTTTTTCACCATCACGGGGACGATCTCGTCGTCAAACCTGCCGGCCTTCTGGGCGGCCTCGGTCTTCTGCTGGGAGGAGGCGGCAAAGGCGTCCAGCTCCTCGCGGGTGATGCCCCAGATGTCGCAGATGTTCTCGGCGGTGGTGCCCATGTGGTAGTTGTTGTAGGCGTCCCACAATCCGTCCTTAATCATGGTGTCCACCAGCTTCTTGTCGCCCATGCGGGCGCCCCAGCGGGCGTCCATGGAGGCGAAGGGGGCGGCGCTCATGTTCTCAGTGCCGCCGCACACCACGATGTCCGCGTCGCCGGAGCGGATGGCGCGGCCCGCCTCGATGACGGACTTCATGCCGGAGCCGCACACCATGCCCACGGTGTAGGCGGGGACGGAGAAGGGCACGCCGGCCTTGATGGCCACCTGGCGGGCGGGGTTCTGGCCCTGGGCGGCGGTCAGGATGCAGCCGAACATGACCTCGTCCACCTGCTCCGGCTTCACGTTGGCCCGCGCCAACGCCTCCTTGACCACGACGGCGCCCAGGTCGGTGGCGGGGGTGTCCTTCAGGCTTCCGCCAAAGGAACCCACCGCGGTGCGGCAGCAGCTGACCACGTATAAATCTTTCATGGGAATCGACCTCCAAATTTAATTTTTTGTTGAATCCCGTTTGTTAAGATTCTGACTAACATTATAAACTGACGGGGGAAAAATTGCAACAGGGAAATGCAAAAGAAGCGCGGAGAAGTGGACAGTGAGGGAGCTTGGAGCGGAGCGAGGGAAAAAGCCCAGCCGCCGCGAAGCGGCAGGCGGGTTTTGCCCGAGACGGAGCGAAAGCGACCGAACGCCCTGGCCGCTTCGCAGCGTGAAAATTGAGAAGCGCGGAGAAGTGGACGGGAAAGAAGCGCGGAGCACCCGGGAGCAGGCGGCTAAGACACAAAGCGGAGTGGACGGCTTTTCGGCCCGGAGGGCCGGAAAACGGCGCGCGCAGCCGTAGTGGCTTAGGCGCCGTCGCGAAGGGTGCGCAGCGTGACAGCGTCGCCGCAAGCTCCATACCCCTCGCTTCCGCCTTTGGTGAAAGCTCGCTCATTACGCTGCGGCTCCTTTCCCCACAAAGCCAAAGGACGGCTTTGCGGGGGCCCCGGTTAGAAGCGCGGAGAAGTGGACGGGAAAGAAGCGCGGAGCGCCCGGGTGCTTGGGTTCAGCGCTTGCTCCGCCTAACCGCCTTCTCAATCTCGCACACCGCCAGGGGGGTGAGGGACAGCCCCAGCACCACCAGCCACTCCGCCGGGCTGAGGGCGCACACCCGGAACACCGACATCAGCGGCGGGATGAGCAGCACCGACAGTTGCAGGGCCATGCCCACCAAAAACGCCTTGTTCATGGCCGGGTTGGAGGTGAGCCCGATGTGGGCGATGGACTGGTGCTCGCTGCGCACGTCAAAGGCGTGGAAGAGCTGGCAGAAGGTGAGGGTGGCGAAGGCCATGGTGTTGGCGGTGGCGTCCGCCATGGTGGGGTCGCTGAGCACGTACTCCCCCAGCCAGTAGGCCGCCAGGGTGAGCAGGCCCACCATCAGGCCCTGCCACGCCAGGCGGATGGAGAAGCGCCGGGTGAACAGCGGCTCGGACGCGGAGCGGGGCTTTTCCTCCATCACCGAGGGCTCCACCGGCTCCATGCCCAGGGCCAGGGCGGGGAGGGAGTCGGTGACCAGGTTCAGCCACAGCAGCTGCACCGCCACCAGAGGGGGCTGGTGGAAGTTGAACAGGGTGGCCAGGAACAGGGTGACGATCTCCCCGATGTTGCAGGACAGCAGGTAGTGAATGGCCTTTTTGATGTTGGAGTAGATGCCCCGGCCCTGCTCCACCGCCTTGACGATGGTGGCGAAGTTGTCATCGGTGAGGATCATGTCCGCCGCGCCCTTGGCCACGTCGGTGCCGGTGATGCCCATGGCGCAGCCGATGTCCGCCACCTTCAGCGCCGGGGCGTCGTTCACCCCGTCGCCCGTCATGGCCACCACCATGCCCTTCTTCTGCCACGCCTTCACGATGCGCATTTTGTGCTCCGGGGACACCCGGGCGTAGACGGCGAATTTGTCCACGTCCTGCTCCAGCAGCTCCTGGGGCATGAAGTCCAGGTCCTCCCCGGTGATGGCCAGGTCGCCGTCCCGGAAGATGTCCAGCTCCTTCGCGATGGCCACGGCGGTGAGCTTGTGGTCGCCGGTGATCATCACCGGGCGGATGCCGGCGGCGTAGCACTGCTCCACCGCGTCCTTCACCTCCAGCCGGGGCGGGTCGATCATGCCCACCAGCCCCACGAAGGTAAGGCCGGTCTCCAGCTCCCCGCTGGTGGGGGTCCCGGAGGGCAGCGCTTCAATATCTTTATACCCGCAGGCCAATACCCGCAGAGCCTGTTCCGCCATGGAGGCGTTGGCGGCCTCCGCGTCCCGGGCCAGGGAGGCGGTGAGGGGGGTGACGGTCCCGGCCAGGATGTGGGTGCACCGGGACAGGAGCACGTCGGGGGCGCCCTTTACCATGACGCGGTAACGGCCCGGATGGTCCGGCAGGGGGTGGACGGTGCTCATCAGCTTGCGGTCGGAGTCGAAGGGCAGCTCGGCCACCCGGGGCATCTCCGTTTCCAGAATGTTCTTGTCCAGGCCGCCGGCCAGGGCGGCGTCCACAAAGGCGGTCTCGGTGGGGTCGCCGGTGGTCTTCCCGTCGGGGGAGAGCACCGTATCGTTGCACAGCGCGCCGATGGTCAGCGCCTCCCGGCGGTGGCGGTCGCCGGGGGTCCACACCTGCTTCACCGTCATGCGGTTCTGGGTCAGGGTGCCCGTCTTGTCCGAGCAGATCACCCCGGCGCAGCCCAGGGTCTCCACCGCGGGCAGCTTCTTCACGATGGCGTTGTGGCGCACCATCCGCTGCACCCCCAGGGCCAGGACGATGGTGACGATGGCGGGCAGGCCCTCCGGGATGGCGGCTACCGCCAGGGAGACGGCGGCCATGAGCATTTCCAGAAGGGGCCGGTGGTAGAGCAGGCCCACCCCGAACATGACGGCGCACACCGCCAGGCACACAAAGGACAGGGTTTTGGAGATCTCCGCCAGCTTGCGCTGGAGGGGGGTGGCGGCGTCCTCCTCCCCCATGAGCATCCCGGCGATGCGGCCCACCTCGGTGTCCATGCCGGTGTCCGTCACCACGCACACCGCCCGGCCGTTGGTGATGACGGTGGACGAGATCACCATATTGCTGCGGTCGCCCAGCACTGTGCCCTCCGGCAAGACCGTGTCCGCCTGTTTGTCCACCGGGACGGATTCGCCGGTCATGGCGGACTCGTCCGCCTTCAGGTTGGCGCACTCCAGAATCCGGGCGTCGGCGGGCACCAGGTCCCCCGCCTCCAGCACGATGACGTCGCCGGGTACCAGGGCGGAGGTCTCCAGCCGGACCTGCTCCCCGCCCCGGACCACCTTGGCCAGGGGGGCGGACATCTTCTGCAGGGCCTCCAGCGCCTTTTCCGCGCTGTCCTCCTGGGAGATGGAGATACAGGCGTTCACCACCACGATCACCAGGATGATGACGGCCTCGATCCAGTCCTCGCCCCCCGACGACACCAGGGACAGCACCGCCGCGGCCAGCAGGACCAGGATCATGGGGTCCCGCATCTGGTCCAGAAACCGGGCCCAAAGGGGCTTTTTGGGGGCTCCGGCCAGCTGGTTGGGGCCGTATTTGTCCAGCCTCTCCTGGGCCTGGCGGGGGGAGAGGCCGGAGCGGCTGGTATCCAGCTCACTGAGCGTTTGACCGGCGGTCTTGGCGTACCATTGGCTCATGGTTCAACACTCCTTTTCTTTCCTTTTAATATACCGGTTTTTGGGGTCGAATGGTAGGGAAGGGGGACAAGCGGGAAACAAAAAAGACCTATCCACAGCGTTACGCTGTGGATAGGTCTTACCGTTTCAGATGAAACCAGAGAAGGGCCTCTCTTGCTGTTGGCGTTCATCACGGGACAAACCCGCCGGTTACTCCCCTATCAAGTGAGGAAGATGATACCAGAAAAGGAGGCTGTTGTCAAGGGGAAAGAAGCGCGGCGATAGCCGGGCAGGGGAGCTTGGAGCGGAGCGAGGACGAGCGCAGGCCCGCCTGTGCGGGCCGGAGACCAGTCCGAGTCGGAGCGAAAGCGTCCCGGCCGCGCGGCCAATCGGAGCGTGACAATGGCGGCAAGGGGAAAGCTCACCCCACCCCGCCGCTCTCGGCGGAGCCGTCCTTTTCCGCCAGCGCCTGGTGGTAGGCGCTGAGCCGGACGTAGAAGTCGATGGCGTTCAGGCTGTCCAGCGCCGCCGCCCGGGTGACCTGGGCCTCCTCAATCCACTGGGCGGCCAGATCCTCCATGGCGTCCACCTGGAACTGCTCCCGGTACTGGTCCTTTGCCTCGTCGGTGAGGGGGAGGCGCAGAATGATGTGGTAGCCGAATTCCGTCTCCACAATGCCGGACAGCCCGCCCTCCTCCAGCGACAGGGAGGCGGCCTCGAACTCGGCCACCATCTGGCCGGACGAGGTGGTGTAGCCGTCGGGATTGTTCTGGGGATTGTCCTCGCTGTGGGCCATCATCAGCTCGTCGAACTTGGCCTCCAGGCCGTCCGCCCCCACCCCCTGGAGCTGGGAGAGCAGGTCCTCGGCCTGAGCCCTCTTCTGGGCGATCACGTCGTCCGCCAGGGGCTGGCGGCTGTCGTCCACTGTTTTGAGCAGAATGTGCTTCACCCGGTACACCTTCTGGGCGGCCAGATACTCGCTCAGCTCCTGCTCGTCGGGCTCGTGGGTGACGGCGTCCTTCACATTGTCGTAGTAGGGGGTCAGCTCAAAAATGAACCGGACGCTGTCGTCGCTCAGGTCCCAGTAGGGGGCGGCGGTGTCCAGGTCCGCCTGCTCCATGGCCTGGCGCACCTCCTCCATCTGGGCGTCGGTGGGCAGGCAGCCCAGCTCCGCCGCCTTCTGGCGCATGAGGGTGTGGTAGATGGTCAGCCGCACCCCCTGCTCCAGCAGTTCCCCCGCCGCGTCGGGCATATCCGCCAGATTCAGGCCGAAGTAGGAGAAATACTGCTGGGTGCTCATGCACGCCTGGCCCAGCAGGTAGAAGAAGCGGTCGGCGGGCACGTCCTCCCCGTTGACGGTGAGCATCACGTCCTCCGGGTTCACCCCGGCGGCGAACATCAGGGGGGGCTGGGTCAGGTCGGCCACAATCTCCGGGGAGGCGCTGGGAGAGGGGTCGGCGGAGGGGTCCGCGCTGACGGCGGCGGAGGGGCTGGCGGAGGGGTCGCCGCCGGTGGTTTTGGCGGTGGTGTTGCAGGCGAATAGGGACAGGGCCATGGCCCCGGACAGCAGCAGGGCCAGCAGTCGTTTCCAATGTTTCATCGTATTCTCCAATCACGGGACAAATTTTTACGGGTAAACGCCGTTGAGGGGTATTATACATCAAGCGGGCGGGAAATGCAAATCCAGGTTGCGGAGCCGTCGCGAGCAGCGCGGATGGACCGAAGCGAAGGCAAAAGCCCAAGGAGGGCCAAAGGCCCGGATGGGTTTTGCCTGAGACGAAGGGAAGCCGTGCGTCGCGAGCAGGCGGAGCACGACTCCAGGCCGCCCTTAGGGGCCTTCCTCCGGGGCCAGCAGGGTGGCGTACCGCTCCACCGCCTGGGCGGCGGTGCGCAGGGGGTCGTCGGTGCGGCGCAGCTTGAGGGTGAAGGAGGGGGTGTCCCCGGGGGAGAACAGCAGCCGGCCGGGGTACTGCCCCGCCAGGGCGGCGATGGATTCCAGGTCGAATTTCTCCAGGGCAAACACCAGGGAGGCCCCCTTCTGGGAGATGTCCGCGATATGGCAGGCCGCCCCCTGCCCCCGGAGGAGGGCCACCGACAGCAGGGCGTTCACCTGCCGCGGCGGGTCCCCGAAGCGGTCGATGAGCTCGTCCGTGATGTCGTCCGCGTCCTCCGCCGTGCGCACCCGGGCGATGCGGCGGTACAGGTCCATGCGCTGGCCCGCGTCGGGCACGTATTTATCCGGGATGGAGGCGGACACGGTGAGGTCCACCGTACACTCGGAGGTTTTTGCCGGGGCCTCCCCCTTCTCCTCCAGCACCGCCTCCTCCAGCAGCTTCAGGTAGAGGTCGTAGCCCACGCTCATCAGGAAGCCGGACTGCTCCGGGCCCAGCAGGTTGCCCGCCCCCCGGATCTCCAGGTCCCGCATGGCGATCTTGAACCCGGAGCCGAACTCGGCGTACTCCCGGATGGCGGACAGGCGCTTGGCGGCCACCTCGGTGAGCACCTTGCCCTGGCGGTAGGTCATGTAGGCGTAGGCCCGCCGGGGG
>CAJUEG010000114.1 GCA_910584835.1 uncultured Oscillospiraceae bacterium | reverse complement strand
CGCTTGTACTCCACCACCGGGTCGGACTGGCCGTAGGCCCGCAGGCCGATGCCCTGGCGCAGCTCGGTCATGGCGTCAATGTGGTCCATCCAGTACTCGTCCACCACCCGGAGGAGGATGACCCGCTCCAGCTCCCGCATGGCGGACTTGCCCGGCTCCATCCGGCCCTCCATGGCCTGGTTGATCATCTGCTCCCGCTGGGCGTAATTGCTCCGGGCGGTCTCCGTCAGCTCCTCGGACAGCTTCTCCGGGGGGGTGTTGGCCGCCTCGGCCTGGAAGCGCTCCAGCTGGCGCGGGGTGAACACCGACCCGGCCAGGTGGGCGGTGGCGGCCTTGAAGTCCTCGCCGCTCAGGCGGCCCTGCTCCCCGGTGTGGCCGGCCACCAGGGTGCCCACGGCGCTGTCCAGCATGTTCTCGATGGCGGCGTGGACGTCCTCGCCGTCCAGCACCTGCCGGCGCTGCTTGTAAATGACCTCCCGCTGGGTGTTCATCACGTCGTCGTACTCCAGCACGGTTTTCCGGGTCTGGAAGTTCCGGGACTCCACCTGCTTCTGGGCGTTCTCAATGGCCCCGGACAGCATCTTCTGGTCCAGGGGGGTGTCGTCGTCCACCCCAAGCCGCTCCATCAGGCCCTGGATGCGCTCGGAGCCGAACAGCCGGAGGATGTCGTCCTCCAGCGAGAGGAAGAACCGGCTCTCGCCGGGGTCGCCCTGGCGGCCGGCGCGGCCCCGCAGCTGGTTGTCAATCCGCCGGGACTCGTGGCGCTCGGTGCCCAGGATATAGAGGCCCCCCGCCTCCCGGACCTTTTCCGCCTCCTCCCGGATCTCCTCTTTATACTTGGCCTCGGTGTCGGCAAAGAGCTTCCGGGCGTCCAGAATCTCCTGGTCGTCGGTCTCGGCGTGGCCGGTGGCCTCGGCCAGCAGCTCGTCGCTCATACCCTGGCGGCGCAGCTGGGCCTTGGCCATGAACTCGGCGTTGCCGCCCAGCATGATGTCGGTGCCGCGCCCGGCCATGTTGGTGGCCACGGTGACCGCCCCCAGGCGGCCCGCCTGGGCCACGATCTCCGCCTCCTTCTCGTGGTGCTTGGCGTTCAGCACGTTGTGCTGGATGCCCGCCCGGGTGAGCATTTTGCTCACCAGCTCCGAAATTTCAATGGACACCGTGCCCACCAGCACCGGCTGGCCCTTGGCGTGGCAGGCCTTGATCTGCTCCACCACCGCCTTGTACTTGCCCTCCTTGGTCTTGTACACCAGGTCGGGCTGGTCGATCCGCGCCAGGGGGCGGTTGGTGGGTATCTCCACAATGTCCAGGCTGTAGATGGTGCCGAACTCCTCCTCCTCGGTCATGGCGGTGCCCGTCATGCCGGACAGCTTGTCGTACAGGCGGAAGTAGTTCTGGAAGGTGATGGTGGCCAGCGTCTTGGACTCCCTCGCCACGGTGACGTGCTCCTTGGCCTCGATGGCCTGGTGGAGGCCCTCGTTATACCGCCGGCCGTACATCAGCCGCCCGGTGAACTCGTCCACGATGATGACCTCGCCGTCCTTCACCACGTAGTCGATGTCCCGCTTCATCACGCCCCGGGCCTTGATGGCCTGGTTGATGTGGTGGGACAGGGTGGTGTTCTCCGGGTCGGACAGGTTGTCCACGTTGAACGCCTGCTCCGCCTTTTTGATGCCCTGGGTGGTGAGGGTGGCGGTGCGGGACTTCTCGTCCACGATATAGTCCGCGTCGTCGGAGGCGTCCTCCTCCTCCTTGGCGTCCACCGAGGCCACCCGGCGGCACTTGAGCCGGGCGGCGAAGTTGTCCGCCAGCTGGTAGAGCTGGGTGGACTGCTCCCCCTGGCCGGAGATGATCAGGGGGGTGCGGGCCTCGTCGATGAGGATGGAGTCCACCTCGTCCACAATGGCGAACACATGGCCCCGCTGGACCAGCTCGTCGGAGTAGATGGCCATGTTGTCCCGGAGGTAGTCGAAGCCGAACTCGTTGTTGGTGCCGTAGGTGACGTCGGCGGCGTAGGCCCGCTTTTTCTCCTCCTTGCCCACCCCGTGGATAATCAGCCCCACGGACAGGCCCAGGAACTTGTACACCTTGCCCATCCACTCGCTTTGGTACTTGGCCAGGTAGTCGTTGACGGTGATGACGTGCACGCCCTTCCCCGTCAGGGCGTTGAGGTAGGCGGGCAGGGTGGCCACCAGGGTTTTGCCCTCGCCGGTCTTCATCTCGGCGATGCGGCCCTGGTGGAGGATGATGCCGCCGATGAGCTGCACCCGGTAGGGCCGCTGGCCCAGCACCCGCACGGCGGCCTCCCGCACGGTGGCGAAGGCCTCGGGCAGGATGTCGTCCAGCGTCTCGCCCTTGGCCAGGCGGGACTTGAACTCGTCGGTCTTGGCCCGCAGCTGCCGGTCGCTGAGGGCGCGGTACTCCTCCTCCAGCGCCTCGATCCTGTCCACGGTGGCGTTAAGCGCCTTGACCTCCCGCTGGGAACGGGTGCCGAATAATTTGGAAATCAGACCCATAGCGTTGTTTCCTTTCTCTTTCGTTCATTTATCATAAAAACGGTGTTGTCACGCTCCGATTGGGCCTATCCTCGCGCTTCGTTCTTGTCACGCTCCGATTGGCCGCGCCGCCGGGCCGCTTTCGCTGCGGTTCGGATCAAAAACAGATTTGCTTTGCAAATCCTGGTTTTTCATCCTCACTCCGACTCGGCCTGGTCCTCGGCCTCGCTCCGCTCCGTCCGCGCTGCTCACGACGGCTCCGCAGCCTAATTTAACTCGAATCAGTATATCACAACCCCCTGGCAGAAAAAAGAGGAAATTGTAAATAATATGCGGGGTGGAAACCGGGCCTTTGTTGTGGTACAATGTTAAAAAGTCCCGTTTGAGAGGAGTGACCCCCCATGCCTTGCCTTGCCCGCGTCATCCGCCCCCCCATCGAGCCGGGCCGCCGGGTGGTGGCCGTCAGCGACGTCCACGGCAACCTGCCCTTTCTGAAGGGCCTGCTGGCCCAGGTGCGCTTCACCCCGGACGACGTGCTGGTCATCGTGGGCGACCTGCTGGAAAAGGGGCGGGACAGCCTGGCCGCCCTGCGCTATGTGCTGGAGCTGCAAAAGACCCACACGGTCTACACCCTGTGCGGCAACTGCGACTATATCGACTGCATGTTTTTGATGGGAAACACCGTTGGAAGCTCCACCTATTCCACCCGTTCCCTTCTTCAGGACGGCGCCGCCGGTGTGGACGAGGAGCTTTGGCCCATTCTCAGCTACTGGGGGGAGCGCTCCGTCCTGATCCAGATGGCCATGGAGGCCGGCCTGCCGCTCCCCGGCGGCCCGGGGGACCTGCCCGCCCTGCGCACCGCCCTTCTGGAGCGTTTCCCGGAGGAGACGGGCTTTCTGCTGAACCTGCCCGCCATTTTGGAGGCGGGAAACTTCATCTTCGTCCATGGCGGCGTCCCCCGGGAGGACCGTCTGGAGGAGCTTCCCGCCTACGACTGCATGAAGAACGACGACTTCCTGGGCCAGGGGCTCAGCTTCCAAAAGTGGGTGGTGGTGGGCCACTGGCCGGTGACTCTCTACAGCCCCCATATTCAGCGCTCCGCCCCCCTCCTCGACTGTGACCGGCACATCGCCTCCATCGACGGCGGCTGCGTGCTCAAGCTGGACGGCCAGCTCAACGCCCTCCTCATTCCCGACGTGTACGGGGAGGGCATGGAGTGCGCCTGGTACGACGGCCTGCCGGCCGCCACCGCCCTGGACGGGCAGGAGGCGTCGGAGCGCTCCATCAACATCCGCTGGTCGGACAGCGCGGTGGAGGTGCTCAGGGAGGAGGGGGACTGCGCCCTCATCCGCCACCTCTCCTCGGGCCGGGAGCTGTGGGTCCCCCGGGATTTCATCTGGACCGCGGGGGACGGCCTGACCCACACCGAGGACGCCACCGACTACGCCCTGCCCGTTTCCCCCGGGGACCGGCTGTCTCTGGTGCGGGAGACCCGGCGGGGGCGGCTGGTGAAGAAGGACGGGACAACCGGCTGGTACTATGGGCGGATCAAATACAACCAGCATTAGTATTTCTCCAGCGTGCCGGGAAATCCCCCCGGCACGCTGTTTTCCCTCCTCTTTTCTCCCGGTGGATTACAAAGCGGAAACGGATTGGCCCCATTGGTTACAGTTGGTTTACAATGCGGCTCCTCCCATTGACTTTCGACAAAATCCGACCTATACTGACATTATCAGGGAGCGCCGCCCCATGCGCCCGGAGCGCATGGGGCGCGGTCCCTGGCAGAATGAAAGCCGGGGGACGCACATGGATCACCTTGCAGAACACAACGCACAGCCGGGCAGCCCGCAGGAGTTCCCCCCGTCCCTGGACGGGGGGGAGACGGCCGTCTCCGCCGCCCCAGCCCGGGGCGTGCCCAAGCCCCTGTTCATCGCCGTCGCGGTGCTGGCCGCGGCGCTGGCGGCAATTTGCGCTTGGCTGGCCGTTTGCAGCCGGGATCAAGACCGGGCCATGGCTTCGATGCGCTCAAGCAAGGAATTTATGCGCCAGGAGCTGGACCAGGCGAGTGCCGGCCTGGCGGCGGTCCAGGAGGAGCTGGCTCAGGCCCGGAAGGACCTGGCCCGGGCCCGGGACGCCATCGGCCTGCTGGAGGAATACTCCCTGGCCGCCCCCGACGGCACGGTGCCCGAATACACCGCCCTCTACCCCGACTTCTACGCCCCGGCCTGGGAGGGGGAGACAGTGAGCGGCGGAAAGGTGTGCTGCCTCACCTTTGACGACGGCCCCTCCCCCAACACCGACCGGGTGCTGGAGATTCTGGACCGGTACGGTGTCAAGGCCACCTTCTTCGTGGTGGGGGCGGGCAAGTCGGACCAGGCCGATCAGGAGCGGATGCGAAACATTGCAGCTGCCGGCCACACCATCGCCATGCACAGCTGGACCCACGACTACAAAAAGGTATACGCCTCGGTGGAGGCCTTCCTGGACGAGTTCAGCACCCTCTACCAGTACATATACGAGGTCACCGGCGTCCGCCCCCAGCTGTACCGCTTCCCCGGCGGCAGCATCAACGGCTATGACCGGGGGGTGTACCAGGAGATCATCGCCGAGATGACCCGCCGGGGCTTCGTCTACTTCGACTGGAACGCCTCCGCCCAGGACGCCACCCCCCGCCCCCGCCCTTCCTGGGACATTGCCGGCGACTGCCTGAAGGGGATCGGGCGGGAGCTGGTGGTGGTGCTCGCCCACGACAGCGCCGCCCGGGGCACCACCGTGGACGCCCTGCCCGCCGTCATCGAGGGCTATCAGAACGCGGGCTACACCTTTTCCGCCCTTCACCCCGGCGTGGAGCAGGTCACCTTCGGCTACCCCAAAATACGCTGACAGCGCCCGCCCGGACTCGCCGGGCGGGCTTTTTGCCGTCCGCAGGCAGGGAATTGCCCGGCTTATCCCCAAAATATCCCCTGCCGCCCTCTTGTGCTTGGGCCGCTTTCCTGGTATAATATACTGTCTTTTTACAGCCCCGCCCCCGCGGGCGGGGCATTCCATGGTATCAGGAGCGGGCTGGATGGACAACATTATTTTAATAGGCATGCCCGGCTCGGGCAAGAGCACCGTGGGCGTGGTGCTGGCCAAGGCGCTGGGGATGAGCTTTCTGGACGTGGACCTGCTCATTCAGGAGCGGGAGGGAGCCCTTCTCCAAGCCCTCATCGACCAACGGGGGGTGGAGCAGTTCCTGGATTTGGAGCGGGACGCCGTCTGCTCCCTGGACTGCCGGGGGACGGTGGTGGCCCCCGGGGGGAGCTGCGTGTGCCGGGAGGAGGCCGCCGTCCACATGCGGGCGATGGGCACGGTGGTCTACCTCCAGCTGCCCCTGGAGGATGTGGCGGCGCGCATCCACAACCAGGCGTCCCGGGGCATCGCCCTCTCTCCCGGCCAGACCCTGGCCGACGTGTACCGGTACCGGGCGCCGCTGTATGAAAAATGCGCCCATATCACCATCCCCGCCGGGGGCCAGAGCCTGGGGGAGACGGTGGAAGCAGTGAAGGAAGCGCTGAGCAGGCGGCTGCGAGGGAGCTTGGAGCAGAGCGAGGGGCGCTGTGTGCCAGTGGCACACGCCCAGCGCCGACCGAACCGAAGGTGAGACAAAACCCAGCCGCCGCGAAGCGGGGGCGGATTTTGCCCGATACGGAGTGAAAGCGGCTGAGCGGTCAGCCGAGCTGCGAAGCGTGACAGCGTCGGGGCAAGCTCCACTCCCTCGCTTCCGCCTTTGGCGAAAGCTCGCTTGTTACGCTGCCCTTCCTTTCCCCACAAAGCCTGAAAGGCGGCTTTGCGGGGGCCCCATATGATAATTAAGATAGGACGAATAACAATGAATTTCCGAGACTTGGGGCTCACCGCCCCCATTTTAAAGGCCCTCACCCAGGCGGGCTACACCGACCCCACCCCCATCCAGCGCAAGGCCATCCCCCCCGCCCTGGCGGGGCGGGACGTGCTGGGCTGCGCCCAGACGGGCACCGGCAAGACCTGCGCTTTCGCCGCCCCCATCCTCCAGCGGCTGGGCGGGCGCGTGCCCAAGCCCCGGGTGATCCGGGCGCTGGTGCTCACCCCCACCCGGGAGCTGGCCATCCAGATCCAGGACAGCTTTGTGTCCTATGGCCGCAACCTGCCCCTGCGCTCCGCCGTCATCTTCGGCGGCGTGGGCCAGCAGCCCCAGGTGGACGCCATCC
>CAJUEG010000113.1 GCA_910584835.1 uncultured Oscillospiraceae bacterium | reverse complement strand
ACAAGGTGCAATCCCTTCGCCCCGCACCGCTTCAAAACCCTCGCCATGCGGAACTCCGTTATTCTACCACGCCTCAGAAGCTTTGTCAAGCCCTTTTTTCGATTTCTCGAAATTTTTGCTTGCCTGTCCGTTTTTGCGGACCCCTCTCGGTTAGCGCTCGCCTATAATAGCAAATCCTCCCCCAATTGTCAACCCCCTTTTTCAACTTTTTTCGAGTTTTTCTTTCTGTGCTTTTCGAGGGTGCTCTGTCCGCCTTGGTTTTGCGCTTTTGCCGCGCTTCTCCTGCTCACGGCGTGCCGCTCCGCGCTTTTTTACTTGCGAAACCGCCCCGCCTGTGTTACCCTGAATACACCTATTACTATATACTGATTCATAAGGAGGCTTGACCATGCCAATTCGGATTCCCGATTCCCTGCCCGCCACCGGCGTGCTGGAGGGTGAGAATATCTTCGTCATGACGGAGCGCCGCGCCCTGCATCAGGACATCCGTCCCCTGAACCTGCTTATTCTCAACCTGATGCCCACCAAGATCGTCACCGAGACCCAGCTGCTTCGTAAGCTGTCCAACACCCCCCTTCAGGTCAACGTTCAGCTTCTCCAGACCAGAAGCCACACCTCGCAGAACACGGACGTGGCCCATCTCCAATCCTTTTATACCACCTTTGACCAGGTGCGGGACCACCAGTTTGACGGCATGATTATCACCGGCGCCCCGGTGGAAAACCTGGAGTTTGAGGAGGTGGACTACTGGGACGAGCTGTGTGAGATCATGGACTGGACCCGCACCCACGTCCACTCCACCTTCCACATCTGCTGGGGGGCCCAGGCGGGGCTGTACCACCACTACGGCATATCCAAGCGCACCCTGCCCCGCAAGCTGTCCGGCGTGTACGAGCACACCATCATCCGCAGGCGCTCCCCCCTGTTCCGGGGCTTTGACGACCACTTCTGGGCGCCCCACTCCCGCTACACCGAAATCACCATGGAACAGCTGCTGGAAAAGCCGGAGCTGGAAGTCCTGGCCCTCTCCCACGAGGCGGGGGTATTCGGGGTGAAGAGCGCGGACAACCGCCGCTTTTTCATCTTCGCCCACCCGGAGTACGACGATGACACCCTGGCCCAGGAGTACTTCCGGGACGTGAAGCGGGGGCTGGACCCGGACCTGCCCGCCCACTATTTCCCCGGCGACAATCCCAGCCTGTCCCCCGTCGTCAACTGGCGCAGCGCGGGGCAGCTGCTGTACACCAACTGGCTGAACTACTACGTCTACCAGACCACCCCTTACGACCCCAGCCAGATCTCCCTGGAGCCTCAGGAGTAGGCCCATGCTGCAAATTTCCAACCTCACCCTCCCCGTGGGCGGCGGGGAGGAGCAGCTGCGGAAAAAAGCCGCCCGTGCCCTGGGCGTCCGCCCCGGGGACATTCTCGCGCTGTCCCTCCACCGCCAGTCCATCGACGCCCGGAAAAAGAACGGCGTCCATCTGGTCTGCACCGTCCGCGCTACATTATATAATGAGGAAGCCGTCCTCCGCCGCGCCCCCAGGGGCGTGACGGCGGTGGAGGATGCCCCCTATGCGCCGCCGCCCCTGGGCCGCGCCTCCCCCCTGCCCCCGGTGGTGGCGGGGATGGGCCCGGCGGGGCTGTTCGCCGCGCTGGCGCTGGCCCGGGCGGGCCTGCGCCCCATTGTGCTGGAGCGGGGACAGGACGTGGACCGGCGTGCCCGGGATGTGGAGCGTTTTTGGCGCACCGGGCTGCTCTCCCCCTCCTCCAACGTCCAGTTCGGCGAGGGGGGCGCGGGCGCTTTTTCCGACGGCAAGCTCACCACCGGGATCAACGATCCCCGCATCTCCCACATTTTCGACGTCCTTGTCTCCCACGGTGCGCCGGAGGACGTCAAATGGTCCCATAAGCCCCACATCGGCACCGACGTGCTGCGCAATGTGGTGAAATCCATCCGGGGCGAGCTGGCCGGCCTGGGGGCGGACATCCGCTTTGGGCACCGGCTCCAAGCCCTGCGGCAGGACGGCGGGCGGCTGTCCGGCCTGGCCGTCCAGGCGGAATCCGGCCTTTACGCCATGCCCTGCGACGCACTGGTGCTGGCCCCCGGTCACTCCGCCCGGGACACCTTTCAAATGCTGTACGATTTCGGCCTGCCCCTGGAGCGCAAGAGCTTTGCCGTCGGCGTGCGCATTGAGCACCTGCAGGAGGCGGTGAGCCGGGCCCAGTTCGGCGATTTCTGGGACAAGCTCCCCGCCGCCGACTACAAGCTGGCCTGCCATCTGCCCTCGGGCCGGTCGGCCTTCACCTTCTGCGTGTGTCCCGGCGGGCAAGTGGTGGCCGCCGCCAGCGGCGCGGGCCAGGTGGTCACCAACGGCATGTCCCTGCGTGCCCGGAACGGGGCCAACATCAACGGCGGCTTCCTGGTGGGGGTGAACCCGGACGACTTCGGCGGGGACGATCCCCTGGCGGGGGTGCGCTTTCAGGAGCAATGGGAGCGCGCCGCCTTTGAGGCGGGCGGCGGCAATTTCCGCGCCCCTGCCCAGCTGGTGGGGGACTTTCTGGCGGGCCGTCCCTCTGCCGGCCCCCGGTCAGTCCTGCCCACCTACCGCCCCGGCGTGACCTGGACCACCCTGGACGGGGTGCTTCCGGATTACGTCCTGGGCACATTGAAGGATGCCCTCCCCCTGTTTGACCGCAGGCTCCGCGGCTTCGCCCAACCGGACGCGGTGCTCACCGGGGTGGAGACCCGCTCGTCCTCCCCGGTGCGCATTGTGCGGGACGGAACGTTCCAGTCCCCCGCCCTGCCGGGCCTCTACCCCTGCGGGGAGGGGGCGGGCTACGCCGGGGGGATCACCTCCGCCGCCGTGGACGGCCTTAAGGTGGCGGAGGCCATCATTCGGAGCTGAAGCCCCGCAAGGAGGTATTTTCCATGACCATCGAGCACATCGCCATGTACGTCAAGGATCTGGAGGCGGCGCGGGCGTTTTTTGAACGCTACCTGGGCGCCATCTCCAATCAGCTTTACCACAACCCCAAAACGGGCTTTCGCTCCTATTTTCTATCCTTTGGCGGCGGTGCGCGGCTGGAGCTCATGAGCAAGCCGGACACCGTGGAGCAAACCCCCGCCCTGACCCGGATGGGCTATATCCACGTGGCCTTCAGTCTGGGCAGCGCCCGGAAGGTGGACGAGCTGACCGCCCGGCTTCGGGCGGATGGCTACGCGGTGGTCAGCGGCCCCCGTACCACCGGCGACGGCTACTATGAGAGCTGCGTCGTGGGCGTCGAGGGCAATCAAATTGAGCTGACTGTTTGAAAATGGCTTTGCAGCCTGCAGTCGTGCTCCGCCTGTTCGCAACGCGCCCCAAGCTCTCCGACTCCGCAAAATGCCCTGCGCCATCTCTGATGGCTCCGGCCATTTCGCTCTGCTCCGATCTTAGTTCGCTGCTCACGATGGCTTCGCAACCTGTAGTCGTGCTCCGCCTGTTCGCGACGCGCCCTAAGCTCTCCGACTCCGCAAAATGCCCTGCCCCATCTCTGACGGCTCCGGCCATTTCGCTCTGCTCCGATCTTAGTTCGCTGCTCACGACGGCTTCGCAACCTGCAGTCGTGCTCCGCCTGTTCGCGACGCGCCCTAAGCTCTCCGACTCCGCAAAATGCCCTGCCCCATCTCTGACGGCTCCGGCCATTTCGCTCTGCTCCGATCTTAGTTCGCTGCTCACGACGGCTTCGCAACCTCAAGTTTACGCTCCGCAACCCAAACGCAACAGCAAATTGGTGGCCTTTCCCCCGGTTTTTCCCTAAACTGGGGGCACCTTGAAAGGAGGTCATTGATTATGACATTTGGAGAAAACCTGCAATTCCTCCGCAGGCACCAGGGCATGACCCAGGAGGAGCTGGCGGAGAAGATGGATGTGTCCCGCCAGTCGGTGAGCAAGTGGGAGTCCAACTCCGCCTACCCGGAGACGGACGCCATTCTGCGCCTGTGCGACCTGTTCCGCTGCGACATGGACACCCTGCTTCGCGGGGACGTGTCCCGCCGCTTCGGGGAGGACGCCGCCGCCTACGACAAGCACATGAACGCCTTTGCCGCTGCCATCGCGTCAGGGGTGGCCCTGGTGCTGCTGGGCGTCACCCTCATGATGTTCGTGGGCGAGTTCTTTGCCCGGGCAATGGAGGCCGGGGTGGTCTTTTTCCTGTTCCTCATCGCCGCCGTGGCCATCTTCATCGTCTCCGGCATGAACCACGACATTTTCACGCGCCAGCATCCCGGCTTTGTACCCTGCTACACCCAGGAGGAAATGGACCGTTTTGAACGCCGCTATCCCTTCCTCATCGCCGTTCCCGTGGTTATCATCCTGCTGGGGCTCACCGCAATCATCCCCATGGATATGATGAGCATTCCCGCGCGCTTCAGCCAGGACCAGCGGGACGCCTTGTGCGGAACCCTGTTCCTGCTGTGCATCACCATCGCCTCCTCCACCCTCACCTGGGCGGGCATCCAGCACTCCAAGTATGGCTTCCCGGAGGAAAAGATGACCCCCGCCCAGCGCCGGGTGGGCCGCATCTGGGGGGCGGGCATGGTGGCCGCCACGGCGCTGTACGTGGGCCTGGGCTTTGGGCTGGACCTGTGGGAGCAGGCCGCCCCCATCGTCTATACAGTGGCCGCCCTGCTGTGCGTGGCCGCCACCATTCTGGTGAAAAAAGACGGCGAATCATAAAGGAGGCCCCGCTATGCTGGAACGCCGCCCGAACTACTACACAAAATTCCACTGCCTGGGGGGTGCCTGCCCGGACACCTGCTGCCGGGACTGGTCGGTGGTGCCCGATGAAGAGGCCCTGGCGTATTACGCCGCCGCCCCCTCCCCCCTGGGGGAGCGCATCGCCCAAAACCTGGTCACCGACGAGGACGGGGACGTGTGCTTCCGCCTGGACGAGAAGGGGCTGTGCGCTCTTCTCACCCCCGACGGCCTGTGCGCCATCCAGCGGGACTGGGGGGAGGGGCACCTGTGCGCCCACTGCGCCGCCTATCCCCGGTTTACGGAGGAGTACGGCTGCCTGACGGAGACCGCCCTGGCCGTCTCCTGTCCCGAGGCGGCCCGTCTGCTACGGTCGGCCCCCCGTTTTACCCTTGTTGAGACGGACGACGGCAAAGCGGACCAGCCCTTTGAGGACATTGACCCGGACTTTTTGGCCATGCTGGAGCAGACCCGCGCCGCCTATCTCGCTCTGCTGTCCTACGGGCCCAACCCCATTTGGGAAAAGCTGCATATCCTGCTGTCCTGTACCCAGGTGCTGCAAGACCGCGTTGACGCCGGAAATTATAACGGGCTGGACGTCTGCGGCGGCGCCCTGCCGGACTTTCCCCTTCCCTCCTGCGCCGTGCGCATTCTGAACCTTCTGGCAGGGCTGGACCCCCTGCGCCCCTCCTGGCCCGAACTGCTGAAGGAACGGGCAAAACAGCTCTCCGCCCTGTCCCCGGCGGACTACGCCGCCCTGCGGATGCGGTACGAACAGGCCAACCCCCGCTGGGAGCGCCAGCTGTCCAATCTGGCCTGCTACCTGCTGTTCCGCCACTGGCACAAGGCGGTGAACGACGACGCTCTCTACGGCCGGGCGGCCTTCGTGTGCGCCGCCTGTACCGCTTTATACCACCTGGCCCTGTTCCAGCCCGGGGAGGAGGCCGCCCTGTGGACCCGGTTCAGCCGGGAGGTGGAGCACGACGAGGACAACCTGGCCGGGCTGATCTGGACCCTGTCCGACCCGGGCGCCCTGCCCAATCCGATGTAAGAAAGGAGCCGGTTTTATGACAGAATATCTCAGCGGCCACCTCCGCCTGGGGGACGATTTGACCAGCGTGGTCATCCTGGACCAGACCCTGCTGCCCAACCGGGAGGAATACCTCACCCTGCGCGCGCCGGAGGAGATGTTCGAGGCCATCCAACTCCTGCGTGTACGGGGGGCCCCCGCCATCGGCATCTGCGCCGGGTACTGCCTGGCCGCGCTGGCGGAGCAGCGCAGGGGCCTGCCCCCGGACCGGTTCCGGGCAGAACTGCACCGGCTGTCCGCCTGCCTCAGCTCCTCCCGGCCCACGGCGGTGAACCTGAGCTGGGCGCTGAACCGTCTGGGGAAGCTGGCCCACGCCATGGCGGACGCCGCCCCCGCCCAAATCGCCGCCGCCCTGCGGGAGGAGGCCCTGGCCATCCACCGGGAGGACATCGCCATGTGCCGGGCCATCTCGGAGCACGGCCTCACCCTTCTCAAGGACGGCGACGGGGTGCTCACCCACTGCAACGCCGGGCCGCTGGCCACGTCCCAATACGGCACCGCTCTGGGCCCCCTGCTCCTGGGGACGGAGCGGGGCATGCGGTTCCGGGTGTTCGCCGACGAGACCCGCCCCCTGCTCCAGGGGGCCCGGCTCACCGCCTACGAGCTGGACAAGGCAGGGGTGGACGTGACCCTGATCTGCGACAACATGGCCTCCATGGTGATGAAAAACGGCTGGGTGAACGCCTGCTTTGTGGGCTGCGACCGGGTGGCGGCCAACGGCGACGCCGCCAACAAGATCGGCACCAGCGGCGTGGCCATCCTGGCAAAGCACTACGGCATCCCCTTCTACGTCCTGGGCCCCACCTCCACCATCGACCTCGGCTGCCCCGACGGGGACCATATCCAGATCGAACTCCGGGACCCGGAGGAGATCAAATCCAAATTCTACGCCCAGCCCATGGCCCCGGCGGGGGTGAAGTGCTACAACCCCG
>CAJUEG010000112.1 GCA_910584835.1 uncultured Oscillospiraceae bacterium | reverse complement strand
ATGAGGATGGCGGCGGTGCCCGAGATGGCGAACACCCCCACGGTGCACAGGTTGGTGATGTTGCCGGCGATGGCGTAGGCAGCCAGGATCTCCTGGGAACCCTCCATGTGGCCCATGATGGTGGGGAACAGGGAGGTGCCCAGCCCCCAGAAGGTCTCATTGCACATCACGGGGGTGGAGAAACGGATGAAGCGGCGGGTCATCTCCCGGCCGGGGCGGAAGAGGAGGGCGGGGGAGAGCTTGAACTGCTTATCCAGCACTGCCCAGCCCACCGCGATGGAGCAGGACAGCACCCGGGCCAGCAGGGTGGCCAGCGCCGCGCCCTGCTCCGCCAGCCGGGGCGCGCCCAGGTTGCCGAAGATGAACACCCAGTTGAGGAAGGTGTTGCTGGCCATGGAGACGCCCAGGATCACAAGGCCCCGGCTGGGATTGCCCATGGCTCGGTGGACGCCGATGTAGACCTGCACGAAGCTGTCGAAGAAATAGGACCAGCCCACGATGCGGGCGTACCGGGCGGCGGTGGCCACCACGGCGGCGTCGCTGCCGAACAGGCCCATGAACTGGGTGGGTAGAAAGCCCATGATGAGGGCAAATACCAGCCCGATGGTTCCGGCGGCATACATGCCGATGCCCATGACACGGTTGATGGCCCCTATGTCCCCCTTGCCCCGGTACTGGCTGATGAGGACGGAGGAACCGCTCTGGATGCCGAACATCATCAGCTGGACCACGAACACGGGGATGTTGGCCAGGGTGACCCCGGCCAGGGGGCCCTCCCCCATGGTGCCCACCATGAAGGTGTCCACCAGCCCCAGGGAGTTGGTGATGAGGTTCTGCAGCAGAATGGGCAGGGCCAGGGAGATCAGCTTGGGATAGAAGCCCGGCTCCCGCCGGAATAGCTTGAACATGGTGACGGATGCTCCTTTTATAAATTATGATAAAGTGGTGAACAGGCTGTCCGCCGCGTCCCTCAGGGCGGACACCAGCGCGTCCGCCTCCTCCCGGGTGGAGTCGGCTGAGAAGGACAGCCGCAGCGCCCCGTCCAGCCAGGGCTTTGGGAGGTTCATAGCGGCGAACACGTGGCTGGGCCTGCCCTTGTGGCAGGCGGAGCCGGAGGAGACGCACACCCCCCTGTCCCCCAGTACGCGGACCACCACCTCGCTCTTGTAGCCGGGCAGGGTGACGGCGCAGATGTGGGGGGCGTCCCCGGCGGAGATGACCTCCAGCCTGGGCAGGGCCTCCTTTAACTTGGAAAGGGTGTACTCCTTGACGGCGGCGGCGCGCTCCAGCCGGGTCTGGTCCGCCGCCCCGGCCCGGACGGCGGCGGCAAAGGCGGCAATCTGGGCCGTGGCCTCGGTGCCCGAGCGGAGGCCCTCCTCCTGGCCGCCCCCGGTGAGCAGAGGCCGTAGCCGGACCCCCTTTTTCACGTACAGCGCCCCGATTCCCTTGGGGGCGCCGATCTTGTGGCCGCTGACGGCCACCAGGTCCGCGCCCAGGCGGACGAGGGGCCGGGGCGTTTTCAAAAAGCCCTGCACCGCGTCGCAGTGGAACAAAATGGCGGGGTCAAAGGCTTTTACCGCTTTGACGCAGTCCTCCACGGGGAAGATCACGCCGGTCTCGTTGTTCACCAGCATCATGGACACCAGCGCCGTGTCCGCCCGCAGGGCGGCGGCCAGCTGCTCCGGGGAGATGCGGCCCGCCCGGTCCGGTTTTAAGTATGTGACCTCGTACCCCTGGCGCTCCAGGTCGCGGCAGGTCTCCAGCACGGCGGCGTGCTCGACGGCGGTGGTGATAATGTGCCTTCCCCGGCGGCGGTTCAGCTCCGCGCCCCGGCGGAGGGCCCAGTTGTCCCCCTCCGTGCCGCAGGAGGTGAAAAACAGCTCGGAGGGGGAGCAGCCGAAGGCCGCGGCCACCGCTTCCCGGTCCTCCTTCACCCGCTGGGCGGCCCGGCGGGCGTAGCCGTACCGGGAAGAGGGGTTGCCGAATTGGCCCAGGGCGTCCATCATGGCCTTGATGGCCTCCGGGCGCACCGGGGCGGTGGCGGCGTAGTCAAAATAGATGAGATTGTCCATGGCGGTCCCCTCCTGAGCCAATGCAGTCCTTGTATTGTAATGGTTTGCGCGCCAAAAGTCAACGGGGGATTGACAAGAAGGGGAGGAGAGGTATATGATTCCTTCAACATAATAAAAAAGGAGCTGTTTGCCATGATCCCTACCCCCGAGCAGGCATGGGAGCTGTTGTGCGAATTTAACGAGGGCGACTTCCACCGCAGGCACGCCCGCACCGTGGGCGACGTGATGCGCTGGTTTGCCCAGGAGCTGGGCTTTGGCGGGGACGCCGACGTGTGGGAGGCCGTGGGCATCCTCCACGACCTGGATTTTGAACAGTGGCCCGAGGAGCACTGCGTCAAAAGCCAGGAGCTGATGCGCCAGCGGGATATCGACGAGGCCATTGTCCGCGCCGCCGCCAGCCACGGCTACGGGGAGTGCGTGGATATCGCGCCGGAGAGCCAGATGGAGAAGGTGCTCTTCGCCGTGGACGAGCTGACGGGGCTCATCGGGGCGGCGGCCCTCATGCGGCCCTCCAGGAGCGTGTCCGATTTGGAGGTCAAGTCGGTGAAAAAGAAGTATAAAGATAAGCGGTTCGCCGCCGGGTGCTCCCGGGAGGTAATCGAGCGGGGCGCGGCCATGCTGGGCTGGGAGCTGGACGAGCTCATCGGGAAAACCATCCTGGCCATGCGCGCCAGCCCCAACGTGGACTGATGGAGCCCGTCGCCCATATCCGCACCGACTTTGCGTCCAAGTTCGGCGTGCCCCGGCAGGCGGGGCTGGTGGAGCAGCTGCGCGCCGCGGTGGTGCTGGAGCCGCCCTACCGGACGCCCGAGATTCTGCGGGGGATTGAGGGGTTCTCCCACCTGTGGCTTATCTGGGAGTTTTCCGAAAACCGGGACAGGGGCTGGTCCCCCACCGTCCGCCCCCCCAGGCTGGGGGGGAACCGGCGGCTGGGGGTGTTCGCCACCCGCTCCCCCTTCCGCCCCAACCCCATCGGGCTGTCCTGCGTGAGGCTGGAGGGGGTGGAGTGGGACGCCCCAGACGGCCCGGTGCTCCATGTGTCCGGGGCGGACATGGTGGACGGCACGCCGGTGCTTGACATCAAGCCCTATATCCCCTACGCCGACTGCCGGCCCGAGGCGGCGGGCGGCTTTGCCGGGAGCGCGCCGGAGGCCGGGCTGGCGGTGGAGTGCCCCCAGCCGCTGCTGGAGAGGGCGCCGGAGGATAAGAGGGCGGCGCTCCTCGGGGTGCTGGCCCAGGACCCGCGCCCCCCGTATCAGGACGACCCGGGGCGGGCGTATGGGTTCGGGTTTGCCGGGATGGAGGTGCGCTTTACCGTCCGGGACAGGGTGGTAACGGTGACGGATATCCGTCCGCCTGAGAGCTGACAGAGGAAGGCCGCCCCCGCCATGCGGCGGGGGCGGCCTTTAAAAAAATAGACGAGTATGGGAGGAGTACCATGACGGTGGTATACGGCGCGGAGGGAGAGGACGGGCGGCTGCTGGCATGGCCGCTGTTGGCCGCGGCTGCGCGGCTGCGCTGGGGGTGGACGGCGCTGCCCCCGGTGGAGCGCTCCCCCCGGGGCAAGCCCCTGTTTGCGCTGGAGGAAGGGCGGTGGTTTTCCCTGTCCCACAGCGGCGGGCTGGCGCTGTGCGCCCTGTCCGACGGGCCGGTTGGGGTGGATGTGGAGGTGGTCCGGCCCCGGCGGGCGGGCCTGCCCCGCTACGTCCTGAGCGGGGAGGAGCTGGAGGAGTTCGACGGAAGCTGGGAGGACTTTTACCGGCTGTGGACCCGGAAGGAGAGCTGGTGCAAGCGGGAGGATATTTCCCTCTGCCCGCCCAAGGAGGCGCTTCCCCCTCCAGGCTGCTGCGCGGACTTTGCCGGGGAGGGCTGGCGGGGGGCGGTGTGCTGCCACGGCGCACAGCCGGAGGGGGTTGTCTGGCTGACGGCGGAGGAGCTGCCGGAACAGGGAAAGCCTTAAGGGATTCTTAAAGAAAACCCCACCAAAATATAAGGCGTATCTGTGTTGAAACTGAAGATTTGTCCTCTATAATCGGTACTGTCAAAGGGCGGGCCGCAATGCTCCGTTGAGGCGGCGGGAAAGTGCAGGCCGGCTCTCGCGGAAAGAGGAGGAATCTTGATGAACGTTTTGATTTTGACAGGTAAATTCGGCATGGGGCATCTGTCCGCCGCCAACGCCCTGCGGGAGCAGCTGGCCCAGGACGGCCACCGGGCCGACGTCGTAGACCTGTTTGAATACGCCGCCCCCGAGCTGGCCCCCGCTATGTACTGGTGGTTCAACGTGCTGGTGACCTACGGCGGGGTGTTTTATAACATTTACCACGACCTGACGGTGAACGACTCCGGCGACGGCCGGGGGGACAGCCTGCTGGGCGGGCTGGACCGGCTGCTGGACAAATATGAGCCGGACGTGGTGGTGTCCACCCACCCCATCTGCTCCGCCGCCATGGCAAAGTACAAGGAGGAGGGGCCGTCGGACATCCCCCTGGTCACCTGCGTCACCGATGTGACCTGCCACAGCGAATGGCTCCACGCCGGCACCGACTGCTACCTGGTGGCGGAGGAATCCGTCCGCCAGGGCTTCATCGCCAAGGGCGCCGACCCGGACACCGTGGTGGTGTCCGGTATCCCCGTCAGCGGGCGGTTCCAACCCGCCCGCAAAGACCATTCCAAACGGCGGGAGCTGCTCATTATGGGGGGCGGGCTGGGGCTGATGCCCCGGCGGGACAGCTTCTACCAGGCGCTCAACGCCCTGCCCGGGGTGCACACCACCATCCTCACCGGGCGCAACGACAAGCTGTTCCGGCGCCTGAACGGCAAATATGAGAACATTGAGGCCGTCCCGTTCACCACCCAGGTGGACAAGTACATGGCCCGGGCCAGCCTCATGCTGTCAAAGCCGGGCGGCATCACCTGCTTTGAGGCCATCGCGGCCCGGCTGCCCATCCTGGCCTGGCAGCCCTTCCTGAAGCAGGAACAGGAGAACGCCAACTTCCTGGTGCGCCGGGGCATGGCCCGCATCGCGGCCAAGGAGGAGAGCGCCTGCCTGGCCGCCATCCGGGAGACCATCTGCGACAGCGAGGCGCTGTCCGCCATGGAGCGGGCCATGGACGACATGGCCGCCGACATCAGCCGCACCGCCGCCTGCGCCGTGGTGCGCTCCCTGGACCGGGACAGGAGGGTATGCGCGTGAAAATCCAGTGGAAAAACGTGGTGTGCACGGCTGCGGTGTGCGCCCTGCTGGCCTGGACGGTGTATACCATCTTCCAGCAGCAGACCCCGGGGCAGCTGGCCGCCGCCCTGCTCAGTGCCGACTGGCGTATTCTGCTGCTGGGCCTGCCGCTGATGGCGCTGTTCATCTGCTGCGAGGCCAAGGCCACCCACTCCATCCTCCGCGCCCTGGGCAGCGCCCAGCCCTTCCGCCGGTGCGCGTATTACTCATGCGTGGGCTTCTTTTTCAGCACCATCACCCCCTCCGCCACCGGCGGCCAGCCCGCCCAGGTGGTGGCCATGGGCAAGGACGGCACCCCCGCCGCCACCGGCGCGCTGGACATGCTGCTGGTGACCATCGGCTACAACACGGCGGCCATGGGCTGGGGGATTTTCGCCCTGACCCATGCCGGCGGGTTCACCGAGCGGCTGGGGGGCCAGGTGGGGCTGCTGCTGGGCTTCGGCCTGGCGGTGTTCGCGGCGCTGGACGCCGCCATGTTCCTCTTCCTGTTTCTCCCCGGCCCCACCAGGCGGCTGCTGTACGGCTGCATCGCCCTGGGGGCCAGGGCGTGGCCGGCCCTGGACAAATCCGGGCTGGAGGCCAAGGCGGACGAGCACCTGGCGGAGTACCGCCGGGGGGCCGACCTCATCCGCCGCTCGCCGGGGCTGCTGGCCAAGGTGGTGGGGCTCAGCGCCCTCCAGCTGGCCTGCTCCTACGCCATGCCCTATGTGGTCTACCGGGCGTTCGGGCTGTCCGGCTTCTCCCTGTGGGAGGTGATGGCCCTCCAGGCCCTGTGCGCCATTGCCGTGGGCTATCTGCCCCTGCCCGGGTCCGCCGGGGCGGCGGAAAATGTGTTCCTGCGGGGCTTTTTGCTGGTGTACGGCCAGGGGCTGGTGGCCCCGGCCATGATCCTCAGCCGGACGCTGAACTGCTATCTGGTGCTCATCGCCACCGCCATTGTGCTGGCCGCGGGCCGGGGGCTGCGCCGGAGGAAGGCACCCGTCCGGGAGGGGGCGCAGCCGGGCCCGGACCAGCGGACGGAGCGGGTCAAAAAGGCCGCGCCGCTGGAGGGGGCGCGGTAGGAGCGCCGGTGAAAAAGGAAAGGCGCGGAGGCCGTCTAAGCCTTCGCGCCTTGATTGTGTTTGCGGCAGGCCGGCGCAAAAAGGATGGGACGGGCATTCCGCCCGTCCCATCCTTTTTAAACTCGGCCTCAGGCCTTTTCAAAAACGTCCTTGCCCATGCCGCACACCGGGCAGACCCAGCTGTCGGGGACCTGCTCCCAGGGGGTGCCGGGGGCGACGCCGTTGTCGGGATCACCTGCGGCGGGGTCGTACTCATAGCCGCAGGGGCATACATACTTGTCCATATCGTCCTCACAATCTTTGTATCACTCGCCTCCGCGCGGGCGCGAAGGCTCATTCACTGCGATGCTCGTCCTCTCCCCGCCGGACCCGCTGACGCTGGGCCCCGGCGGGGACCCCGTTGGGGAATGGAAGGCTTACTTGAAGTACCGCTCCAGCAGGCCCTTCAGAGCCTTGCCGTGGCGGGCCTCGTC
>CAJUEG010000111.1 GCA_910584835.1 uncultured Oscillospiraceae bacterium | reverse complement strand
AACCTGTGACCCCTTGCTTGTAAGGCAAGTGCTCTCCCAGCTGAGCTATGCTCCCGTCGCTCCTCCGTTTGTCAGACGGCGAAAGTCATTATAACAAACGAAGCTCCCCCTGTCAATAGCCCATTTGAAAAAAATTGGCGCTACTTGGCGGACGCCTCGTTCCGCAGAGCGCCCAGTTCTTCCGCGCCGAAGCGGTACACCTTGTCGCAGAACTGGCAGGTGAGCTCGGCGCCTCCCTGCTCCTGAATCAAAGAGTCCAGCTCGTCCCGGCCCAGACTGATGAGGGCGCGGCTCACCCGCTCCCGGGTGCAATAGCAGCGGTACTCAATGGGGGAGGTCTCCAGCACATCCAGCTCGAACTCCCCCAGCACCTCCCGCAGCAGGCCCAGGGGGTCCATCCCGGCGTCCAGCCGGGCGCTCACCGCCCCCAGCTTGGCCACGCCCCGCTCCACCGCGGACACCACCGCCTCATCCGCCCCGGGCAGCAGCTGGATGAGGTATCCCCCCGCCGCCTGAACGGTCTGGTCGGGCGCAATGAGCACACCCAGGGCGCAGGCGGTGGGCACCTGCTCGCTCTCCACGAAGTAGGCGGCCACGTCCTCGGCGATCTCGCCGCCCACCAGCTGGACCGAGCCGATGTAGGGCTCCTTCAGCCCCAGGTCCCGGATGACGGTCAGCTCCCCGTCCGCGCCCACGGCGGCCCCCACGTCCAGCTTGCCCTTGGCCTTCCGGGGCACGTCCACGGCGGGATTCTGTACATAGCCCCGCACATTGCCCCGGCTGTCGGACACGGCGGTGAGAGACCCCAGAGGCCCGCCCCCCTTGACCCGCAGGGTGACGGCTCCGTTTTCCTCCTTCATGGCGGCGCCCATCATGGAGGCGGCCATGAGCAGGCGGCCCAGGGCGGCGGAGGCCACCGGCCAGCAGTCGTGGATGGCCCGTGCGCGCTCCACCGTGTCCCGGGCGGAGACGGCCATGGCCTTGACAGGGGCGTTTTTAGCGATCACGCGGACGATCTGATCCATAATGACTTATTCCTTTCCCGCGGCGAAAAAGATTCGCTGCGCTCCCTCCTTGGGCGGGCGCATGGTCTTGTCGCCGTATAGCCGAATGGTGCGGAAACCCGCCTCCCGGAGAAAGCCGTCCAGCTCCTCCGGCGTGTAGGCGTATTCCTCGTGGTACTCGCCGGCCCGGTCCCAGCTGCCGTCCTCCCTCCGGACAAACAGGTCCAGCCCATAGCCGCACACCCGACGCTTGGGGGAGTAGTCCCCCCGCCAGACGCAGAACAAATCCTCATCCTCGTCCAGATAGGTCTGGCCGTCCGCCCCCTCCAGGGCGGAGGGGGTTTTGACGTCGAACAGGAACAGCCCGCCGGGGGCCAGCGCCCGGCACACCCGCCGGAAGGTCCGCCGCAGGGCGGCGGGGCGGGTGACGTAGTTTACGCTGTCCAGACAGGAGATCACCGCGTCGGCGGGGGAGGGCAGGGTGAGGCGGGACATATCCTGGCACAAAAACAGCGCGCCCAGCCCCCGGCACTTCTGCTCCGCCATGGTCAGCATGTCCGGGGACAAATCCACGGCGGTCATTTGATAGCCCCGCCGGGCCAGCAGGGCGGTCAGGCTGCCGGTGCCGCAGCCCAGCTCAGCCACCGTGCGGACGGGCAGCTTCCGCTTTTGAAAGTGCCGCTCCACATAGTCCGCCCATTTCACATAGTCCACGTCGGCGGTGAGCCGGTCATAGTACCGGGCCAGCGCGGTGTAAGCGCTGTCCGTCATTTCTTCAGCCGGGGCAGCACGGTTTTGTAGCCGTCCGCGCCGTATTGCAGCGCCCGGTTTACCCGGCTGATGGTGGCGCTGGACGCGCCGGTGCGCTGCAGGATATCGTTATAGATAAAACCCTGATCCAAAAGCCGGGCCACCTCCATGCGCTGGGCCAGAGCCTTCAGCTCGGCCACGGTGCACAGGTCCTGGAAAAAGGCCCGGCATTCCTCCTGGTCCCGCAGGGCCAGGACAGCCTCAAACAGCAGGGTATTCTGATCCGCACTCTCTTTTTGCATAGGGACCCCTCCCCGAATGATGTTGCAGCGCCCTTATTCTAACACGCTGCTTTACGGAAGTAAAGAGAAAAACGGAAAAACCGCGAAAAGGGCTTGCGGACCGGGGAGAAGTTTATTATAATGGAACAGACGGACGGTTAAGGCAGACCAGCGCGATTGGCTGCGAATCCCGGCCGCAGAGGTATTTGAAATGGTAAAAGCGATTGTAGGGGCCAACTGGGGCGACGAGGGCAAGGGCAAGATCACGGACCTGCTGGCGGAGACTTCCGATGTGGTGGTGCGCTTCCAGGGAGGGGCCAACGCGGGCCATACCATCATCAACGACTACGGGCGGTTTGCCCTCCACATCCTGCCCTCCGGCACCTTTTACCCCCACGTCACCAACATCATCGGCAACGGGGTGGCGCTGGACGTGGCCAAGCTGGCGGCGGAGCTGAAGGACGTGACCGGCCAGGGTGTGCCGGCGCCCAAGCTCATTGTGTCCGAGCGGGCCCAGCTGCTCATGCCCTACCACGTTCTCCAGGACGGATATGAGGAGGAGCGGCTGGGGGGAAAGGCGTTCGGCTCCACCAAGAGCGGCATCGCCCCGTTCTACTCCGACAAGTACGCCAAGACGGGCATTCAGGTGTGCGACCTCTTTGACGAGGACCGCCTGTGGGAGCGGCTCAGCCGCGCCGTGGAGCTGAAAAACGTCCTCTTTGAGCACCTGTACCACAAGCCGGCGCTGGATGTGAAGACGCTGTACGACCAGCTTTTGGAATACCGGGAGCTCATCCGGCCCTACGTGGGCGACGCGGTGGGTTTCCTCCACCAGGCGCTGAAGGACGGCAGGACCGTGCTGCTGGAGGGTCAGCTGGGCTCCATGAAGGACCCGGACCTGGGCATTTTCCCCATGACCACCTCGTCCCACACCCTGGCGGGCTACGGCTGCGTGGGTGCCCCGGTGCCGCCCACCGCCATTCAGGACGTGATCTGCGTCACCAAGGCGTATTCCTCCAGCGTGGGCTCCGACACCGAGCCCTTTGTCAGCGAGCTCACCGGCCCCGAGGGGGACGAGCTGCGCCGCCGGGGGGGCGACAAGGGCGAGTTCGGCGCGACGACGGGCCGGCCCCGCCGGGTGGGCTGGTTCGACGCGGTGGCCACCAAGTACGGCTGCATGGTCCAGGGAGCCACCCAGGTGGCGCTGACCTGTTTGGACGTGATGGGATATCTGGACGAGATCAAGGTGTGCGTGGGCTATGAGATCGACGGGGAGGTAACCGACCAGTTCCCCACCACCCCCAGGCTCATGCGGGCCAAGCCGGTGTTCGAGACCCTGCCCGGCTGGAAGAGCGACGTGCGGGGCATTACCGACTACGGCGCCCTGCCCGCCAACGCCAAACATTATGTGGAGTTCCTGGAAAAGCATATCGGCGCGCCCATCACCATCGTATCCACCGGGCCCAAACGCCATGAGATCGCGCTGCGCCCTGCTTCTTCTTTGTAAGGAAAATGCAGGCAAAAGAAACTTGGTTCGCTGACGGGGCCGAAGCAGCAGCTGCCAGATGACCACCCGGCAGCGGAAACCGGCGTCATAGGGACAATAGAGGCACCTGCTCCTTTGGAACAGATGCCTCTATTTTATTAAATTGAAAATAAATATTGACTTTAATAAAATTAAAGATATAATTAATATTATGAAAGGAGAGGGGCCCGTGGACACATTGCCCGCCTGGATAGCCGCCCTGGAGGACGAGGACGCGGCGTTCATCAAAAAGTTCGTCCTGGCCTCCGGCTCGCTGAAGGAGATGGCGGGCCTGTACGGCGTCAGCTACCCCACGGTGCGTCTGCGGCTGGACCGGCTGATTCAGAAGATCCAGCTGAGCGAGACGGCGGAGGCCGATCCCTATGTGGCGCTGGTGAAGCGGCTGGCGGTGGACGACAGGCTGGACTTTGACACTGCCAAGCTGCTGCTCAGCGAATACCGAAAGACGAAGGAGGGATAAAAATGGGCACTGGATTCCATTTTGAGGAGGGCATGCCCCTGTTTACCCTGAATGGGCAGGACATCCCGGTGATTCTGATCCTGATGGCCGCGGCCCTGGCGGCGGAGGTCTTTCTGGCACTGAAGCGGGACGGGCGGCTGGGGCTGATCCTGCCCGGACTGTGGCTGGTGTACACGCTGGTGCGGCTGGTGATCCGCGCCGTCTACCTGGCACAGACGGGGGGCGGGTGGCTGGCCAACCCGTGGGAGGCGCTGGCGATTGCCTTCGCGGTGGAGAATATCCCCACCCTGCTTCTGCTGGCGGCCTATGGCCTGTGCCGGCTGGGCAAGGGCTGGCGGACCCGGCGGCAGGTGGACAAGACCCGCATTGAGGACTTATAATGATAGAAGCGGCGGCTGGGAGATCCCTGCCGCCGTTTCACATGAAATATTTGTTTGCGCCTCCGGAGCGCCCGGCGGTTTTCACCCTCCTCCGCCCCCCGCATACAATGGGAGTGGAAGGCCACCTGCGGCATACGCCTTACGGCGTAGCCTCCAATGGCACGACCAGCCAGCGCCCCCGGGGTTCCGCCCCCCGGGGGCTTTTCCGTTGGCTCAACGCCCTGGAACGCAGGGCGCCCGAGGCCCCGGGCCAGCGCACACCCACCCATTCGGCCTCCTGTCACCCTCCATTGTACCGCCTTGTCAAGGCCAAGCGGCTGCGCCGTGGCCATGCGGCCAGCCTTGACTGGCGGCGATCCATTCCGGGTGAAAGGAGGTCGAAAGACCATGTTAACAGCCAAGCTCACCAACAAGGAACGCCGGGACATCTACGAGCGGGACGGCTTCCGCTGCGCCCTGTGCGACAGCACCAGGTACCTGCAAATACACCACCACGTGCCCCGGGGCCAGGGGGGTACCAACAGCCCCCACAACCTCATCACCCTGTGCTCAGACTGCCACGCCCTGGCCCACGGAACAAAGCTGCGGGACTGGCAAGACGTCACCCAGGAGGACATCCAGCAAGCTTGTACCGAGTACCTGGCGGACTACTACGCCCCCGGCTGGAATCCCTGGACAGACAACCCCCCGCCCTGCGAACAGTGCACACCCAAGCTCCGCCGCCATTGCAAGTGGACCGGGAGTTGGATGGAATGCCCCTGGTCGGACGAGGCCGAGCCCCCCTAAGCGGGGGCCGGGAGCTGGAACCGAGAGCGCCGAACCCGCCCGCCAGCAAAGCTTCAGGTTTCAGTGGTGCCCGCCCGCCTGTGGCGCGTGTCCGTGCGGGGGGCCGTGTGCCCCCATGGCCATCGCGAATCCCGGGCGGCAAAATGCGCCGCCCGTGGTTCGCTGGGCCCCCCTTCCGCCGTGCTGCCGTGCGGGGCCCGCCCTGTCCTGAGCGGCGCAGCGCCGTGGGGAGCGTGAGCGCGGCCTTGCGGGACGGCACAAGATGTGGTATGCTTGTGACGGAGGTGACACAAGATGAAGGACGAACAGACGTACCAGGCCCTCATGGCCATGACCGAGCTGGAGGCGGCTGCGCTGGCCATGCTGGACACATTGGAGCGGGCGCGGGCGGCCCTGCGTGGCATGACGTACCGCGAAAAGGAGGAAAAGGCCCAATGACGTACCGCCAAAGCGCCTGGGAGGACATGCCGAAGGACGAGCGGGAGGCCCTGGAAGCCCTGGTGGAGCTGGCCGGGGACAGGGACAAAGCATGGGAGGTGGCCCGAACCATCGCCATGAAGCGCCGAAAGGCCAAGCTCAACCGGGGGACGGACAAGGAGGCCCGGGTGCTGGTGGGGGCCAGGGTGCCCAGGGCAGAGGCGTTCGCCATCCAGAGGGAGGCCAGGCGAAGGGGCCAGTCCGTATACCGATTTGTACGGGAAACCCTGTACCGGGAGGCCAACTGGCGCTTCTAACCGCCCGTGCGCTGACCCTCCCGGCCCGGGGGCGGCTCCCCCTCTCTCTCGGGCCTACGCCAACCACCCCAGCCCCCGGCCCTCGTTCGCGGGGGGCCCGCCCCCGGGCCTACGGGGTGCACCTGTCTGGTTTCTGCCGGCGGTTTTCACCCTCCTCCGCCCCCCGCATACAATGGGGGTGGAAGGGGAACGCCATACCGGCCGCAGACCGGCGGCTCCCCCTCTATCAACCATGATCGGGAGGTACGAAAATGGCCGAATTCATTGAGCCGGGCCCCATCTGTGATACCGCCGGTATTCGCGAGGCCGTGTGCATCCACACCCGAAAGATCTTCGATTCCTGCCGGGACAAAGATTGTGTTGAAGACCTCCGTCTTTATCCCACCGTCAGCTCCCAGGCCGTCATCGACCGGGCCATCAGTTTAAAGGCCGGGCAGGCCGAGCTGCTGTACGCTTACATCGACGTGGAGCCCGTGGGCTTCAACCGGGGTTACTTCACGGTGGACGTGCGCTACTTCTACCGGGTGACCGCCGACGCCTTCGTGGGCGCCGCCCGGCCGGTGTCCATCTGCGGCCTGGCTGTGTTCGACAAGCGGGCCATCCTGTTCGGCAGCGAGGGCAGCGCCAAGGTGTTCTCCTCCAACAGCCGGGTGGACGACCTGGATGAGCAGAATCTGATGAGCACCAACCTGCCGGTGGCGGTGGTCAACTCCGTGGACCCCATCATCCTGAGCATGCGCCTGTCCGACCCCTGTGAGCCGCCGGCGTGCGCCTGCGGCGACGGGGCGGAGGTGCCCGCGGGCATCGCCGGCTGCTTCCCCGGCGAGCTGAACATGGGGGGCGAGGGCCGGAGGGTGTACGTCACCCTGGGCCAGTTCTCCATCATCCGCCTGGAGCGGGACAGCCAGC
>CAJUEG010000110.1:4949-7011 GCA_910584835.1 uncultured Oscillospiraceae bacterium | reverse complement strand
GAGCCAGTATGCCTCCCTGGGAGAATCGTCCCACACGCCCCCGAAATCGCCTGTGACGACCGCATAGTCGCTGCGGCCCATCTGCTTTTGCTGTGGGAAATTTTTGGTGTTAAACCGTTGGAAGCCGCCATGGGTGTCGCCGGTAATATAGATCATGCAGTCTCCCTCCCTATATCGTCTGCGTGATCTCAGTCCCATCCTTGAAGCAGATGAGCAGGGTGTCCTTGCTGACCACCTTGATGTTGCTGACCAGCTGGCGGACGGTGACCTCGTCAAACTCTGTGATGGTCCCAGCCGTCTGCTCCAGCTCACTGGCGATTTCCTCCATCCTCCGGTCGAACGCGGCGGCGGTGCGGCCCTCACGCTCCAGTTCCGCTTTCTTCGCCATCAGGGTGGTTTTCGCCATGTTGACCCGCTGGATCTCCTCATCATAGTCCAGACAGTCGGGGCCGGCGCTGACGGCCAGCTGGAACAGCTCCAGCTGACGCTCCGCGAGGCTGTGGATCGCGTCTCCAGCGCCGGCAGGGACAACTCTCCATCCTCTCCGGCGAGAGCGGCGGTGATGCTTGCCTCCAGCGCCTCCTTTGCGGTCTGGGTGTGGAACAGCTCGTTCATGGCGGCGGTCACAGCGGCTTGGATGTCCGTCTCATTCCAGGTGGGGGACTTCTTGCAGATCTTTTTCCCATGCTCCAGGCGGTTGATGCACCGCCAGACGATCCGCTTACCCTCGGGCCGGCTCCACACCACCCGGCGGTAGGGGCTGCCGCACTCGCCGCAGACCAGCAGTTCGCTGAGAACGTACTTGCCGCAGTATTTGCCCAGCTCTGTCTTGGCCTTGGAGGAGGTCTTCCGCAGGCTGGAGCGCCGGGCCAGCTCCTCCTGCACCCGCTGGAAGGTGTCCCGGTCGATGATGGCGGGGTGGCACTCGTGGACGTAGTATTGGGGCAGCTCCCCCATATTCTTCCTCTGCTCATGGGTGAAGAGGTCCGCCATGAAGGTCTTCTGGAGCAGGGCGTCCCCGATGTATTTTTCGTTTTGCAGCATTTTCCTCACCACGCTGTCATGCCAGGAATCACTGCCCTGGGCGGTCTTGACGCCGTCCGACATCAGGTCGCGGCAGATCTGGTGGACGCTCTGGCCCAGCAGGTATCGGGCGAAGATCCTGCGGACAATGGCCGCCTCATCGGGGTCGATCTCCGGCAGGCCGTCCGGCCCCTTGCGGTAGCCGAGAAAGCTGGCGTAGTGGTAGTAGACCTTGCCGTCCTTGAAGTTCTTCCGGTGGCCCCACTTGACGCTGCCGCTGAGGGATTCGCTCTCTGCCTGGGCCTGACTCATCATAAAGGTGAGGATCATCTCGTTATCCATATAAAGGGTATTTGTGTTTTCCTTCTCAAAGAAGACGCCGATTCCCTTCCGCTTCAGCTTCCGGACGGTGTCCAGACCGTCCAGGGTGTTGCGTCCGAAGCGGGACACCGATTTGGTAATGATGAGGTCAATTTTACCCCGGTCGCAGTCCCGGAGCATCTTCAAAAACTCCTTGCGCCGCTTCATGGACGTGCCTGTGATGCCCTCGTCAGCGTACAGGCGGACCATAGTCCACTCCGGTGTGGCGGCGATCTTCTCGGTGTAGTAGGCGATCTGGGCGTTGTAGCTGTTGAGCTGCTCCTCGCTGTCCGTGGATACCCGGCAGTAGGGAGCTACCCGGAGGTGCTTCTTGTGAATGTCCCGCTCTGTAAGCTGGGGATTGGGAGGAATAACGGTGATCCGCCGCTTCTGGGGAGTCTGTTGTGTAGTCATGTGGTTTGCTCCTTTCCTATCATCGTTCCGTTGGTCAGTTCCAGTTCTATGTAATCCTGTCCGCCGATGCGGATGGCCTTTACCGCCTTTGCCAGCAGTTCCCGCAGGTTGCTGTCACTGACGGGACCGGTTTCCAGGCGCTCCCGAAGTGCCTCCATGTCATGGACTGGCGTGAGATCCGGCAGGACGGCGTACCGCTCCGCGGCGGCGGCGAAGATCAGCGTCTTCATGTAGTCAGGGTTGATATCCGAGCGGTTGAAGCACA
>CAJUEG010000110.1:2836-4849 GCA_910584835.1 uncultured Oscillospiraceae bacterium | reverse complement strand
CCATGGGACTTGGTGTCCCGCGCGATTCTGCTTCCGCATACCGCGCACACGGCTTTCTCCCGAACAGGATTCAGCGCAGCGGGGCAGGGAGCGTAGTCAGTTTTGTCCTCCCGCTGGATTTGCGCCGCGAGGAACTCCTCATCGCTGATGAGACGTGGGTAGACGCCTGTCCCCAGGTATTTCCCATTCTCCAGAATCCGCTTGACCATGTGCTTATTCCACTGGCTGGTATGCTGGTGGTAGGGGATGTTCCCTCTGCTCATCTCCTCCGCGATCCTGCCGAAGGAGGCCCCCGCCAGGTAACGGGTGAAGATGTTCTGAACTGCGTCAGCCTCCGTGGGGCAGGGGACGGTTTCGCCGCCCCGCACCATGTAGCCGAAGGGGGTCTTTCTCTGCCATGCCATTACCGTACCGCCTTTCCAATCCGCTCCGTCAGCTCCAGGCCGTTGAGCAGGGTGAATTTCAGGGTGTCCGCCGAGACGATCACGATCCGCCTGACCAGTGACTCGAACAGCTCCTGGCTGGGTTCCCCCAGCCACTGGGGGCCGTCCTCCAGGCAGTCCAGCATGATTTCGGTGTCCTGGATCTGGGTGTCCTCGCTGGTGGAGTCCATGATGCGCCGGCGCAGCCGTCTCAGCGTCCTCAGCTTCTGTTCGATCTCACCCTGCTGGGATAAATAAAGAGCAGGATCAACGTACCCTTTCGACTTCAGTCGAACCAGTACGAGATTCTGCTCAGACAGACGGGCGATTTCTTTGTCGATGTCGCTGATTTTGCGGTTTGTGCGCAGTTCCCGCTCCCGCAGCTCCCGGAGCTGCTCCAGCACGGTGCGCAGAATCGTGCCGCCATCCGCTTTCAGCTTGTGGTAGAGCCGAAGCAGGGCCGCTGTGATCTCCGCCTCCGGCACCTGGGGGACGGGGCAGCGGGACTTGGCGTCGTCATGGCGGTTGCACACCCAGTAGGTCTTGCCGTTGGTGACCTTCCTGCGGCAGATGGAGCCGCAGCCCCCGCAGACAATGCGCTTGCTGTAGACCGACGCCTCCGGCTTGGAGGAGTTACCGGCGAACTGCGTCCGGCGAAGGGCCATCAGGTCTTGCACCCGCTGGAAGTCCTCCTTGGACACAATGGGCGGGTGGCAGTTCTCCACGAAGTACCGGGGCTTCTGTCCCCGGTTCGGCACCTGCCGGAAGGGGATGGTATCGGTGGCGAAGCTCTTTTGCCAGAGCATATCGCCGGTGTAGGAGACGTTGGTCAGGATGTACTGCACCGTGTTTGGATACCATCCCTCCCGGCCATGGCCCCGGATAGCCCCCAGCTCATTCAGCTCATGGGCGATATCCGCCGTCCCCTGGCCCTTGAGGTAGGCGTTGTAGATATACCGGACGATCTCCGCCTCCTCGGGGACGATCTCCAGCTCCCGTCCCGCCAGCCGGTAGCCGTAGGGAGTGGAGGGAGGGACGAAGATCCCTTTCTCCATCCGCATCCGAACGCTGACCCTCATATTGTTGGAGTGGTTGGTGGACTCCATCTGGGAGAAAGCGCCGTAGATCTGGGCGATCTGCTCGGTGGTCATCTTCCCGGTGTCGATGTTCTCTTTCTCGAAGCAGATGGAGATGCCCAGCCGGAGCAGTTCCCGCACATACCGGATGTAGTCCGTGGTGTTCCGGGCGAAGCGGGAGGTGGACTTGACCAGCACCCGGTCGATCTTCCCGTCACGGCAGTCCGCGATCATGCGGTTGAACTCCTCACGCTTCCGGGCCTCCAGTCCGGACAGCCCCTCGTCGGCGTAGACGTCTACCAGTTCCCAGTCCTCCCTGGAGGAGATGAACTTGGTGTAGAAGTCCACCTGGGCCATGTAGGAGTTGAGCTGGTCAGCCGAGTCGCTGCTGACCCTGGCGTATGCCGCCACCCGGAGCTTCGCCGCCTCGGGCTTCCTGGGGTCAATGACGGTAATTCTCGGACGCCTTGCGGCAGTAGTGTTTGTCTGTACCATATCTTTTTTGACCTCCTTTC
>CAJUEG010000110.1:0-2736 GCA_910584835.1 uncultured Oscillospiraceae bacterium | reverse complement strand
GGCTCTATTCGACACTACTTCCCGAGCCTTGGGCGGCAGTCTGGAACTGTGCTGGCGCACATCACGGGCGTTTCACCCCTCCGAGGTTCTCTCCGAGCTGCCCCCATTGCGTGATCCTGCGTAGCAGGGCTGTGGCTGGGCAGGAGTATCATTGTGTTCTGACGGGGTCGTTGCGAAACAGCTTGCCAGGGCTGTTTTTGTCTGGATGGGGACCGCTGGGCACCTTATTTGGCCGTCTTTTATAACAGAAAAGAAAATTCACTGCAATTCCTTTGCCGCTACAGGTGGTCTTGGCGCATCTGACCTATCGCTTTCCGTTTCTCACACGGACCGTCAGGGAACGTATTCCAGTTGCCGGATATGACCGCAGGGCGCGGTGTTTTTCAAAGAGCACGAGGGGCTGTTTTGCCCTCTCATCCCTTTACCACAACCTCCAGAGCCTGAAACCGACATTATTTTTTCAAAAATTCCAAAACAAATTTTTCAAAGGCTTCTTTCCGCCTCTGAACAGTCCGATCACTGAGACGGTATTTTTTGCATAGATCGTTTGTGCAGGAACGCTTTGCCCCGGCCATGTAGAGATCCATCAGCTCCTCCGCCCAGGGCTGCCAGGCCCGCAGCGCACATTTCAGTTCTTCTATGAGAACCTGATCCGCTACAGCGCCCTCGAGATTGAATCCAGAGGGAACGCATTCGTGCAGCGTCTCTACATCAGTATCCGGGACTCCGGCGTCCAGAGACTGATGTGTATAGCGCATACCAAGCTTACGATTCTTCTGTCTGATCGTATTTTTGCTGTTCCACTCCCGATGCTCCGAGGCGGGCACTTCGATATACATACAATCCACTTCATCCCCGTCCTCAATACAGTCCTTCATGAAGCGGCGGCGCTGCTCTAACGGCAGCCGCCTGTTTTTTTTCAGAATGGCGTCCCACTCCTCTTGTGTCGCGGCGGCAAGCTGCCGGGTACCGTTGACCTGCTTATAGACCAAATATGTAAATTTCATTTGGGTGATCTCCAATCTCAAAATTTGGGGGAAAGGTGCGGTTTTGAGATTGGAGGTCACGGGTATTTCGCTGTATAGGGCTGCCAAAAGTGCAGAGACATAAAAATCCTTTCCGCCTTTCAGCTGGCGAAAAGGACAACAAAAAAGGAGCCTTACACATAGCTAAAAAGCTACCTGTAAGGCTCCGAACGCGATGGCTCCCGTAGTTACATCCCTGATATCCCGGCCTGCCGCGGCCCGAGTATCGGGCGGGGCCGGTCAGGAGAGGCAGTGTAGTGCGATGTGATACGCTGCCTGCTCGGTGATGACGGGCGGTTGGTGCGCTTGACTAAGTATTGGGGTTGAGGGAGAGACGGGATCACGCTCCCGCCTGCTGCTGCTCAATATTTACTTCTCTCTGAAATATCATGCCGATCTGTGCCCCGCATTTTGGACATTTGGTGAACCACTCCGCCTTGGCGGACTGCCGTGGCCCGAAGAGCCGCAGGTGCGCGGGATCTGTCTGGCTTGCCGCGTCCAGAATACGGCCCCGGTGACAAACCGGGCAGTAGATCGTGCGGGATTCCTTCTCCTTCATTTCCACCTCCTGCTGTTCCCTTTTTAGTGAACATAACGATAAAACTTTACAGCAGTCGGTGGTTGGTGAGCCGGATGCGCATGGCCTGTCTGGACACCTGAAACACATCGGCCATATCGTCGATGAGCTGGCCGTCCTGACGGCCTCCCCGGAGCTGGTAGAAGCACCGCTTGATTTGGGCGATGGGCATAAGGATGGCGGAGCCAAGCATATTGGCCTGTACTTCCAGGGTAGTCTCGGACTGTTCTGTAATCATAGCCGCGCTCCGGCCTGTGCCGGTGTACAGCTTTTTGTGGAGTATCCAATGGGCCAGCTCGTGGGCGCAGGTAAAGCGCAGACGGCCTGTGCTGGCGTCCTCCTCACAGAGCGAGGCGTCAATGAGAATGGTGCCGGCCCGGACAGGGAAGAGGGTGTACTCCCGGTTTTCCATGTCATACACCGCCTCCAGACCTTCGTCAAAAATGGTCTTGCCCAGGATGCGGCCATTCTTCCGGAGATACTGGTACTCCAGGGATACGCCGTGGGCCTCGATCATCTCCTCAATGGGGACGGCGGCAGGGGAACCGTAGTACAGCGCGGAATCATAGCCGCACAGCACCTTTCGCGCGATATTTTCAAGCACCTGTTCCTGATAATAGATATTTGTCATGGTCCATCCCTCCTGTTCTTGGACGTCCGTTTGGTGATACGGTCAATAAACTCCTGCCACTCCTCGTCAGTGGCATCCACCTCCTTGGCGGTGCGCAGAGCGGCGCGGACGATGTCCCGCTCCATGATATACTCCGGCAGGTCTGCCGGGACCTTCATTTTTTGGGACGCGGCTGCCAGATCCAGAAACAGCTCCCGCTCCTCTTTGCTCAGATGCAGTTCCTCTGCCAGCCTGTCCAGATGTTCCTTGGCCGGCGCAGGTTTACGGTCTGTTTCGATGATGCTCATATATACGGGAGACAGGCCCAGCCGCGCGGCCAGCCCCCGGAGGGAAATTCCCAGCGCCATCCGCTTCTGGCGGACAAAGGCGCCGAATGTCTGATTCATTTTGCATACCCCCTTTATCGTTTACCCGGTAGTAAACGGCTTGACCATAGTATATCGTGTCTTTGTTCGATTGGCAAGAGGGCAAAAATGAGGTGTCCCCAGTTGGGAACACCTCAC
>CAJUEG010000109.1 GCA_910584835.1 uncultured Oscillospiraceae bacterium | reverse complement strand
GCGCTGTCCATCCGGGCCGTCACCGGGAAGCCCATCAAGTTTGCCGGTACCGGCGAAAAGCTGGACGCGGTGGAGGTATTCCACCCTGACCGCATGGCCAGCCGCATCCTGGGTATGGGCGACGTGCTCTCCCTCATTGAGAAGGCCGAACAGAACCTGGACGCAAAAAAAGCCGCCGAACAGATGGAGCGCCTGCGGAAAAACAAGTTCACCCTGGCCGACTTCTATGACCAGCTGGTCCAGCTCAAGAGCATGGGTTCCATGGAGGATATCATGGGAATGCTCCCCGGCATGGGGGGCAAGAAGCTGGACCTGTCGGTGGATGAGGGCAATCTCAAACGCATTGAGGCCATCATCCAGTCCATGACCCCCTATGAGAGGGAAAACCCCGCCATCCTCAATTCCAGCCGTAAAAAGCGCATTGCCGCCGGCTCCGGCACCCAGGTGGTGGACGTCAACCGCCTGCTGAAGCAGTTCGACATGATTCAGCAGTTCACCCGCCAGTTCTCCAACCCCAAAAAGGCCAAGGGCCTGTTCGGGCGGTTCAAGGGCATGGGGATGCCGTTCTGAAGAGGAAGTGGTTTTGATGGAGTGCGCCAAGTGCGGGGCAAACATGACCACCGCGCAGTTTTGTACCGGTGGGATCGGTTCGCCGCCCTATCTGATGCGCAAGCGTAAGGGCGCGTTTGAATCCGAGCATCGGTGCGGTATAGACTGCTATGTGTGCCTTGTGTGCGGGAACGTGGAATTCCGCGCCCAGGATTTGAAGAAGCTCATGCTGGACTAAAGAAAAGCTGTTGGTTCTGCCCCAATTCGGGACATTTACCATAAACCAATGAATAACTTTGGAGGTGAATATAAAATGGTTAAAATCAGACTGCGCCGCATGGGCGCCAAGAAGGCCCCTTTCTACCGCGTTGTGGTCGCCGACTCCCGCTACCCCCGGGACGGCCGCTTCATCGAGGAACTGGGTACCTATGATCCCCGTCAGACCCCCGCCGCCGTCAATATCGATGTGGAGCGGGCCCAGGCCTGGATCAAGACCGGCGCTCAGCCCACCGACACGGTGCGCGATCTGCTGAAAAAGGCCGGCCTGTAATCACATTTGGGAGGCCACATGAAGGAATTGCTCAATTATATCGCCCGCAGCCTGGTGGACGATCCCGACGCGGTGTCCGTCTCTGAATATGAGACGCCCGCCGAGACGGTGCTGGAGCTCCGGGTCGCCCCCAGTGACATGGGCAAGGTGATCGGCCGCCAGGGCCGCATCGCCAAGGAGATCCGGGCGCTGATGCGCTCGGTGGCCCAGCGCCAGGGCAAAAAGATTTCGGTCGATATTGTCGACTGACTCTGAAAAGCAGGCGGGACAGCCCCGCCTGCTTTTTTACCATTGGAGGTGCATTCCCATCAAGGACTTTTTAGACTGCGGCGAAATCGTCAACACCCACGGCATCCACGGCGAGGTGCGCATCGTCCCCTGGGCGGACAGCCCGGATTTTCTCCTCAAATTCTCCACGCTGTACGTGGACGGCGCGGCCATGGAGGTGGCATCCAGCCGGGTTCACAAAGGCAGCGTCATCGCCCGGTTCCAAGGAGTTGACACGGTGGAGGGCGCCATGGCCCTGAAAGGGAAAACGGTCCGGCTCCGCCGGGCCGACGCCAAGCTGCCCCAGGGAGCCTTTTTTCTGGCGGACATCATCGGCTTGGATGTGGTGGACCAGGACGGGAAAAAGCTGGGCACGCTGAAGGAAGTGCTCTCCCCTTCCCGACAGCAGGTGTACGTAATAGCTGGAGATCGGGAGATCATGATCCCCGCCGTGCCGGAATTTGTCCTGGAGACAAACATTGAGGAGGGCTATATCAAGGTACGCCTGATTGAGGGGATGTGAGACGGAATGTACCACATCGACATTATGACGCTGTTTCCTGACACGGTAGGCGACGTGCTGTCCGAATCCATCCTGGGCCGGGCACAGGAGCGGGACATCCTCCGCATCGACACCCACCAGATCCGGGACTATACCTTGAATAAACAGAAGCAGGTGGACGACTACCCCTATGGGGGCGGACATGGGGCGGTGCTCCAGGCCGACCCGCTGTACCAGTGCTGGGGGCACATCTGCCGCCAATACGAAGAGCGCCCCCACACCATATACCTCTCCCCCTGCGGCAAAACCTTCACCCAAGCAGACGCTAAACGTCTGGCCTGGGAGCACGACCATTTGATTCTGGTGTGCGGCCACTATGAGGGCATTGACCAGCGGTTCATCGACGAGTGCGTGGATGAAGAAATCTCCCTTGGCGACTTTGTCCTCACCGGCGGGGAGATCGCCGCCATGGCGGTGGCGGACGCCGTTTGCCGTCTGGTACCCGGTGTGCTGTCCGACGCGGAATGCTTTGAAAATGAGAGCCACTGGGACGGCCTGTTGGAGTACCCCCAGTACTCCCGCCCCGAGGTGTGGCATGACCGGGCGGTCCCGCCGGAGCTGCTCACCGGCAATCACGCCAAGGTGGCGCGCTGGCGGCGCAAGCAGTCCCTGCTGCGCACCCGGCAGCGGCGGCCCGACCTGTACGAAAAGCTGGACCTGTCCTCCAAAGACGACCAGAAGCTGCTGGCCGAGCTGGAGCGGGAGCTGTCCCGCCCTCCCCTGCCCCAGCCGGTAGAGTGCCGTCCGGCCCACGAGAGCGACCTGGACGCAATACTGGCCATCGCCTCCCAGGCGCAGTCGTTTCTCGCCTCCTGCCGGGTGGATCAGTGGCAGGACGGCTACCCGGAGCGCAGGCACTTCGAAATAGACCTTGAGCGCGGGGAATGCCATGTCCTCACCTGCGGGGGTGAATTAGGCGCATTTTTTGTGCTTTCCACACATCCTGAGTCCAGTTATGCGGCAATAACCGATGGGAAGTGGTCTCGGGACGAGCCATACGCCGTTCTGCACCGGTGCGCGGTGGCAGCGCAGCGGCGGGGCTCCGGGCTGGCCGACCGCGTCATTGCGGAATGTGAGCGGCTGGCCCTGGCCCAGGGGCTGGGATGGCTGCGGGCAGACACCCATAAAAAGAACAAGGCCATGCAGGGACTGCTCCGCCGAAACGGCTTCCAATATCGGGGCAACATCCTGGTACGCGTAAATGGCGGCCACGATCCCCGCCGGGTGGCCTATGAAAAACGGCTGAAGCCTTTGTAAAGGTTTTGTTAACTGACCCCTTTCCCTTGACAATCCTTGCCCGTATGATATAATCTGATTTACATTATTATGTAAGGGGATTGTTCTTATGAGTTTTTCCATCATTGTGGACAGCTGCTGTGACTTGACGCCCGAAATGCGGGCTGACCCAGTGTTCCGCTCCATCCCTCTTACCATCCGCGTGGGCGGCAAGGATTATGTAGACGACCAGAACCTGGACACCAGCCTGCTCATCTACGCCATGGACCAGAGCCAGGACGCCTCATCCTCCTCCTGTCCCTCCCCCGGCGACTATCTTGAGGCATACCGGCAGGCCGAGGGCGACATCTATGTGGTCACCCTCTCCGCGCTGCTCAGCGGTTCCCACAACAGCGCCTGGCAGGCCAAGCAGATGTTCCTGGAGGAAGCTCCTGAGCGAAATATCCACGTGTTCAATTCCTGCTCCGCCTCTGCGGGAGAGGTCCTTTTGGCACAAAAAATCCACCGGCTGGCTAAATCCGGCCTTCCCTTTTCCCAGGTGGTGGCCCAGTCCGAGCAGACTATTACCGACACCAACACCCTGTTTGTGCTGGAAAATTTGGACAATCTGCGAAAAAACGGGCGGCTCACCAAGGTACAGGCCATGCTCACCGGGGCGCTGCGCATCAAGCTGATTATGGGCTCCACCCCGGAGGGAGAAATCTGCAAGCATGGCCAGGCGCTGTCTATCAAGCAGGCGCTGTCCAAGCTGGCGGACATCATGGCGGGGGATGAACGGCATAAAGGGAAAACGCTTTATATCGCCCAATGCCTCTGCCCTGACCGCGCTCAGCAGCTGTGGGAATTGGCCCAGAAAGCTTGTCAATTTTCCGATGTCGTTATCACCGCTACTCGGGGACTCAGCTCCTACTATGCCAACAGCGGCGGCGTAATCGTGGCCTATTAAGGCAAAAGGGGTGACCACAATATGGCAACCGCGCGGCTGCGTATTGAAAAGAATCTCACCGGCCCCATTCTGGATTTGGGAGGCGGCGGGGAGGGTATCATTGGGCGGATCTACGGCCAGCAGGTGGTCGCCATAGACAACCGCCAGGATGAGCTGGATGAGGCGCCGGAGGGCCCCAAAAAGCTCCTCATGGACGCTGCGCAGCTGACCTTTGAGGACAGCTCCTTTCAGCATGTCACCTCATTTTTCTCTCTTATGTACATGCCCCGCACAGTTCAAGCTCAAGCTATTGCTCAAGCAGCCCGTGTGCTGCGCCCCGGCGGGAGCCTCCACATCTGGGACGCCCAAGTCGCATCCGCCTTCCCTGAGCCCTTTTTGATTGATGTGGATGTAGACGCCAATGGAAGCGCAGTCCACACCACCTACGGCATCCTTCAGGAGGATGCCGCTCAAGATTCCAATCATATTCTTTGTCACTGTCAGTCCGCCGGGCTGAAGCTGGCGGTGAGGGAGGACCATGACGGATGGTTTTATCTCCGCCTGCTTAAATAACATACCCATCCTAGGGAGGCACTTATGAATCTTACCGACATCCGTGATATTAAGGCTTTACAGGCCCGCCACGGATTCCGCTTTTCCAAGTCCATGGGGCAGAATTTTCTGATTGCCGACTGGGTTCCCCGGGAAATTGCCGACGCCGCCGGACTGGACGAGCGCTGTGCCGTACTGGAAATCGGTCCTGGGATCGGCTGTCTCACCCAGCAGCTGGCCCGCAGAGCAGGCCGGGTGGCCGCCGTTGAGTTGGACGCCTCTCTTCTGCCCGTTCTGGGAGAGACCTTGGCCGACTGCCCCAACGCAGAAATTATTCCCGGCGATGTGATGAAGCTGGATCTTGGCTCCATAGTGTCTGACAGGTTTTCTGGCTTTACAGTTAAGGCCTGCGCCAATCTGCCCTACAACATCACCACCCCTGTTCTTACCCGATTGCTGGAGTCCGGCTGCTTTCAGTCCATTACGGTGATGATTCAGAAAGAGGTGGCAGAACGAATCTGCGCTGCCCCCGGCGATCCAGCCTGTGGGGCATTCTCCCTTTTCTGCCAGTATTATGCCCGATGTGAGCTGCTGTTTGAGGTCCTCCCCGACTGTTTTTTCCCCGCACCCAAGGTCACTTCCGCCGTTATTCAGATGGTTCCACTCCCTGAACCGCCGGTGCCGGGTGACCGGGACGCTATCTTTGCTGTGGTAAAAGCGGCCTTTGCCCAGCGGCGCAAGACATTGCTCAACGCCTTGTCTGCCGCCTATGGCAACAGATTCTCCAAAGAGCAGCTGCGGCATATCATTCTGGACTGCGGCCTGCCGGAAACTGTCCGCGGCGAACGGCTGAGTCTGGAGCAGTTTTCCGCACTGTCCATTGCGCTGCGTTAAGGCATCCTCCTTTGTCAAATCCTCGCCACGTGCATAGGATGGAACAAAGGAGGTTTTCCTTATGCCAATTATTTATCTTTCTCCATCTACTCAGGAGGCCAACATGTATGTCAACGGCGGCAGTGAGGAGGAATGGATGAACCGCCTGGCTGACGCCATGGTCCCCTATCTGCGCGCTTCCGGTATACAATTCGATCGGAATACTCCGGATATGACTGCCGTTTCCTCCATACGGGCATCCAATGCAGGCAATTATGACCTGCACCTGGCCCTGCACTCCAACGCCTCTGCCCCCAGCAATTATGGCCAAACACGGGGCATCATTGTGTTCTATTACCCAGGCAGCTCCAATGGCAAACGGGCCGCGGAGATTATGGCGGAAAATTTGAAGGCCATCTACCCCCTGCCCAACCGTGTTCGGACCGAGGCTACCACATCCATCGGAGAGGTCCGACAGCCCCGCGCCCCGTCGGTATTCATCGAACTGGGCTACCACGATAATGAGGATGACGCCACCTGGATAAAAACCCATCTGGATGAAATCGCCCGCACTATTGTGCTGGCTCTTACCGAATACTTCGGAATTCCCTTCATGACCTCTGAGGGCCCGCGCCGCCAGGGCATTGTCGATGTGGACTGGGGCTACCTCAACATCCGTTCCAGGCCCTCAACTTCAGCTCCTATTATTGCCAAAGCCTATGACGGCGCACGGTTATCCATCCTTAACCAGTGGCAGGACTGGTATCTTGTGTCCTTCGATGGCGCGGAGGGCTATGCCAACAGCAACTTTATTACGCTTCTCTGAGCCGGAGAATTCCATTTGTCAGCTTCTTGGCCCACTTCCTCCTGACCGGGTGTGGGTTCCCGCCGGTGACCTGCCCGCCGCGCTGAACGCCTTGGCTTTACTCCAGAGAGAGCTTTCCCCACATTCTTCTGTACCGTATGCAGACGATTCAATCTAATCCTTTACAAATCGTTCAAGATTACTTTAAAAACTATACATCCTTTTATAGCCAAAAACGCTATAATTAACTATGTCATCAAGGCATGACAACTCCTCCCTCTCTTTCTTGAATCACAATGGCTGCCTGCTGCTTTGCGGTGGGCAGCCGCCTTTTTTATAATATCTTGAGAATTACAAATTCCTTAAAAAATTCGCAAATGTCAAGTTAATTTTGCGAAAAAGCTATAAAAAGCTTTAAGCGGCCTCCGAGAACGCCTCCGCGAACATGAAAGAGGCACTCTTAAAGCCGAGGATTTCTCGAGGGTAGTTGTTAATCCAGTCCTCGACCTCGCGCACTTGCGAGGCCGTCACGCTATCAAAATCCGTCCCTTTCGGAAAGCGGCGGCGTATCATGCGGTTTATGTTTTCGTTCGTGCCTCGCTCGCAAGACGTGTACGGGTGGCAAAAATAAACCGTCGTCCGTGCCTTTTTTCTCCGGCAAGACTTCTCTATCCCGTAGCCGCTCCCAAACTCGGAGCCGTTATCGACTGTGATCGTCTTAAAGATTTTATAGAACGCCGTCCCGTATAGACGCTCGAGGCGATCTAAAGCCTTTTGTACGGTCTCGGCCCTCCCGTCCTTTATGCGTATAATGATCTCGCGGCGTGTCAACGCCAATCTGAAATTGTAAGAAAACGCCGAAGAAATTTTGTAGTTTT
>CAJUEG010000108.1 GCA_910584835.1 uncultured Oscillospiraceae bacterium | reverse complement strand
GCCGAGTCAAAGCGAAAGCGACCAAGCGGCCAGCCGCGTGCGAAGCGTGACACCATTTTAACTACGAAAAGGAGATAACCGCCATGCCTAAAGTGAAAACCCACAGCGGCGCTAAAAAGCGCTTCAATTTGACCAAGAACGGAAAGGTCAAGCGCGCCCACGCCAACAAGAGCCATCTGCTCAACGGCCACGGCAAGACCCGAAAGCTCAAGAGGAGCCTCCGCAAGGGCGGCTACGCCGACGTGACCAACGCGGCCACCATCAAGCGCATGGTCCCCTACAAATAAGGGAAAACATCATAATTCACTCAACAATAGGAGGCTGAACGATAATGGCACGTGTTAAGGGCGCGATGATGACGCGCAAGAGAAGGAATAAGATCCTCAAGCTGGCCAAGGGCTACTGGGGCGCCAAGAGCAAGCATTTCAAGATGGCCAACGAGCAGGTGATGAAGTCCCTGCAGTACGCCTACGTGGGCCGCCGGCTGAAGAAGCGCGATTTCCGCCAGCTGTGGATCGCCCGCATCAGCGCCGGGTGCAAGATGAACGGCATGAACTACTCCACCTTCATGCACGGCCTGAAGCTGGCGGGCGTGGAGATCAACCGCAAGATGCTCTCCGAGCTGGCCATCAACGACAAGGCCGCTTTCACCCAGCTCACCGACATCGCCAAGGCGAAGCTGGCGTAAGAGACATGCGCAAACCGCCCGATCCTGCGGACCGGGCGGTTTGTTCTGCCTGACCCACGCTCTTCCCCACGCTATGGGGATTGCCACATAATTTATAGTTTGCCAAAGCGCAGGCGGGGCTGTTCAAGCCCCGCTTTTTTTGGTATAATCCTTTTAACCTCTCCAAGGAAGTGAGACACTATGAGCGAAATCCATCTGGCCGCCCAGGTGGTCAGCGAAGTAAAGAAGGCCGTGGTGGGCAAGGACGAGACCGTGGTCAAAATCCTCATGGCCATCCTGGCCCGGGGCCATATCCTGCTGGAGGACATCCCCGGCGTGGGCAAGACCACCATGGCCATCGCCTTCTCCAAGGCCCTGGGGCTGAAATACAACCGCGTCCAGTTCACCCCCGACGTCATGCCCTCCGACCTCACCGGCTTCTCCCTCTACAACAAATCCTCCGGGCAGATGGAATACCAGCCCGGCGCGCTGCTGTGCAACCTGTTCCTGGCGGACGAGCTCAACCGGGCCACCAGCCGCACCCAGTCCGCCCTCCTGGAGGCCATGGAGGAGGGCAAAGTGACGGTGGACGGCGTGTCCCGTCCCGTCCCCGACCCCTTTCTGGTCATCGCCACCCAGAACCCGGCGGGGGCCTCCGGCACCCAGCTGCTCCCCGACTCCCAGCTGGACCGCTTCGCCCTGCGCCTGACCATGGGCTATCCCGAGGCCCGGGACGAGCTGGAGCTGCTCCGGCGCAAGCTGCGGGGCGACCCCATGGAGGAGGTGCGCCAGGCCGCCGACGCCGGCCAGCTGGCCCGCCTTCGCGCCCAGGCCGACCAGGTTTTCGTCCACGAGGACGTGCTGGGCTACATCCTCCGGCTGGTGCAGGCCACCCGCAGCCACCCCCAGCTGGCCCAGGGGGCCAGCCCCCGGGCCGGCATCTCCCTGACGGCGCTGTGCCGGGCGTGCGCCTTCCTCCACGGGCGGGACTACGTGGTGCCCGACGACGTGCGCTATATCTGGGTGGACGCCGTCGCCCACCGGCTGGTGCTCCCCGCCGGGTCCGCCCTTAACGCCCAGCATGCCGCCCAGATCGCCGCGGAGGTGCTCGGCTCCGTGCCGGCCCCCCGCCTCGGGTGACCGCCATGGCCTTTCGCCGCATCGTATACGTCCTGACACTAACCGGGGCGCTGCTGTTCCAAATCACCAACGAAAACTATCTGGCCCACTTTCTGCTGGCGCTGTGCGCCGTTCTGCCGCTGCTGTCGCTGGCCATGTCCCTGCGGGGGATGCTGGGCTGCCGGCTGGCGCTGGCCGCGCTCCCCGCCGAGGCAGACCGGGGCGGGGACGGCCTCTGGCAGCTGTTTGTGGAGGTCCCCGGCCTCCTTCCCCTGGCCCGGCTGACCCTGCGCACCGAGGAGGAAAACCTGCTCACCGGCCGCGTCCAGCGCCGCCGGCTGTCCATGTCCGGCGTGGCCCGGAGGAGGCCGGCGGACCTGTCCGCCCCCACCGGCCACTGCGGGCTGCTGGAGCTCCGGGTGGACAAAATCCGGGTGTATGACTACCTGGGGCTGTTCTCCCGGCGGGTACCCGCCCCGCCCCCCGCCCGGCTGCTGTGCCGCCCCATCCCCGCCGAGACGCCGCCCCCCCTCCTCCCCGAGGGGCTGGGCCCTTCCGCCTCCTATGGCGCTGTCCGCCGGGGGCCGGGGGAGGACTGCGACCTGCGGGACTACCGCCCCGGCGACCCCATGCGCGCGGTGCACTGGAAGCTGTCCTCCAAGTGGGACAAGCTCATCGTGCGGGAGCGGGCGGACACCGCCCTCCCCCTCCCCCTGCTCACTCTGGACCGCTTCGGCCCCCCCGAGGAGCTGGACCGGCTGCTGGACAAGCTGCTGGGACTGAGCCGCGCCCTGCTGCGCATACAGCGGCCCCACGCCGTGCTCTGGCTGGACCGGGACGGGCAGCCCCAGCTCCGCCCCGTCTCCGACGAGAAGGAGCTGCGGGACTGCCTGCTCGCCCTGCTGGGCTCCCCCGCCCCCCGGACGGGCCCCGGGCTGGACGGCTTCCCGGAGCTGCTCCAGGCCCCCGGCTTCCCCTCCTTCCGCATTCACGTGGCCCTGGAGGAAGGGGGTGAGGGCGGTGGCTGACCGGGAAAAGCGGCTGTCCCCCCTCACTCTGCTGGGGGACGCGGCGCTGCTGCTCTGCGCCCTCATGGGGCTGGCCGGCTCCTTTTTGTCTCTGTACGGCAGCTGGGAGAGTATAGCCGTCTCCTCCGCCCGCCCCACCCCGCTGGACCTGTGCGCCTCCCGGACGGACCTCTTCCTGATGGCGGCGGGGGGATCCGCCCTGGCGGCGCTGTGCGCGTGGTCGCTGCCCCGGTTTCGGTGGCTGGCGGCGGGCGGCCTGGCCGCGCTGCTGGCCGGCACGGCGCTGTTTTACCGGGAGGGCGTGGTTCAGGGCGCGGGGCTCACCCTCCGCACCGTCACCCGGCTCTTCGCCGGCCGGGTGAGCTGGGGCTGGGCGTTCCAGTACGACCCCGGCCTCACCTTCGCCCAGGAGGGGGAGGTCACTAAGCAGTTCCTTCTGCTGGCCCTGGCGGCGCTGGCCCTGGCCCTGGGCTGGGCGGTGGTCCGCGCCCGGCGGTGGTGGGTGGTGCTGGCCCTCACCCTGCCCCCCCTGCTCCCCGGGCTGCTGGCCGACCTGTACCCCCGCTGGCCCCCCTTCATGGCCCTGGCCGCCTGCTGGTGCGCCATGGTGCTCACCGACCTGTGCAAGTGGGCCGCCCCCAGCCGCCGGGGGGCCCTCACCCTGGCGGCGCTGCCCGCCGCCGGGCTGGCCCTGCTGGCCATCACCCTGGCCCTGCCCCGGGAGGGCTACACCCGCCCGGACTGGGCCCTTCGGGCGGAGGAGCGGCTCTACGCCGCCGGGGACCGCCTGTCCGCCTTTTTCTCCCGCTGGGACGGCCCTTTCCGCTCCACCATCACCTATATGGGCTCCGCTCAGGATGCCGACCTGTCCGGCGCAGGCCCCCTGCGCTACACCGGGCGCACCATGCTGCGGGTGGAGAGCAACTATGGGGGGCGGCTCTACCTGTGGGGCTCCGCCCTGGGCCGGTATGAGGACGGGCGCTGGACAGAGCTGGGGGAGGACGCCTATCAAGAGTACCTGGACGACTTGGAGGAGGCGGGGCTGGAGGACGCCCCCTCCCCGCTGCTGTTCCCCGCCCTGTCCATGGAGGCGTCCCAGATCCTGTCCAGCCAGCTCCCCCCGCAGCAGTATACCGTCACGGTGGACACCGTGGGCACCTCCGCCGTGTTCGCCCCCTACCACCTGCTGGAGCAGGACTGGCTGGAGGCCGGGGTGATGCCGGTGCGGGACAGCTACCTGGCCCACCGGGCGGGGCTGCCCCGCTACACGCTGGCATTTGTGCCGCCGGATTCCGCCCCCGGCCGCGTGTTTGTCCTCACTCCCCAGCTGCGGCAGTACCAGGACTATGTATACGGCCACTATCTGGACATGCCGGAAGAGCTGCGGGCCAGCGTCACCCGGCTGTCCCGGGAGGCCGCCGAGCTGTTCCCCGACTATCTCGGCTACTACAACGGCGCGGACAGGTTCCGCGACAGCCCCGTTGAGGCCGCTTTGGCGGTGGGGCGCTTTTTGGACGGGCGGTGCCAATACGACCCCGACGCCCCCGCCGCCCCGGCGGGGACGGACCCGGTGCTCTATTTTCTCAACGAGAGCCGCCGGGGCTACTGCATGCACTACGCCTCCGCCGCCGCGCTGATGCTCCGCGCCCTGGGCGTCCCCGCCCGGTATGCCCAGGGCTACACCGCCCAGACCCAGCCGGGACAGGAGGTGCGCGTGCCCGACTACGCCGCCCACGCCTGGGTGGAGGTGTGGGCGGACGGATATGGCTGGTACCCGGTGGAGGTCACCCCCGCCGCCGCCTTTGACGCCTCTCCCTTTACCGGCGGGGAGTCCTCCGCCGCCCCCTCCACCGCCCCCGAGGAGAGCGAGGCCCCCACCCCTGCGCCCTCCCAGGAACCCGGCCCCTCCGCATCCCCCAGCGCCCCCCTCCCCTCCGGGGAGGACGGCCCCCAGGGCGGCGGGTTCGACGCCGCCTCTCTGGCCAGCGCCGCCAAATGGGCGGCCCTCCTGGCCGGGGCCGGGGCGCTGCTGTGGCTGGGGCAGTTTTTGCCCAAACGCCTCCGGGCCCGGCGGCTGTCCGGCCCCGACCACAGCCAGACTGCCCTGTACGCCTACCGCCGCCTGCTGCGGCTGCGCCGCTGGGGCGGCCAGGTGAGCGCCCGGGCGGAGAAGCTGGCCCAAAAGGCCCGCTTCAGCCAGCACCCCCTCACCCGGGAGGAGGGAGACGAGGCGCGCGCGCTGTTGGAGGCGGAACGGGCGCGGCTGTGCGCCTGCCTCTCCGGCGTAAGGCTTGCCGCCTTCCTCTACCTCTGGGGCAGGCCGCAAACGGGGAAAAATGCGGGAAAATCCCCTGAAAACCGCCCTTAACCCCTTGACAAAAGCGGGTTTTCGTGTATACTAAATTAGTCTGCGCCATCATGCGCACGGCAGTAACATCCTTGCCTCCGGTGCGGCCGGAGGCCATAAGACCATAAGGAGGTGCAAACACAATGGCAAAAGTGAGTGGCAATTACGAGGTGCTCTACGTCCTCAACCCCGCCCTGGGCGAGGAAGAGACCGCCGCCCTGGTGGCCCGCTTCAAGGAGCTGGCCGAGGGCCGCGGCTCCGTGTCCGAGGTGGACGAGTGGGGCAAGCGGCGCCTGGCCTACCCCATCAACGATCTGGAGGAGGGCTATTACGTCCTGATGACCTTCTCCTCCGATTCCGCCTTCCCCGCCGAGCTGGACCGTCTGATGCGGATTAATGTGAGCGTCATGCGCTCCATCATCGTCAGCAAGGACGCCTGAGGAAGGAGACGCTATGCTCAATCACATCGTTATCATGGGCCGCCTGGCCCGTGACCCCGAGCTGCGCCACACCCAGTCCGGCACCCCCGTGGCCACCTTCCGCCTGGCGGTGGACCGTGACTTCAAGGACAAAAACACCGGCGAGCGCGCCACCGACTGGATCGACGTGGTGGCCTGGCGCGGCACCGGCGAATTCGTCAGCCGCTACCTCGCCAAGGGCCGCATGGCCGTGGTGGAGGGCCGGCTGCAGATGCGGGACTGGACCGACAAGGACGGCAACCGCCGCACCTCCGCCGAGGTGGTGGCGGACAACGTCTATTTCGCCGACTCCCGCCGGGACGGGGACGGAGACCGGGGCGGAAGCTACGGCGGCGCCCCCGGCTATGGCGGCGGAAGCTACGGCGACCGCGGCGGCTACGGCTCCCGCCCCGCCGCGCCCGCGGCTCCCCCCGCCGACTACGGCGTCCCAACCGGCGGCGATCAGTTTGCCGAGCTGGCTGACGACGACGGCGACCTGCCCTTCTAACGCGGAGGGCCATCTCAACATAAGGAGGTCTGCCAATTATGGCTATGGATAATGCGAAGCCCCGCGGCAACCGCAAGCGCCGCAAGGTGTGCGCGTTCTGCGTCGACAAGGTGGAACAGATCGACTACAAGGACGCCCAGAAGCTCAAGCGCTACCTGTCCGAGCGGTCCAAGATTCTGCCCCGCCGCACCACGGGCACCTGCGCCATGCACCAGCGCCAGCTGACCGACGCCATCAAGCGCGCCCGTCACGTGGCCCTGCTGCCCTACGTCACCGACTAAACAGTCAACGGAAAATCCCCGGAGCGCGGCTCCGGGGATTTTTGCGTCATTCGCAGTCCTGATGCCGCCGGGTGGACAGCCCGGCCCGGTAAAACGCGTCCACAATGGCGTCGATGCGGTAAAAACACGCCGGATCGTCCAGGCTTGGATCGTCCAGCGCCTGTTTGATTTCGGATAAAACCCGCACCGCCTCGCTGTCCACCCGGGCGGCCATCTCCTCCGCGCCCGCAGTCCTGGCAAAGCGCAGCATCCCCCCGGCCACCGCCCGCGCCCACAGCTCGTCTACTATAGACGGGTTCAGGTCCAGCTTATCTTCCATATGATTCACCTCGCTTGTTTCCCAACGATTGTTTCTTTGCGTTTATTGGGATATCCCTGATTGTAACCCGATATACTGTTTTCGTCAAGCACAACAATCGTATATGAACAATTATAGGTGAGTATATGAAAGAAATTATGGCTGAACGGCTGAGGATGTGCAGAAAGAAATTCGGCTATACGCAAATGCAGGCCGCAATTTACTCTGATATCACAGAAACGGCATATGAAAATTATGAACGGGCGAAGCAGCTGCCCCGCCTGGACATCCTGGTCAGAATCGCGGACATGTACCAGGTCTCGCTGGACTATCTGGCGGGGAGGACGGACGACCCCAGACCCATTTGAGCCAGTGGCCGGACCGCGAAAGCGGCCCGGCCCTTTATATCGGCAATCCTAAGAACCTGTATCCATAACTGAAAATGCCGGATGGTCAAGGGATTTTATCGCCAGACAAGGTGTCAACGCCAATCTGAAATTGTAAGAAAACGCCGAAGAAATTTTGTAGTTT
>CAJUEG010000107.1 GCA_910584835.1 uncultured Oscillospiraceae bacterium | reverse complement strand
CCTTGCGTTAATAGTGGTAAGGAACTCACGCAAGGAGACTGTTGGCTGACAATTCGTAGTGCAAAAGCGCAAGATGGGTTATGGATTTATAAATTATCCACAGCCCATCTTTGTGCTTATTAGAAGTTTACCAAGCAAGTGTGTGCCATCGGTCCCGTCTGCCTGGCTCTCTGCGCCGCGCGGTGGCTGGAATATAGTGGATTCAGAGTACGAATAGCCGCCGTATCACGTTTCTCCGTGATACGGCGGCTTTGAGTCTATAGCGGCAGAATATGGTCCAGGCCGGTACTGCGCCCCTGCTCTTTTTGCCGGGATTCGATTTGCCGGATGAAATAAGTCTATCCAGCGAGCGGGGCATTTTATTTCGATGCTGGCTCCTCTTTTCCTTTCTGAGCCTTGGCGGCCTTTCTCTTGTGTTTGCCGGCAATCAGCACGAGTGCTGCCAAGGCAGCCAAACCGCCCACGACAGCGGGGATCAGCCACAGGGCGCTCCGAGTAGATTGGATACAGAAAGTGCCCTGGGTTCCGGTCATGGTCAGCAATAGATACTGTCCGTTTTGGACGGCTTCCACCTGTTGCCACTGGCCGTTCTGATACTGCCAGACATGGGTACCGCTGTCAGGGCTTAACAGCCGCAAAGGAACGGAATCCTCTGGCTCCGCTCCAGCGAGAACGACGTCCCACACGACGGCCTGCTCCCCCGCCTCCTGGGGCGGAACCTGGACGCTGTCTGTCACATGGAGAACGGCGTCCCCGGTAAACTGTCCCTCCGCCAGGGCCAGGGCCAGCTTTCCGGACAGCTCCCGGCTGGCCACCACAGTAACCCAAGGGGTATAGACCGCGTTCACGGTCAGGTCGGAGCGCAGGCCGGAGACATCAAACTCCGGCCAGACGCCGTAATTGCCCTCCAGCTCTGGCACAGGGGGCAGGTCGAGCCTGGACAGGTCCTCCCCGTAGAGGAAGGGAATCTGCGCCACCGTTTTTTCCTCCGCCACCAGAGTCAGCGTAAAGGCGGTGAACTCTGGCGGAATATCGGGCAGCTGGCTCAGCGCGTTAAAGGGGATGGGCTCGGCCCGCCCCGCGTAGCTGACGCCGTCCACCCCGGCGGTGCCGGTGTCTACAAAGAGATTGCCGGACAGCGCCCCATCCGTCTCTATGCCGCCGGCAATGGCTCCCAGATACTCCGTGCCTTCCTCGATTGTGACGATGGCACGGCAGTCCCGCAGACGGCTGGCCCAGCCGGCAATGCCGCCGACGTAATTCTCTCCGGACAGGGTGCTCTTGACATGGCAGCTGCGGATGGAGGCGTCCGCATAGCCGGCCACACCCCCCACATAGTTCCCGCCGGTGCTGGCTACCGGGCCGTAATTCTGGCACTCCAAGGCAGTACCCAGGTCCATGCGCCCCGCCAGACCGCCCACGCAGTCCTTCTTGCCGGTGACGGCCCCACGATTGACGCAGTTCATCAGCACCGCCTTGGTCTCGTAGCTGCTGCCAAAGGAGAACCGGCCGGTCGTGTCGTCCTCCGGGTCCAGGTCGAATTCAATGGCCACGGCACCGGCAATGCCGCCCACGTTGCGGTCTCCCTCCACGGTTCCCAGGTTGGAGCAGTCCGCCACCTTGCCCTCCCGGGTGGCGGAGATGTCCTCATCGGAGGTGTCCTGAATGATGCCCTCCAGGCCGCCTTCAGCGGTGTCCCTGGCGTCATCCATTGCGTCCAGCAGAAGGGTGAATACCGCGTTAAACTGCCGGTTGATGGCCCGCAGGTCGGCGGTCAGGGTGCCGTTCCCGGTCTGAAGGGCGCTGTTCAGCCCGTCCATCTCCTCCAGCAGGCCGCTCATGGCATCATAAAGGCTGTCGCCGGCCTGCCGGAAGTCCTCCCCCAGGGGGGTGAACTCCGCAGGACCGTCCTCGGTGAGCGTATCCACCGCATCGCCAATGGTATCCAGCGCCCGGCGCAGCAGCCGCCCGATGACGGCGGAGGTGTCAGAGGCCTCCTCCAGTGTATCCAGGGCGTCTCCTAGCTGGCTGGACAGAGCGCCGGAGCGGCTCAGGGCCTGCTGGAGCTGAGACAGGGCATCATCCAGATCATCCCCCACTCCCCGCAGGGCGCGGAATGCCTGACGCAGCTCCTCCCGCGCCGCCAGAAGAGAGCTGACGGAGATGGAGCCGCTTCCCAAATCCAGAAAGCCTTGAAAGGCGTCCAGCGCGCGTTCCAGTCGGCTTACCGCCGTGGTCAGCCCGGAGGCGGACTGCCGCAGCTTCTCCACCGCGAGACGCAGGTCCCGCGCGGCCCGATCGCCGGTGTCCACCGCGCCGCCCAGAGAATCCAAAGCGTCCCCCAGCTGGCGGGACAGGCGCTCCAGCCGCCCGCCCACGTCGGACAGATCGTCCAGGGCGGGAGAAATTTTGTCCAGCGCGCCGGTGATGTCGGCGGTCAGGGTGTTGATGGAGCCGATGTTCTCGTCGGTAAAATCGGAAACCCGGTCCAGCAGCTCCTTGGTGCTGTCCTTGGCGCTGCCGGCGTAGTCTCCCATGGCGCTGAGCTGGGCGGAGACGCTGTCTCCGGTGCGCTCCGCGTCGTCCAGCGCGCGGTTAATCAGGTTTTCCAGGGTGTTCAGCTCCTGGCGCAGCTGCTCCAGCGTGTCCCGGCCAGGGTCCACAAGCACATAGGGCTCCGCCTGGCCCACAATGCCGCCCACGTCCTTCCGTCCGTAGACGGTGCCGCTGTTGGTACAGCCGGACAGATAGCCGTCCTGCCGCCCGGCGATGCCGCCGGTGTTGTACCCCACATGGGGGTAGCCCACCGTGCCGCGATTGACGCAGCTCTGCACCACGCCGCTGGAATAGCCCACGATGCCACCGGTATCAAAGCAGCCGTCCAGCAGGTGGTAGGTTTCGTCGTCCGCCGCGGCCCGCTCCTCCAGGATGGCAGCCGTATCCGCGTCCATCAGGTCCACATTGGTTTCCTTCCGGGTCAGATTCACTCCGGCGCTGCTTTCACATTTGAGCAGCAACCCCAAATTCCGGCCCGCAATGCCGCCGGTGATATTCTTGCCGCTGACAGAACCGGAGACGGAACAACCGGTAATCTCACCGGTGATGCTGTTGTATCCGGCGATGCCGCCCACGGTGGCATCCCCCTGAACCACGCCGTGAAAGGCACAGCTTTGCAGGGTTCCTGCGTTGTTGCCCACGATGCCTCCCACGGTGGAGCGGGTACCCCCGGGGGCCACCGTACCCTTGACGGTCAAGTCCCGTACCAGCCCGCCGGGCTGGATATAGCGGAACAACCCCTGGGTGGAACCGGCGGAGGTGAGACACAGCCCGGAGATGGTGTGTCCCTGGCCTAAAAAGGTGCCGCCGAAGGTGGGAATGGGGGTGAAATCCACCCCGCTCAGGTCCAGGTCGGCGGTGAGGGTAACAGTCTTGCCCTGGGACCAGGTGTCCAGAGCGCAGTTTTTCCCGAAACGCTGGAGGTCCGCTACGTTGGAGATGGTGACAGTGCTTTCCTCCGTGGCCCAGGCGGGCAGGACCAGCGAGGTCAGAATCCAGACCGCCAGAAGGATGGGGAACAGCCGGTCGACACGTTTACGCATGAGAATCCGCCCCCTTTCCCGCAGGGATTGCCGCTGGTTGGGGCGGCTCCTCCGGCCGGACAGCCCCCGTTGCCACCGCCGCATTGATGCTGCCATGGAGGATGCCGCTGAAATCGGCGTCCACCATGCCGGAGATGTATCCCCGGACGTGGCCGTCCACCAGCAGACTGCCGGTGTGGGTCTGGACGGGATGCCGGGTCTTCAGGGTAAAGGCAGTCTTTTCAATGATGGTGTCGCCCAGCAGCAGAATCTGGGGAAGGATACCCATCACCAGGAAGATGGAGATTAACGTGCCCCGGCCCAGACACACGCCGATGGAGGCGATGGAGGCTGTGGTGGACAGCAGGCCGATGGCCACGCCGGCGGAGGCCAAAATAGTGCCTGAGGTAATAATGGTGGGGAAAGCCTCATTCAGCGACTCGATAACCGCATCCTTGAGGGACATGGTCTGTTTCAGCTCCACATAGCGGTTGGCGATGACAATGGCGTAGTCAATATTTGCGCCCATCTGGATGGAGCTGACCACCAGATAGCTGAGGAAGAACAGGGGTTCCTTCTGTAAGTAAGGGAAGGAGAAGTTGATCCAGACACTGCCCTGGATGACCAGGATCAACAGCACCGGAAGCCCGGCGGATTTGAAGGTAAACACCAGCACCAGAATGACGAATACGATGGTCAAAATGCTGATGAGCATGTTGTCGTTGCCGAAGGAGGCGGACAGGTCAAAATCGCTGGTGGAGTTGCCCACCAGGAGGGAATTTTCCGGGTAGTAACGGCCCACAATTTCATGCAGAGTGTCCAGAAAAGTGAAGGTCTCCTCCCCCTCCTCGGGCAGGTTGAGCTGTAAGACCAGACGGCTGTAGTTCTCCCCCTTCAATTGCAGCTGGGCGTCGGTCAGCTGGACGTGGAGGTCCTCAATGGTCTCAGTCATGTCCGCGTCCAGAGAGATGTAGCCCTCGTCCATCATGTCATAGACATACAGGAACATATCAATCAAGGGTACGCCGTAGCTGTCCAGGCCGGAAACTACCTGTCCGTAGTCCTCCTGGTCCACGGCGTAGGCGGAGTAGAGCAGCCGGGCCACCTCAATATCCAGATCGGTCAGCTCGGCAAACTGCCGGGGTGTCAGCCGGTCTGTGAGGACATAGCCGTCCATGGCATCCACATTGGCCAGGCCCAGCACCGTGTCCGTCTCGGGCATACGATCCAGTTCCCGGAGCAGCCGGCCCTCCTGCTCATAGTCCCCCTTGGGCACGATAACCGCCAGGGTGTTCACCCGGCCAAAGGTTTCGTTCACCCGCTGCTGGGCAATCTGGGCGTCGCTCTGGCGGAAGGTGGTCAGCTCGGTCTGCCCGTAGGCGTAGGGGCAGCGGTTGGCGAACACAAAACCGCCAATCAGAAGCACCACAAACAGGGGCGGCATGACAAAACGGGTTTTCACCGCCAGCCGGCCCCAGGCGGTGATTTTGGGCACAAAATTCCGGTGGTGGGTGCGGTCGATCAAACTGCTGAAGCTGAGCAGCAGCCCGGGCATCAGGGTAAACACGGCCAGCAGGCTGAGCACAATGGACTTCATCAGCACCAGGCCCAAATCCTGACCAATCCCGAACTGCATGAAGCACATGGCCCCCAGGCCGGACAGGGTGGTCATGGAGGAGCCGGCAATCTCCGGAATGGCCTTGCTCAGGGCGGCCACCACCGCCTCCCGGGCCTCCAGCTGCTCCCGCTCCTCGGTGTACCGGTGGCAGAGGATGATGGCGTAGTCAATGGCCAGGGCCAGCTGGAGGACCACCGCCACCGAGTTGGAGACAAAGGATATTTCGCCAAAGATAAAGTTGGTGCCCTTGTTCATCAGTGCCGCCATGCCAAAGGTCATAAGTAGCACCGGGATCTCCATATAGGTGTGGGAGGTGAACAGCAGCACCACCAGGATGATGACCACGGCAATCACCATGACCACCTGCATCTCGGCGTTCAGACTTTCAGAGGCGGAGTCGCCGGTGTCGCCGGTGATATAGACGTCATACCCGTCCAGAAGGGCTTTGACACCATCCAATCCCTCCAGACTCACCGGGTCAGTGGCGGTCCCGTCGTAGGTGATGGAAAACAGGGCGGAGCCGTTGGTGTAGTGGTCCCTGGAACCGTTGAACTCCACCGATTTTACACCTTCCATCATCTCTATCTGCTCCGCCAAGCTCTCCGCCTGACGGTAGGAGATATTGTCCACCATAATGCGGCTGGTGCCAAAGGTGACAAACTCCGCCTCCATCACGGTCAACCCTTGCCGGGTCTCGGTGGTGTCAGACAAGTAGCTGGTCAGATCGTCGTTCACCGCCACCCAGCCGCTGGAAAAGACGCAGAAAATAGCTGCTCCGATGTACAACAGGTAAAAGGCTTTGCGTTTGTCCACAATAAAAGCCGCAATCCGTTCCATCGGGCTTTGCTTTTCCGAAACTTCTACTGTGTGCCTGCTCAACCTGAACGCTCCTTTCAAACTCTATGATAGACAATGATACTCTGTTTTTCTTGGAAATGCAAGTGGTCAACAGAAAGATAATGTTGTCACTTCCATCGTCCCCTTTTTACATTGAATTATATGTATTATACATGATTGAATAAGTAAACCAATACATAGAAATATATGTATGATACGTTCCTTGAAAAAGGTGGGACTGACATTGAAAAGCGTGATGGAATTGTTTCGGGAACTGCGGGAAGATCACGATTACTCTCAAAGTGATATAGCAGCCGTTTTGGGAATTTCTCAGCAGCATTATTCCAAGTATGAGACGGGAGAATATGAATTTCCGCTGCGGCATTTTATCACGCTGGCAAAATACTATAGTGTGTCTGCTGATTATCTAATCGGGCGGTGTTCCTATGATGAAAAGAAGCCTTTGGAGATGGTATATGTCACTCGTGATTGTACTTGTGAGAAGCTGGTGCAGGATATACTTTCTTTAAGCGAACATGGAAGAGAAGCTGTTGTGGAGTATATAGAGTTACAGCGGTTGAAGGAAAGGCAGAAAAAGTGATGCTTTCTTTGGGGGGTTGGTTTGCGGCCCGTGCGGACAACCTTACGCTCAAAGGTGACTGAAAAGGGAGCGGGGGATGATGGTGATCTTCGCCACCGGGGCGGAGTGGGTCTGGAGCGCCGCCACCAAGGCGCGGCCGATTTCGTGGTAAGAGACAATCATCCGCTCGTGGTCGGAGAGGATTTTGTTCTTCTTCTGATACCCGGCAATGACCACCTCGATGCTCTCTTGGAGGTCCTCCCGGGTGGCGAGCCTCCGTCCCTGGCGTACGGCCCGCAGGGCGGCCTCGTTGACCATGTTGGCCAACTTCGCACCGGAGGCCCCGGAGGCGGCACAGGCGATGGTGTTAAAGTCCACATTCTCCGCCAGCTTCACCTTGGCGGCGTGAACCTTTAGGATGGCCTCGCGGCCCTGAAGGTCGGGAAGAAGCTGAGGATGGGGTTCATCTCCTTTGGCCTCACCTTGTCGAACACGCAGCCGCTCTCCCACAGGCGATCCACCAGGCTGGGGTCATGGAAGGTGATCTGGCGTACAGGCCAGGCTCCTCGGAGGTGTCAACGAAGTAGATGACGTCCTGCTCCACCTGGGCCACGGCTACCTTCAGCATGGTGAGGAAGGTGCCGTAGTCCACCTGCGTGATCTCTT
>CAJUEG010000106.1 GCA_910584835.1 uncultured Oscillospiraceae bacterium | reverse complement strand
TGCCCTTGTTCCGGCTTTTCAGAAAGACGCCCAGGCAGGCGGCGGCCTGGGCCAGCACGGCCCCGCCCCCCACCCGGTAGCCGCTGGCGGCGTAGGCCGCCCGGCCCGCGCCGTCGCACACCACCGCCAGGGGTGGGGCGTCCGGGTCGCAGGCCAGACGGCGGGCGAAGTCCTCCAGGTTATAGGCCCAGTCGTCCAGCAAAACCCGGGCGGAGGGCCAGCGCCCAAGAACTTCGGCCAAGGTGGGCTGGGCGAGGGCCTCCCGGCGGCGCAGGAGGAACAGCACGTTTACCCCCAGGGCGTCCAGGGCCGGGCGCTGCCCGTCCAGCTCGGCAAGCAGGTGCTCGGTGGGCTCGGCCCCCTCCTCCGCCCAGACCAGCAGGGTGGGACGGCCGTTCAGGCGGAAGATGTCGCCCACCTGTCCGCCGTCCGGGGTGTGGGCGGAGGTGGGGGGCATGGGCAGGCAGGTGAGGGCCTGGGCCAGGTCAAAGGCGCGCAGGTACGGCTCCACGTCCGCCGCCCCGCCGGGGGGCAGGTCCAGGTCCCGCCGGGCGGCCAGCTGACTGCCATTGGGCAGGCGGGTGGAGGTGAGCAGCCTGCAGCGCCCCGCCGGCAGTGAGAGGGCAAGGGCGCCGTCCGCCCAGCCCACGCCCTCCGGGGACAGGGGCTGCCAGCCCTCGTCCGTCCACCGGGAGAGGGTCCAGTCCCGCCCGCAGGCAGGCGGGGGGCTGGGGCAGGTCAGGCGCAGCGCCCCCGTCCGCTCCGGGCGGACAGGATGGAAGGCCCCGTCCCGCCAGAACTCGGGCGCGCCGTCCAGGGGGCGCAGCCGGGCGGGGACGCCCAGGGTGCGCAGGGCGGCGATGAGCAGCACCCGGAAGCTCTTTTCGTCGCAGCGCCCCCCGCGCAGCGCCCCCTCCGGCGTCCAGTACAGGGGGCGGTAGGAACCGGCGGGCGGGCAAAGGGCCACCCGCACCTCCAGCCAGGCGGCCAGGGCGGCGGGGTCGTCCCCCATGGGGGGCAGCAGCTCCCGCAGCGTCCCCCGCCAGGGGGTCAGCGGCTCCAGGGCCGCCCGGGGACAGGCCAGACAGCGCCAGTAGACCTCCTCCGGCACGCCGGGGGGCGGGGGCGGGAGATTTTGCAGGTGGTCCTCCAGGGTGGCGGCGGGGACGTCCCGCAGGTCCTTGTGGGAGAGGGTGCGGGCCAGGGCCTCCCGGCGGGGGTCGCCGTCCCGGGAGAGGAAGGAGGCGATCTGACCGAAATTCCCCCGCGCCTTGCGCAGCAGGTCCTCCCGGCCGGGGAGGGCGGCGGCGCGGCGGGGGTCGTACCACTCCGCCGGCCGGGCCTCCCGAAGGGCGGCGCACCGGGCCAGCTCCTCCGCCCTCCGGCGCTTTTGGGCGGGGGAGAGGGGGACCGCGCGGGCGGGGTCCGGAGCGGGGGCGGCCGCGTCAAAATCCTCCCAGCCCGTATCGCCTGCCGGGAGGGGGCGAAGCTCCAGCGCCAGTACATCCCCATCGCAGTCCCCCTCGGCCATGAGGCCGTCCAGGCGGGCCAGCACATGTATGGTCCCCCGTCCCAGCTCTATCCCGGCCCGGCCGTCCTCCCCGGCGGTGAGGACGGCGACAGTGTGAAAAAAGCCGTCGTTGAGCAGCTGCACCTCAAACCGGGCCCCGGCGGCGGGCCTGCCGCCCAACAGCGCCTGGAGGGCGACGGGGCGGGTTTGGGCGTACCGGGGGGTCTGGTTGTACCAGCCCACCCCGCCGTCCCGGCCCAGGGGCGCGCCGTGGAGGGGGGAGGAGCCGTCCCCGAACAGGCGGCTGTGCACCAGAACAGCCCGGGAGGCGGCGGTGTTGAACCAGCCCCGGTCCAGCACCGGCTCGGGCTCACAGGCCCCCAAAAACCGCCATGTTCCGCCGCACAGCGCCTCCACCCAGGCGTGGTTATCGCCACAGTGGGCCCAGCGGGGGGCGTACACCTGCCGGGCAGCAATGCCCACGCTGCGCAGGGCGGACACCAGGAAGGCCGACTCCTCCCCGCACCGCCCGCTTCCGCAGCGGTATACGGTCAGGGGGGAGGCGGTGCGCTCGTCCTGGGCCTGGTAGGAGGCGTGCTCACAGCACCAGCGGTTGACCTCCAGCACCCGGTCCTCCGCGCTGGACAGGCCCTCTACGCGGGGCCACAGCGCGGCGTGGAACAGCGCCCGGTGGAAGGATAGGTCCTCGTCGTTCACCCGGGGGAAGAGGACGTAGTGGGCGAAAAGCTCCCACTCCAGCGCCCCGCACCAGGGGGCCTCGTCCCGCAGGGCCAGGGCGTGGTCCGCGAAGCGCAGGAAGAGGGAGAAGGGGTAACAGTCCAGGTCGCTGTCCGGCAGGTGGTCCCGAAGAAACTCCATGGCCCGGCGGCGCGTCCCGTCAAGGGCGGCCAGCTCCGCCGCCCAGCGTCCGTCACGGCTCATCGGCCAGCCCCCGGCACAGCTCGTACAGGGTGGCTACCCCCGCGCCGGTGGCCCCGGCAACCTGGTACTCCCAGCGGGGGCGGTCCACCCAGGCGGTGCCCGCGATGTCCAGGTGGACCCAGGGCAGGCCCTGGGCGAAGGCGCCCACAAACAGCCCGGCGGTGATGGCCCCGCAGCCGTCGCTGGACTGGTTGCACAGGTCGGCCACCGGGCTTTCGATCATCTTGTGGTACTCGGGGAAATCCGGGAAGCGCCAGTACTGCTCCCCGGCCCGCTTGGCGGCGTTCATCAGGGCCATGAACAGCCCCTCGTCGTTGGTGAGCAGCCCCGCGGTGGTGAAGCCCAGGGCGGCCACGCACGCCCCGGTGAGGGTGGCGATGTCCACGATCTTTGCTGCGCCCTCCTTTTGGATGGCGTAGGTGACGGCGTCGGCCAGGATGAGGCGGCCCTCCGCGTCGGTGTTGTTCACCTGGATGGTCTTGCCGGACATGGAGCGGACCACGTCGCCGGGGAGGAAGCTGTCCGCCGACAGCCGGTTTTCCACCGCCGGGATGACGGCCACGGCGTTCACCGGGATTTTGTTCTCCGCCAGGGCCAGCAGCGCGCCGCACACCGCCGCGCCCCCGGCCATATCCCCCCGGGTGCCCTTGAGGCCCCCGGCGGTTTTGAGGCAGTAGCCGCCGGTGTCGCAGCACACGCCCTTGCCCACCAGGGCGATGGGGGGCGTGCCCGCCTGTCCGCCCCGCCAGCGCAGCACGATGAGCCGGGGCGGGTGGACGGCGCTGTCCGCCACGGCGTGGTAGGCCCCCATGTCCAGCGCCCGGGTCTGGGCCTCGTCCAGAACCTGGACCTCTATGCCCAGCCCGCCCGCGGCCTCTGCCATCCGCCGGGCCATGTCCTCCGGGGTGAGCAGGTTGGCGGGGCAGTTCACCAGGTCCCGGGCAAAGCACACCGCCCGGGTCACCGCGTCCGCCCGGGCCAGGACGTCCCCCAGGCTCTCAGCCCCGGTGAGATAGAGGGTAAAGGGCTTGTCCTCCCCCTCCTTCCAGCTGGGCTGGCGGTAGCAGGCCAGCTCCGCCCCCTGGGCCAGGGCGGCGGCCCCCTCCGGCCCCAGCGCCTTCACCGCCGGGGCGGCGTCCAGCACGGCGCTGTCCGCTCCCAGCTCCCGCAGGGCCTTTGCCGCCTTGGCGGCGGCGCGGCGGGCGGTCTCCGGCCTGGGCGCTTCACCCAGGCTGACGATCAGCACCCGCCCCTGGGCCCCTGTGCGCAGGGACAGGGCCGCGCCCTCCCCGCCGGTCTCCAACTCCACCCGCCACTGGGCGGATTCCCCTTGCCAAAGCTTGACCATGATGTATCTCCTCCTCTGTATTATCAATAATTGCCGCTGTATAGATGCCGGGCCGGGCAAAACTGTAACGATTATCCCGCCGCTTTCCAGGATATCCCCACGCAGCGCAGCCCCTGTCTGTAAGTTTTTCTTATGCCTCAGGCCGCAGGCGAATCTCCAGCACCGTGTCGGTCCCGTCGGGCAGAACCGGGTCGGGCCCCAAATCGGCGAAGGCCAGGGAGGGGTAGTCGCTGTGCACCCAGCTCCGGGACAGCTCCACCTCGCTGCCGTCCGCCAGGCGGCGGATGGACAAAATGCGGTCCTTGTCCACCCCAAACAGGGGCAGGGGGCCCACGGTGTTCTCGAAAATATGGGCGTACAGCCGGTCCCCCCGCCGGGTATACCGGCCGAAGTCGGGCTTGGGCAGCCCCGCCGGGCCGCAGCCGTAGATGCTCCGGCCGTTTTTGTCCATCCACCGGCCCATCTCCGCCAGGGTGGCCAGGGCCCGGTCCGGGAAGCGGCCCTGGGCGTCGGGCCCCACGTTGAGCAGCAGATTGCCCCCCTTGGACACGCACTCCACCAGCTTTTTGAGGAGCATGGGGGCGGGCTTATAGAAGTGGTCCTGGGCGCAGTAGCCCCAGTGGTTGTTCATGGTGACGCAGCTCTCCCACACCAGGGGGCGGCCTTGGGCGTCGCGCAGGCCGTCCGGGGGGACGATCTGCTCCGGGCTGACGAAATCTCCGTGGAAGGGGGTGGGGGCGCAGGCGGCCAGGGAGCCGAAGCCCTCCCCGCTCACCTCCAGGCGGTTGTTCACCACCACATCGGGCTGGAGGGAGCGCACCATCTCCATCAGCTCGGCCCCCCGCCACGCCTCCCCCCGCAGCTCATCATAGGAGAAGTCGAACCACAACAGGTCCAATTTCCCGTAGTTGGAGCACAGCTCCCGCACCTGGGCGTGCATGTAGTCCAGGTAGCGGCCAAAGTCCCGGCCCTCGTTGGAACAGGCCGGGTCGTCCCGCATGGGGTGGTTTCGGTCGCCGTAGTGGGGGAAGTCGGGGTGGCGCCAGTCGATGAGGGAGAAGTACAGCCCCGCCCGCAGCCCCGCCTCCCGGGCGGCGTCCAGGAACTCCCGGACGAAATCCCGCCCCGCCGGGCTGTTGGTGGACTTGAAGCTGGTGCAGGCGCTGTCGAACAGGCAGAAGCCATCGTGGTGTTTGGCGGTGAGCACGGCGTACTGCATCCCGGCCCCCTTGGCCGCGGCCATCCACGCCCGCATGTCGCAGTGCCCGGGGTCAAACTGGGCCATAAGGGGGTCGTAGTCCTCGTTGGGGATGCGCTCCACGCTGCGCACCCACTCCCCCCGGGCGGGGATGGCGTACAGCCCCCAGTGGAGAAACAGGCCGAACCGGGCCCGGGTGAACCAGGCCGTCCGGCGCTCATAGGCGTCCCGGTCAAATACAAAGGGCATAAAACCCCTCCTCTCCCGGCTATTTTACCGGGTTATCCGCCGGATGACAAGCCCCTGTTGACAGGCGGAGGGGAGAAATATATAATATTCCCCAAATAAAAAAGGAGGCCAGGGCTATGGGAAAAATTCTGCTTGAGGTGTGCTGCGGCAGCGCGGACGACGTGATCGAGGCCCGCCGGGGCGGGGCGGACCGGGCGGAGCTGAACTGCGACCTGTTCCACGGGGGGCTCACCCCCACCCTGGGCTCCCTGCTGGTGGCCAAGCGGGAGACGGGGATGAAGATCATCGCCATGGTGCGCCCCCGGGAGGGGGGCTTCTGCTACACCCCGGCGGAGTTCGCCGCCGCGGTGGAGGACGCCGGGCTGCTGCTGGACCACGGGGCGGACGGGCTGGCCTTCGGCTTCCTCCATGAGGACGGCACGGTGGACGCACAGCGCACCGGGGTGCTGGCGGAGCTGTGCCGGGAGCGAGGGAGGGAGTGCGTGTTCCACCGGGCCATCGACGTGACCCCGGACTGGAGGGAGGCGCTGGACGCCCTCATCGGGCTGGGGGTGACCAGGGTGCTCACCAGCGGCCAGCAGGCCAGCGTGCCCCTGGGGGCGGACACCATCCGGCGGATGGTGGAATATGCCGCCGGGCGCATTGAAATACTCCCCGGCGGCGGCGTCAACGCCCGGAACCTGGAGTGGGTGGCCGCCCGGACCGGCTGCACCCAGCTGCACATGTCCGGCCACACCGTCCGAAACGACCCCTCCGCCCGGAACGACCGGGGCATCCACTACGGCGGCTGCCTGTACCCCCCCGAGGACAGCTATAAGGTGGTGGACGGGGCGTATATCTCCGGCGTGGCGGCGGCGCTGAAAAATAAGGCTTGACAATCCACGCCAAAAGGGATATACTTGGCAACGCTGTAAAAAATTTTGAAAGGAGGCGCGCGATATGTTGAGTAATCTGCTTTTTGGGAAGAAGAACACAGGCAGTATGGGACTGTTGGGATATTTGCGCGCCTTGGGGATGGAGTAATCGGGTTTCCATTCCCGGCCATTTTGTGGTATGCGGCGTCCCTTCTGTCCAGACAGAAGGGGCGCTTTTTGCGTCCATGGGAAAGGAGCAGAGTATGGAATCACAAACGAAACTGTCCCGGCGGGAGAAGACGGGCATGATTATGCGCCATCTGCGGGGCTGCTGGGGCTTTTTTGCCGGGGCGGTCCTGCTGGCCTGGATGAACACCGCCTGCAACGCCCTGGTGCCCCAGATCATCAGCTTCACCGTGGACTCGGTGCTGGGGGGCGAGGCCCCCGGCCTGCCCGGCTTTCTGCGCCCGCTGGTGCCGCTGGACCGGCTCCGGGCCGACCCCCTGCCCTTTTTGTGGCTGGCGGCGGGGGCGGTGGTGCTGGTGGCGGCGGTGCGGGGCGTGTGCATCTACGGCATGCGGATCAACCTGTCCAAGGGGTCGGAGGGCTTTGTGAAGAGCCTGCGGGACGGGTTGTACGGCCACATCCAGCGCCTGAGCTTTGCCTGGCACACCGCCCACGCCACCGGCGACATCATCCAGCGGTGCACCTCCGACGTGGAGGTCATCCGCACCTTCGTCTGCAACCAGCTGATGGAGGTGGTGCGCACCATATTCCTCATTGTGCTGTACTCCGCCATCATGCTGGCCATGAACTGGCGGCTGGCCCTGGTGTCGCTGGCCTTCGTCCCCATTTCGCTGCTGGCCTCGTGGGTGTTTTACGGCAAAATCTCCCACCGGTTTAAGGCGGCGGACGAGGCGGAGGGGGAGCTGACCACCTGCGCCCAGGAAAACCTCACCGGCGTGCGGGTGGTGCGGGCCTTTGGCCGGGAGCGGTTTGAGATTGACCGCTTCGGGAAGAAAAACGACCGCTTCTCCGCCTTGTGGGTGGAGCTGGGCAAGCTGCTCAGCGTCTACTGGGCCTCCGGCTCGCTGATCACCTGCGCCCAGGTGATGGCGGTGATCGTGGCCGGGACGGTGGAGGCGGTGAACGGCGGGCTGTCCCTGGGGGACTTCCAGGCCTTCGTCATCTACAACAGCGCCATGGCCTGGCCGGTGCGCTCCCTGGGCCGGGTGCTGTCCGACATGAGCAAGGCCGGGGTGT
>CAJUEG010000105.1 GCA_910584835.1 uncultured Oscillospiraceae bacterium | reverse complement strand
CAGGACGGAGCCGCTGGTGTGCAGCGTGTGGATCTTCACATCCACCTGCATGGGGTTCCTGCTCTCAGGAGCATGATTTGCGAACTGGTTCATTTCAAATTCCTCGTTTCATTTTTATTTTGGTCAAGCCGCTCTTTGGAGCGGCGCGCCAACAGGTGAAATTCCCACGGGGTCACTTGCAGGGCCTTGTAATTGCCCCGGCTGTCCATCCCATGGGCCCCGATGTGAACCACCAGGGGGTATTGGACGGAGTTCACGTCCATATAGCGGCGCTTGAATTCAAGCGCAGACAGCCTGCCCACTCCGGCTACGTAGATCCACTGAGCGGCGGTGGCGAAGTCGCCGGGCTCATCGGGCCAGAGATATCGGCCCCGCAGGGGGCGGGGCAGCTTGTCCCGTTCTGGGGCGGGGATGATGCAGCGCCGGAACAGGCAGTAGCGGATGTGCAGCCGGGACGCCAGCTCCTGGGCCGTCTCCATGATCTGGGGGTCGGACTTCCACAGGGGATATTCCAGGAACCGCAGCACCATCACATTCTCGCCCTCCCGGTCATCGGGGAACAGGGGGAGACACTGCACCAGGTCGATGGCGTCGATGCCGCGCTGGATGCCCAGCGCCTTACGATTGGCGGCGGAAAGCTCCCGGTATGCCTGGACGGCGTCGGGGAGGCAGTGGAAGTGGGCGGTGTTCAGCGTCCCCTGCCACAGGTTGTCCACCACGTAGAATTGGAACATCGCCCTCACCCCATTTCCATGCCGCCCTGGGCGGGGCCGTTGTTCTGTTCCTGAACTGGTTCGCCCTGTTCCTGGGCGGGGCTGCGAAGTTCGGCTAACCGCTCCAGTGCCCAGTCCGGCAGATATTGCTCGTCCAGCACGCCCATGAAGTCCTCCCGGTTCCAGCGGGCCTCCTCGCCATCCCCCAGGCAGGTGGCGTACACCGCCCGTCCCCTGGAGGCAGGGGAGCAGCCAAAGCCGCACTCCCCATACCACAACTGGTTTTGCGCGGACCAGCACTCCTCCCTCAGCCTGTCCGGGCGCAGAACCAGCACCTTCCCGGCGTAGTCCTGGTCAGCCTCGACGCAGTGCCCGGGACCGAACATCGCCAGCGCCTGGTACTCCTCGTAGGTCTGCCGGAGGAACTGCGCCAGCAGGGCGCTGTCTGCCTGGAGCTTGAACTCGCCGGCAGCTTTTTCATACGGGACTTGGGCCGTCTGTGCCCAGTGGAGGGCATCCGGGTCGAACCCCTGGCCGCTGGCGCCGCGCAGGGTGTTGGACAGCACCAACTGCACCCGGGGGAAGCCCCACCAGTCCAGCGCCGTCCGGGCGCAGTCCGCTTCCAGTTGCCCATCCTGGGTGTGGGAAACGATGAGGTTTTTGATGTCCCGGGCGCATTTGACGTTGGCCTGGTGGCTCCGCTTCCATCGGGCCAGCTCGCCCCGCCCCTTGGCCTCCTGCCGGGAATAGGGGTAGAGGGCCTCAGCCATGGCGGATCACCTCGTTGTTCATCACCGCCTCGTCCAGCCGCCCACGGCACACGCCGGCGTAATCCAGCGCGGCCAGCACCTGGGCGGGGATATCGGCGATGTCGTGATCATAGTCCGCAACCGTGACCAGGCCCTCGCCTACATCGGGGAGAAGCATCAGTTTGGCGTCTTTCGGGATCCCCAGCGCCTCCCGGGCGGAGTCGGACAGCGTCACCTCCGGCTCCGCGTCCCAGAAGGGGCACTTGCCCGGGACGCCGGGGCCCCCGCAAAGCCGTCCTTCAGGCTTTGTGGGGAGAGGAGACACAGCGGAATGAGTGAGCCCTGCCGCTTGCGGCGGGGCGAAGGATGTGGAGCTTGTGTCGACGAAGGGACAGCTATCGGCGCAGCGCCGCTCTACACACTTGCCGCAGGTTTTCCTGATGCCGCCGATGAGCGTACACGCCACCTCGATCAGCGACCTGGTGGCCAGGGCGACCTGCAGGACGGTCATCTCCTTGGGTGTCACCATCAGCACATTCTCCCCGGCGTGGATCGTGACCTCGCCGTCCGGAGTGAGGCCGCAGTACTCCGCGTCCTCCACAGGGATGGATATGGTTACATTTTTCTGCTTGTTCATGGGAATTCCTCCTTATTTTTGATGGGTTCGTGGATGAGCCGGTATGTCCCTCCGCCGTCCTCCGGGCGCTGGAACAGGCTGATCTGCCAGCCCCGGTCCGCCCCCAGGACGCGGGGGTCGTAGTTGGTCATCACCACCTCCTCGTACTCGCTGCCCACGGTCTGGGACATACTGTTGGGCCGCGTGGTATGGAAGATGTAAAAATCCTGGTACAGCTCGCAGATGTTGGGGCAATAGTTGTAGGACACCATCACCAGCCCTTTGCATCGGGCCAGCGCGTCGTGGAGCCGGATGTGATCGTCCTTGGGGAAGGCCACCTCGTAGCACTCGGCGTCATAGTAGGGCGGATCGCAGTAGAAAAAGGTGTTTTCCCGGTCGTACTGCTCAATGAGCTTCTCAAAGTCCTTGTTTTCGATCACCACGTTCTTCAGCCTGCGGGAACACTCCCAGACGAGGTGGAAGAAGCGGCGGATGTCGCAGGGGCGGCCCGCAAAGGCGCTGGCCCCGCCGCTGAAGCTGTACCGCACCAGCTTGAAGTAGTCCGCCGCCCGGCGCAAATCGCCCCGGGGGGCGCGCTCCAGCATCAGGCGGCGGACAGCTTCCCTGTGGGGTGGATCAAGAAAAACCTGCGTCAGCTCCAGTTCCTCCTCCAGATAGTCGTCGGTGAACTCCTGGCGGGAGAAAAATTTGTACAGGACATCGAAATCGTCCCGGGAATTCAGCGGCAGAAAGCCCAGCTCCCGGAGCAGGGCCATAGTGCGCTCCTTCACGCAGCAGAACAGGTTGGTGAGGTTGCTGTTGAAATCGTTGTAGATCTCAATGCAGCCCCGGCGCAGGGGACGGCCCAGGGTGACGGTGCCGCTGCCGCCGAATACGTCCACAAACCGGGCGTACCGGGCGGGGGCCAGTTTATTGATCAGCCACAGCAGCCTGCCCTTGCCGCCCACCCAGGGGATGAAGCTTCTCAGGAACCATCACCCCCACCGCCATCATCCACGGGCCCGAAGGACTCCATAGCCTTCACCAGTCCGTCGATGGACTTCAGCAGGGTACGCACCATCTTCTCCAGCCAGCGGATGGTGGCGTGGAGTTCCCCGGCGTTCTGGGCGTAGAAGTATCCCAGTGGCCCGCCCGCGATGGGCAGGCCCTTGCAGCGCATCCGATGAACCATGTTGGTGAGCTGGTCTTTGCTGAGTCCCAGCTTCCGCTGGAGCTGGCCCCGGGTCTGGCTCTTTTTCCGCCCGAAGCAATTGGCCTTCAGATAGGCCAGGAGCTGTTCTTCTTTCATGACGTCCTCCTTTTTCGGGGGGCGTTTTCCCGGAAAAGGGGTGCAAAAGCGGGGCGCCCCACAAAAGCGTTTTTCAGCTTTTGTGGGGAGAGGATGCGCAGCTTGCGGCGACGAAAGGGGTCGTCATCCCCCTATCGGGAAAACGGCCCCTGTAAATGTATTATTGCATTGTCATCCCAGGCTCCTCCTGGGGCTGGGCGGGGGTGCTGAACTGGTAGTAGAACTCGTTGGCGTTGCGGCGGATATAACCCCAGCCGTCCGGGGTGGGCGTGTACCCTTCCTTCTCCGGAAGGTGGGCTTTGTAGCCAGCCAGGTCGATGCCGCTGGCCCGGATCTGCTCCTCCGTCATGCCGGCGTCCAGCAGCCTGCACCTGCCGGACTCCTCCAGATCGGCGCACTGCATCCAGTCGTAGCAGTTGAGGTTTTGGGAAATGTCCAGCGCCAGCTTTAGGTTTTGGCAGCCCTCCAGCGCCAGCGCGGCGGCATACCGCTCCATGAAGTGCGGGGAGCCCTGGCCTCTCTCGTTTAGCACACAGCCCAGGTTGTGCGCATCGTAAAACAGGCCCTCAATATCGCTGCTGTATTGGGCCACCAAATCCCCGGCTTCGGGTAAAACGCATTGGGCATCCATCAAAGTGCATTCGGCCCCAAAACGCACACGCAGCTCCCGCAGGGCCATCCCTACCTCCAGTTCTTCCTTCACCACATCCTCACTGCCGTCCTCGAACGGCCCAGGCAGGCGCAGCCACACCCCCTCGGGCACAGCGGGGGAGACCAGCTTCATCTTGACGCTCCACCCGTCGTCGGCGGGGAGGGCCATGCCGCGCCGGTAGACCGGCTCGGGGGGCGTTCCCGGGTACTGGACATAGTAGCTGCCGATGAACAGGCCGGGGTGCCTGTCCTCATACTGCCGCCCCGCCGCCTCCAGGTCGGCGAAGGCCAGGGCATCCATCGGCATGGCGGTGTCGTTGATCAGGTGCCGCCTGCCCAGCGCCTCATAGCTGCCCGCGTCCAGGCACACCCTGTATTCGTCCAGGGCCTGGAGCTGGTTGATGGCCTGGACGGCGTTCTCAGGCGGGTCGGCCTGGGCAGCGGCGGCCAGGATGATGCCCTCCCGCACACTCAGCGTTTTCAGCCGCGTCCTGATCCAATTCTGCTCCCGCTCCTCGCCGGGGAGTTGGGCCAGGTAGTCAAAATCGTTCAACCCAACGTCATCTCCAATCCATTTTTCTGCGGTTCCATCCCCTGGACGGGGCCGGCGGCGGGCTGGACATAGCCGTACCCCGTAAGTTTGCCGCCGCTCTGCTCCATCAGGGCCTGCCCATAGCGGTACAGGACCACGTTGGGAAGCAGGGCCGCCAATTCCTCCTCCGGCAGCAGTTCCTTCAAATGCCCGCTGGCCACCTCGTCCGGCTCGCGCGGCTCCGGGTCGAAGGCGTATTGATCCAGCCCGTCCGCCAGCGTCAGCGCCCGGGCGATGTCCTCGCAGCCGGTGGCGACCAGCACCGCCTTGTATTTGGTCAGTTCGCCGTCCACCTCCAGCTCCGCCAGACGGAAGGCCAGCAGATCCAGGGTGGAGCGCATGGCGGTGAGGCCGTTGAGGGCGGGGGCGGCGCAGTCCACACACTGGGCAGGTTCCTCCAGCACGGTTTCGCCCAGCGGCGTGGGCAGGTCCACCCGACTGCCGTCCGGCAGCTCCGCCAGGATGGTGTAGCCCGGCTTTTTCAGGGTGAAATCCAGGTTCTTGCTGACCTGCTTCAGCTCCTCCCACCGCTGGACATACCCGCCGCTTGTGAAGATACCGCGCTCGTTCTGCCTGAACTGTCTGCCAATCCGCTCAAAGTCCAGCAGGGCAAATGCTTCATCTGAAAGGCTTTCCGCCTCGGGGACAAAGCCGTTTTCCGCGCAGAACCGGCCCAGCGTCTGATCGTCGGCGGTTTCCTCGATGATGTGGCAGCAGTCTGTGCTGTAGGTCATGTCGATGGCCTGGGTTATGGGGATGGACGGCCCGCCCCACTCACGCGCCATGATTGCCAGCCCATCCACAATGGCCAGTTCCGTTTCGTTGAGCTGGGTCAGGCGCAGGGCCAGGACATTCAGCTCGGGCAGGGCGCCCTCCATACGGGAGAGAGAGAACGGGTTTCTGTCGCCATAGGCCCGGGTGATGCGCCACCCGGGAAGCTGTCCCTCCGCCAATCCCAGTTGTTCCAGCGCGTCCAGCATGGAGTAGGGGGTGGCGGGGAGGGTCAGGGTGGCATAGGCGTCGCAGTCGGGCGAATTCAGCTCCACCTCAAATACCTTACGCAAAATCCATCCCCCCTATCTGGGGCTGGGCGGCGGTCTGCTCCGGCCCGAACCGCTCCTGTTCCGTCTGGAGGCTCCAATCGTCCGAATTCCAGAGGTGGACGTACAGCTCCGCGCCGTCACCGGCGTCAAGCTCTCGCTGCTCGAAGCCCTCGCCCCAGCCGTCCGACGCCTGCCCGGTGACGTATTCCTTCAGCGTGTCCAGTTCCCCGGGTGTCAGCTCGCCCTGCACCTGACACTCCGCCACACCCCAGAGCTGGCCCGCCCTCCGTTCCAGGCCGAACACCACTGAGCGCACCTTGTCGGCCACAGCGTCATTTTCATGATACCAGTGCATGATACCACGCTCCGCCTCCTCGGGCATCCGGTTGCGGACCAGCGCCGCTGTGATTTGATCCTCGTACTTCAGCAGCTCACGCCCCTCCAGCAGTTCGCTCTCCTCGCCCATGCTCCCGTATTCGTCCGGCTCGAACAGGTCGGCGGTGAGCGGCATATAGAGCTTCAGCGTCTGAGGGGGCGGCGGCAGGACGGTGAAGGAGTCCTGGCCCATCACCAGGCCCAGGCCGCGCCCGTTGTCCCAGGCCACGAAAACGGTCCCCATATCGTCGATGTACTGGAGCGTGCCCATAGATCCCGGCTTGATGGGGCACGGGTCGTCCGAGCCCATCTCCCGGAGCTTGATCCGGCTGCCCACGGGGTACTGCTCCCGCAGAAAGTCCAGCCATTCTTTTTGGATGCTCGTGGTTTTCATCCCTTCCTGTTATGATTTTTGCGCCGGAACTTCCTCCGGCTGGGCATGAAAAAAGCCCCGTCCCTTGGATGGAACGGGGCCGAACACTGTTTGCGCCGGAACGTATTCACTTGAAATTTCTGACCTCGCTTACCCACAGGCTCACCTCCCTTCACCAGTATTAACAGCGACATTACCACAGATTCCCTCCAAAAGCTACCCGGCAGAAGCAACAGACTTGTCCCGCTCCATGATCCGGGCCATCTCGGTGCGCAGGCACGTTTCGCCGTTGCCGCACACGAAGCCATGGCCGGGGTAGGGACAGCCCGCACAATGGCTCTGCGGCCCGGTGACGGCGGGGGGCGGCTCGTGGGGCGTGGTGGTCAGGCACATAGACTCATAGAACTGCGGCTCCCGGTTATGTTTGTATCGAACTCTCACGGCGACATCCCCATTCCCGGCCCGCTGTCCGCCTGCTGCTCCGCCGCTTCCAGTTCCTCCGGCCCGGACCGTGCCGCAAATTCCTCCAGATCGTCCGCGAGGATCTCGCACTCCACAGCCCAATCCTCCAGCCCCTCATCGTTGGCCCGCAGCTCCCGGGCGTAGAGCTCCAAACCTGCAAGGGCGTTTTGTACGGCTTGCTCACCCAGGCCCGGCGCACAGCCAGCGCCTCGGGCGGTTGACACCGCGCGGTCGAAGGCGCTGCCGTACTGCTCCGCCATGTTCCGAACGCCTTCCGGCGTATCCTCCTCAGCCAGCCCCCAAAACTCCGCCATCTCAACGCAGACCCTGCGGAGCCGGGGAAGCTGTTCCTCCTGGCCCTGCACCGCCAGTTGGGCGGCGTATTCTGTGAGACCGGCGATGCACTGGCGCATGACGTCCTTCTGTCTCTGAAATTCAGGCCCCATCAGGGTGAGAAGCTCCTCTACCGTATAGGGCTTTCCGGCCCCCTGCGGGGTCGCTGCCGTTTTTTCTGTGTTATTCAAAGCACATACCTCCCTGGTTGTGAATGTCCTCCGGAATCTCCGGCCCGTGCTGCTTCATCGTCTCCAGTTCCCGCTGGTTGGACAGGCTGACGCGCTCGTCCAAATTGTCCACGCTGGCGGAAATCTGCTCCATGGTGGTTGTCAGCGTTTTCTCCCGTTCCCTGGTGATGGGGTAACCGCTGTCCAAGGTTTCCGCGATGCAGCGGTACACCTCGGTGAGCTGCTCATCGG
>CAJUEG010000104.1 GCA_910584835.1 uncultured Oscillospiraceae bacterium | reverse complement strand
CCGCCGAGCAGGAGGCCATCCGCAAGGCCTACTCCGAGCTGGGCAAGCTGTACTATGCCGAGCGGGCCTCCGCGCCCGAGCCCGCCTACGCCGACATCTGCCAGCGGATCACCGACGCCATGGCCCGCATCTCCTACAACAACGAGCGCATCGCCGACATCAAGGCCACCGGCCAGATCAGCGACGAAGAGGTGGAGGCTGTGGAGGCCGAGGCCCCCTGTTGTGGGGAGGACGCGCCCTGCTGCGACGCCCAGGGCGACGATTCCTGCTGCTGCCAGGGCAAGGACGAGCCGTCCTGCTGCTGCCAGGACGAGGATAAGCCCCAGGAGTAATCGGACAAGTAAGAACCTGTATTCATGGTCGATTACGCCGGATGGGCGAGGGATTTTCCCGTCAGGCGAGGCGGGATTTCGCAGAAATAATTGTGTTTATTTCAAGAAATCGCAACGAAGCATGGCGGGAAAAGATCCGTCCATACGGCGTTTGAGACTGTGAATACAGGTTCTAAGGGAAGGGCCCGGCGCTATGCGCCGGGCCTTCTTTATTTCATGCCCGTGGAGCCAAAGCCGCCGCTCCCCCGCTCCGTACCATCCAGCTCGTCCGCCTGGGTGAATTCGGCGGTGAGGTAGGGCACGATGACCAGCTGGGCTACCCGGTCGCCGTCCTCCACCACCTGCGCCTCGCCGCCGTGGTTGTGGAGGAAGACCAGCACCTCGCCCCGGTAGTCCGCGTCCACCACCCCCACCTTGTTGGCGGGGGCGAGCCCCCGCTTGCAGGCCATGCCGGACCGGGCGCATACCAGCCCCACAAAGCCCTGGGGAATGGCGAAGGCCAGGCCGGTATGAAGCATCACCGTCTCCCCGGGGGCGATGGTCACCGGGCCGTCGGCCACCACATACAGGTCGGCCCCGGCGGCGTCCGGGGAGCCGCAGGCGGGCAGCTTGGCCCGGGGGTCCAGCAGCTGGACGGAAACGGGTGCGGTCATGTCGGTTTCTCCTTTACACGGTAATGGGCTGGATCGTCATATCCCCGTCCCAGAGGACGGGAGTATAAGCCTTCAAACTGGCGGGGACGTTCAAAATCCGCTGGTTGGCCGACCCCCGGAAGCGCAGGTTCAAATCCTTTTTCGACTCCACAAAGGGGCCGTCCACCAGCACGTCGATCAGGCGGAGCATCCCGTCGGTGCACTCGCACCGGGCCCGGCTGTCCCGCCACAGCTCCCCGTCCAGGGTGTAGCCGGAGTAGCACCAGATTTCCTTCCGGGGGTACTTCTCCTTTACCCGCCGCAAAAACGGGAGCAGCGCCCGCTGGTTGTCCGGCTCGAAGGGCTCGCCCCCCAGCAGGGACAGGCCCTTGATGTGGCCGGGGGCCAGGGCGGCGAGGATTTTGTCCTCCTCCGCCCCTGTGAAGGGCTGTCCAAAGCCGAAATCCCACGCCTCCTCATTGAAGCAGCCGGGGCAGCGGTGGGTGCAGCCGGACACGAACAAGGATACCCGGACGCCGGGGCCGTTGGCCACGTCGGCCCACTTAATCGTTGCGTAATTCATAGAGTCCTCCTTTGGAGGGAGTGCCCTCCGGGGCCTGCCTTCTCTCTCGCAAGAGAAAGCAGGCAAAGAGTGCGCATAGGGGCGCTGGTCCCCAGTGGAGACCGTCCAGCGCCGACCGAGCCGAAGGCGAGACCGCGGCCCCTATGCGCCCCTTACGGGGGACGCCCTATACGGTGCGTTTGATTTGACCTCCCGGCGCGTGGGGCTTTCGACACTGGTGCTTCTAGTTGTGCTGCCGCCGGTATCTGGTACTGAAGATGGCGCGCCTTGCTGACTGCGCCTCAGGGGTGGACCGTTTGGCTTGGGGTGTGAAACGGGGCGGCTGGATGACCGCCCCGTTTGTGTTTGTTTTTAGAGATGCAGAACGCGGGACGCGATCTCCTTGGTCTTACCCTCATTCCAGAAGTTCTCCCCCAGATAGCCGCAGGTCCGCCGGGTGACGTTCATCTTGGCGTGGTCCTTGTTGTGGCACACGGGGCACTCCCACTCGTTGTCCTCGTTGACGATGATCTCCCCGTCGTAGCCGCACACCTGGCAGTAGTCGCTCTTGGTGTTGAACTCGGCGTACTGGATGTTGTCGTAGATGAACCGCACCACGTCCCGCAGGGCCTCCAGGTTGTGGCGCATGTTGGGGATCTCCACGTAGGAGATGCAGCCCCCCGAGGAAATCTTCTGGAACTGGCTCTCAAAGGTGAACTTGGCGAAGGCATCGATGTCCTCCCGCACGTCCACGTGATAACTGTTGGTATAATATCCCTTGTCGGTTACATCGGGGATTGTCCCAAACCGCTCCTTGTCGATGCGGGCGAAGCGGTAGCACAGGCTCTCCGCCGGGGTGCCGTACAGGGCAAAGCCGATGTTCGTTTCCTTGCGCCAGCGGTCGGTGGTGGCGCGCAGGTGGTTCATCAGGCGCAGGGCGAAGTCCTCCCCCTCCGGCTCGGTCTGGGAGCAGCCCTTCACCAGCTTGGTCACCTCGTACAGCCCGATATAGCCCAGGGAGATGGAGGAGTAGCCGCCGTACAGCAGCTTGTCGATGGTCTCCCCCTTCTCCAGCCGGGCCACCGCGCCGTACTGCCAGTGGATGGGGGACACGTCGGAGCGGATGCCCTTCAGGGCGTTGTGGCGGCACATCAGCGCCTCGAAGCACAGCTGGAGCCGCTCCTCCAGCAGGGGCCAGAACTTGTCCTCGTCCCGGCCGGAGAGGATGCCGATCTGGGGCAGATTGATGGACACCACGCCCTGGTTGAACCGGCCCTCGAATTTATAGTTCCCGTTCTCGTCCTTCCAGGGGGCCAGGAAGGACCGGCAGCCCATGGGAGAAAACACATTGCCCTCGTAGTGCTCCCGCATCTTCTTGGCGGAGATGTAGTCGGGGTACATCCGCTTGGCGGAGCACTTGACGGCAAGCTCGGTGAGGTAGTCGTACTCCCCGCCGGTGAGGTTGTTGCACTCGTCCAGCACGTACACCAGCTTGGGGAAGGCCGGGGTGATATACACCCCCTTCTCGTTCTTGATGCCCTCCAGCCGCTGGGTGAGAATCTCCTGGATAATGGCGGCGTTCTCCTGGATATAGGGATCGCCCTCCCGCAGCACCAGGAACAGGGTGACGAAGGGGGACTGGCCGTTGGTGGTCATCAGGGTGTTGATTTGGTACTGGATGGTCTGCACGCCGCTGCGCAGCTCGTCCTTGGTGCGGGCCCGGGCCAGCTTTTCCACGGTGGCGTCGTCCAGCTCGGGGGCGGCCTCCCGGGTGCGGCGGAGATACTTCTCATAGGATACCCGCAGGTATTTGCCCAGGTGGCTCATCTCCACCGACTGCCCGCCGTACTGGTTGGAGGCCACGCAGGAGATGATCTGGGTGACCACGGTACACGCCACCTGGAAGCTCTTGGGGGACTCGATCAGCTTGCCGTTGATCATGGTGCCGTTGTCCAGCATGTCGCCGATATTCACCAGGCAGCAGTTGAAAATGTGCTGGACAAAGTAGTCCGCGTCGTGGAAGTGGAGCACGCCCTCGTCGTGGGCCTTGGAGATGTGCTCGGGGAGCAGAATGCGCCGCGTCAGGTCCCGGCTCACCTCTCCGGCGATGTAGTCCCGCTGGGTGGAGGCAATGGCGGTGTTCTTGTTGGCGTTCTCCTCCGCCAGCTCCTTGTTGTCGTTGCGGATCAGGGACAGGATGGACTCGTCGGTGGTGTTGGCCTTGCGCACCAGCGCCCGGGTGTAGCGATAGATGATATAGGCCTTGGCCAGCTCGTACTTGCCGGCGGCCATCAGCTTGGTCTCCACCATATCCTGGATGTCCTCCACCAGCAGGCGCTTGCGGCCGCGGGTGGAGGCCACGGCGTCGGCGATGGCCTCAATGGACCCCTCGTCGAGGCGGCAGGGCTTGTCCACCGCGGCGTTGGCTTTCTGGATGGCGGCGACAATTTTTGCTCGGTCAAACTCCACAACGGAGTCGTCTCTTTTGATGACTTTCATGGGGCGGGCTCCCTTCTCTTGATCGTTCTTTTGTGTGCCGGGCCGGTCAAAGCGGTCCGCTCCGCCCTGGAAGTATCTGGGGGGTAAACTACGGGCGCTTTCTTATGATACTATATCTTGTGGTCAGTGTCAACTAGCAATCTATATAAATGGGGATTGATTTTTTTGTCGGGGATTTTTATGGGACAGGGGTTGACAAGGGGTGGCCGCAGACCGGTCCGGGGCATAGACTGGATTGTACCCAGGCGGGCGCTGCGCCCTGCCCCCGCGCCTGACTCCGGCCCCGGCGGAGGCGGCGGGCTCCCTGGGCCTAGGGCCGGTGAAAGGAGTGTACTCATGATTCAATTCTATTGGAACGACCCTCCCAGGGGCTATGCCATGTCCGCAGAGGAGTTCGCCGCCGGGACCTGTCAGCGCCCCGGCCCCCAGTCTGGCCGTGACTGTGGCTGCGGCTGTGGGGACAGCGGCTGCTGCCACGAACAAGATTGCCGCCATGACCGGGACTGCTGCCACGACCAGGACTGCTGCCAGCCCATGGTGTGCTGCTGCCGCCCCGCCCCGGGGCCCAAGCCCAAGCCCCCCCATGTGGAGGAGGGCTGCTGCTGCAAGCAGAGCTTCCGGGCGGCGCTGGGTCTTTTGTGCGACGAGCAGATCTCCAGCCTGCTGGACTTTGACGCGGCGGCGTTTGTCACCGGCACCTACACCGCCGGGGCCGCTATCAAGAACTGGAAGCCCCACGGCAGGGCCGCCGCTGCCCAGACGGACGATGAGGACGACGGCTGCGCCGCCGGAACCAGGGGCAAGCCCACCCCGCCCCCGAAGCCCTGCCCCTGCGGGCCGTCCGACAACCTGGGCCCCCTGTCGGGCAGTTTCCGGCGGTTTGCCCCGTGCACCTGCGACCTGCTGGACATCGATGCCGAGCTCTACACCCCGGCGTCCAAGAGCTGCGCCTTTACCGCCAGCCAGGTGAGCCTGTGTGAGCTGGACGCGGTGGTGATCCAGGGGGCGGCGGCCTGCCCCGAGGGCGACCTCACCGCCGATGAGGTGGAGGCCCGGAACTTCCGGTGCCTGCGCACCCTGCTGGCCCAGCGGCTGAACCCCTGCGGCGATCCCTGCGACCTGGACTGCTGCTCCTGCGCCTGTGACGGCCGGGACTGCTGCTGCGCGGCAGGGCTGCTGGCCACCCTGGCCCAGAACAACCTGCGGCGCCGGGTATCCCTGGCGGCGGGGCTGCTGCTGCTCCAGAACGTGATGCTGCTGGGCAGCGTGGGCAATGTGCTGGTGCTGGCCAACGAGACCGACAAACGGCTGTATTTCGTGTGCGTGAACAGCGTACAGTTCATCGGGTGACTGATAGAGCCTCCCCCGCTTCCGCGGGGGAGGCAAAAAATTTTCCCGTTCCGGCGGGCCTGCATCTCATCGGGCGGCAGAGCTGCGCCCCTCCGCATTGAGCGGAAGGGGCGCAAAATTTATGCGTTGGCCGCTACTCCGCCGCCTCTTCCTCTTCCTCTTCCTCTTCCCGGTCCAGCTCCCTGCGCAGCGCCCGGGCCAGCCAAAGCTGATAGGCCAGCGCGCCCAGCACAAACGCCAAGGCGATCCACGGCAGCTCCGGCAGCGCCAGGGCGGACGCCGCCCCGGCCCCCATGAGGATCACCGCCCCGTGGGGCATCACCGGGGCGAGCTTTCCAAACAGGGCCCTGTAGGCGCGCTTCCCCCGGGCCCCGGTTTCCACGTCCTTCCGATAGCCCTCTTCCGTCAGGGACGCCTCCAGGCCCTCCACCGCCATGCCCAGGGCCATTACGGCCAAGACTCCCCCGAACAGCCAGTCCCCCCGGTACATCCGGACCACGGCATACGCCAGCATGGCTCCAGCCCCAAATATTGTGACCAGCAGGGTCTTCCAGCTGTATACCTTCATCTCCCGGCCCTCCCGTCCGCGCAGTCCACTGTTTTCAAGTTCAGTATACCATCCCTGCCCAAAAAATTCAAGCCGTTTCACGTGAAACAATTGTTTGACATTCAACAATATACCGTGTATACTGTTCCCAAAGGGCGCCGCCGGGAAAGGGGGAGAAGGGCCATGGATCGGGTCATCTATCACTGCGACTGCAACAGCTTTTACTGCTCGGTGGAGCTGCTCTCCCACCCGGAGCTTCGGCGTGTCCCCGCGGCGGTGTGCGGCGACCCGGAGAGCCGCCACGGCATCATCCTGGCAAAAAACGAACCGGCCAAGCGGTTCGGCGTGCGCACGGCGGAGACCATCTGGCAGGCACGGCAGAAGTGCCCGGACCTGGTGCTCCTCCCCGCCCACCACGGGCTGTACCGGGAGTATTCCAAAAAGGTCAACGCCGTCTACGACCGCTTCACCGATCTCATCGAGCCCTTCGGCATCGACGAGAGCTGGCTGGATGTCACCGGCTCCCTCCACCTGTTCGGCGGCGACCCCAAAGCCCTGGCCGACCGTATCCGAAACACCGTCCGGGAGGAGCTGGGGCTGACCATCTCGGTGGGGGTGTCCTTTAATAAGGTATTCGCCAAGCTGGGCAGCGACTACAAAAAGCCGGACGCCACCACCGTCATCTCCCGGGAGAACTTCCGGCATATCGTCTGGCCCCTGCCGGTGTCCGACCTCCTCTTTGTGGGGAGGGCGGCGGCCAAGGTGCTGGGGCAGTACGGCGTGACCACCATCGGGGAGCTGGCCGCCTTCGACAAAAAGGCGCTCATCGAGCTGCTGGGCAAGCAGGGGGGGCAGCTGTGGGAGTACGCCAACGGGCTGGAGCACAGCGCCGTGGCCCCGGCGGGGACGTATACGCCCCCCAAATCGGTGGGCAGCGGGGAGACCTTCCCCCGCAACCTGATCCGCCGGGACGAGGTGGGCCGGGGGGTGTCCATGCTGGCCGACCAGGTGGCGGTGCGGCTGCGGAAGCACGGCATGAAGGCGGCCACCCTCCAGGTGACCATCCGGGACCCCAAATTCAAGGACATCTGCCGCCAGCGGCCCCTGGCCGCCCCCGCCAACACCGCCCGGGAGCTGTACCGCGCCGCCATGGACATCATCGAGCGCAGCTGGAAGTCGGGCGCGCCCATCCGGGCCATCACCCTCACCGCCCACAACCTGATCCCGGAGGGGGAGGCCGCGGTGCAGCTGGACCTGTTCCAGTCCGCCGCCCCCCAGCGGCGGGAGCGGGTGGAAAAGCTGGAGCGCACCATGGACGCCATCCGCTCCAAATATGGCCGGGAGGCGGTCACCGTGGCCGCCCTGGCCCCCCGGGAGGGGCCGGGGGACGGCCCGGAGGACGAGCGGTCCCTCCCCTTCTGAGAAGCTGTACCAATAGGCGAAGCCGCCCGGAATCATCCGGGCGGCTCATTTTATTCGTCCATGTCGAAGGGCGGGGCGTCCCGGTCCTGGGGGAAGGCGTCCCCCTCAAAGGGGAGCTCGTCGGGCACGGCGGGCGTCATGTTCTGCCTGTACTGCATCTCCGCCCACTGCTCCTTGGTGATGAGCAGCTGCCGGGGCTTGGAGCCCTCGAAGGGGCCCACCACCCCTTTCTCCTCCATCTGGTCCACCAGCCGGGCGGCCCGGCCATAGCCCAGCTTCAGCCTGCGCTGGAGCATGGACACGCTGGCCTGCCCCACCTCCAGCACCACGTCGATGGCGG
>CAJUEG010000103.1 GCA_910584835.1 uncultured Oscillospiraceae bacterium | reverse complement strand
GGATGCTCCAGGAGGCGGTGGACGCCCTCATCGACAACGGCCGCCGGGGCCGGGCCGTCACCGGCGCCAACAACCGGGCCCTCAAGTCCCTGTCCGACCTGCTCAAGGGCAAGCAGGGCCGTTTCCGCCAGAACCTGCTGGGCAAGCGGGTGGACTACTCCGGGCGTTCCGTCATCGTGGTGGGCCCCGAGCTGAAGATTTACCAGTGCGGCGTGCCCAAGGAGATGGCCATTGAGCTGTTCCGGCCCTTCGTCATGAAGAAGCTGGTGGAGAGCGGCATCAGCAACATCAAGGCCGCCAAAAAGGAAGTGGACAAGGGCACCCCCGCCGTGTGGGACGCCCTGGAATCCGTCATCAAGGAGCACCCCGTGATGCTCAACCGCGCCCCCACCCTCCACCGCCTGGGCATTCAGGCCTTCGAGCCGGTGCTGGTGGAGGGCCGGGCCATGAAGCTCCACCCCCTGGTGTGCACCGCCTTCAACGCCGACTTCGACGGCGACCAGATGGCCATCCACGTCCCCCTGTCCGCCGAGGCCCAGGCCGAGGCCCGCATCCTCATGCTGGCCGCCAACAACCTGCTCAAGCCCTCCGACGGCGGGCCGGTCACCGTGCCCACCCAGGACATGGTTCTGGGCTCCTACTACCTGACCTACGAGCGCGACCCCGCCTACGACCCCGACTTCGCCTACAACACCCCCGCCGATGCCGCCAAGGCCCTGGCCGACGGCGCGGTGGCGGACAACGACCGGGTGTGGATCCGGGACGAGGAGGAAAACCGCTGGTACCGCACCACCCCCGCCCTGTGCGCCCAGGCCGGGGACGGGAAGGCGAAGGAGGTCTACAGCGTCTTCTCCGACGACAACGAGGCCCAGCTGGCCTACGCCGAGGGCATTTTGGAGCTGCACGAGCCCATCCTGGTCCGCCGCTTCGCCGAGATCGACGGCGAGAAGCGCCACAAGCTGGTGCGCACCACCGTGGGCCGGCTGCTCTTCAACGAGGGCATCCCCCAGGACCTGGACTTTGTGGACCGCTCCGATCCCGAGCAGGTCTTTGAGCCGGAGATCAACTTCATCTGCGGCAAGAAGCAGCTGGGCAAGATTGTGGACCGCTGCATCGCCAAGCACGGCTTCACCCGCTCCGCCGAGGTGCTGGACACCATCAAGGCCCGGGGCTACAAGTTCTCCACCCGGGGCGCGCTCACCGTGGCCATCGCCGACATGACCGTCCCCGATGAGAAGCGCAGCCTGATCGCCGCCACCGAGAAGGAAGTCGTCAAGATCGAGAACCAGTACAAGCGGGGCTTCCTCACCAACGACGAGCGCTACCGCCTGGTGGTGTCCGCCTGGGAAAAGACCACCGCCGACGTGTCCGACGCCCTCCAGGCGTCCATGGACCGCTACAACCCCATCTTCATGATGGCGGACTCCGGCGCCCGTGGTTCTCAGGCCCAGATCCGCCAGCTGGCCGGCATGCGCGGCCTGATGGCCGATACCTCCGGCCGTACCATCGAGATCCCCATCAAGTCCAACTTCCGCGAGGGCCTGACGGTTCTGGAGTACTTCATCTCCTCCCGGGGCGCCCGCAAGGGCATGGCCGACACCGCCCTGCGCACCGCCGACTCGGGTTACCTGACCCGCCGCCTGGTGGACGTGTCCCAGGAGGTCATCATCCGCGAGGAGGACTGCCAGACCCACGACGGCATCACCGTGTCCGAGATCAATGAGAACGGCCAGATCATCGAGACCCTGGAGGAGCGGCTGCGCGGCCGCTATCTGGCCGAGGACGTGGTGGACTTTGAGACCGGCGAAGTGCTGGCGGGCCGGGACACGCTGGTGGACGGCGACCTGGCAAAGCGCATTGAGAGCCGGCTCCGCGCCCAGGCCGAGGCCGAGGGTGAGCCTGACCGCAGGGTGTCCGTCAAGGTGCGCTCCGTGCTCACCTGCGAGGCCCACTCCGGCGTGTGCGCCAAGTGCTACGGCATGAACCTGGCCTTCGGCGAACCCGTGGGCCAGGGCGAGGCGGTGGGCATCATCGCCGCCCAGTCCATCGGCGAGCCGGGCACCCAGCTGACCATGCGTACCTTCCACACCGGCGGCGTGGCCGGCGGCGACATCACCCAGGGCCTGCCCCGTGTCGAGGAGCTGCTGGAGGCTCGCAAGCCCAAGAAGATGGCCCAGCTGGCCGAGATCTCCGGCGTGGTCACCGTGGAGGAGACCAAGCGGGCCACCCTGTGCAACGTCACCATCACCGCCGACGACGGCGAGGTGGTCACCTATGCCCTGCCCTACAGCTCCGGCATCCGGGTGAAGTCCGGCGACCAGGTAAAGAAGGGCCAGCGGCTCACCGAGGGCGCGCTGTCCCCCCACGAGGTGCTGCGCATCCGGGGCGTGGACGCGGTGCACAACTATCTGATTCAAGAGGTCCAGAAGCCCTACCGCCAGCAGGGCGTGGACATCAACGACAAGCACATTGAGGTCATCGTCCGGCAGATGATGCGCAAGGTGCGGGTGGAGGACGCCGGCGATTCCAGCCTGTTGTCCGGCTCCACCATCGACATCATCGAGTTCCGCGACGCCTGCGCCGCTATCCGGCAGCGCACCGAGGCCGGGGAGACCCGGGAAGACGGCGAACCGCTGGTAATGCCCACCTGCACCCGGCTGCTGCTGGGCATCACCAAGGCGTCGCTGGCCACCGAGTCCTTCCTGTCCGCCGCCTCCTTCCAGGAGACCACCAAGGTGCTCACCGAGGCCGCCATCAAGGGCAAGGTGGACCACCTGCTGGGCCTGAAGGAAAACGTCATCATCGGCAAGCTGATTCCCGCGGGCTCCGGCCTCGCCGCCTACCGAAAGCTGGATGAGATCGAGGACGAGGTCCACGAGGAGAATCGCTTCCGCGAGGTGAGCAATCTGGCCGATGATCTGCGCGACGAGGACGATCCCGCCGAGGAGAACGCCGCTTTTGCGGCCGACGAGCCGGAGGAGGACGAAGAAGAGGTTTTGTCCATCTCCCTGGACGGCGAGGACGATCTGGAATAAGCGAAAAATGGTTCCCGCCTGACGGCGGGAACCATTTTCGTTTGCGGGCTGTCAAAATATTTTCCCCTCCCACCTTGTATCTCCCGCCGTTTTTCGGTATGATATACTTAATATTATCATATTTTGAGGTGAGGCATATGGCGCTGTCAAGCGAAACCTGCCGTCAGTATACCGCTATTCTCCACGAGGAGCTGGTCCCCGCCCTGGGCTGCACCGAGCCCATCGCCGTGGCCTACGCCGCCGCCCGGGCCGCACGGGAGCTGGGCGGCCCCGCCCAGGAGGTTTCCATCTGCGTCAGCGGAAACATCATCAAAAACGTGAAGAGCGTGGTGGTCCCCAATACCGGCGGTCTGCGGGGGCTGGAGGCCGCGGCGGCGGCTGGCATTGTCGCCGGGGAGGCGGACCGGGAGCTGGAGGTCATCTCCAGCGTCACCCCGGAACAGCGGGAGCGGATCGCCGCCTACCTGAACCAGGCCCGCTTTACCGTGAGCCGGTCCGGGTCCGGCCTCATTTTCGACATTGACGTCACCCTCAAGGGGGCGGGGCACGCCGCACGCTGCCGCATTGCCGGGCACCACACCCACGTGGTACTGCTGGAGCGGGACGGCGTTCCCCTCATCAGTGAGCCTCCGGCGGAAGAACAGCCGGAGGCATATGCCACCGACCGCTCCCTGCTCAACGTGGCGGATATCGTCACCTTCGCCGACGAGACGCCGCTGGACGGCGTGCGGGAGCTGCTGGACCGACAGATCAGCTATAACATGGCCATCGCCCAGGCCGGGCTGGACCAGCCCTTCGGCGCACGCATCGGCCGGATTCTGCTGGACGCCTACGGCGACACCGTGTCCAACCGGGCCAAGGCCATGGCCGCCGCCGCTTCCGACGCCCGCATGAACGGCTGCGGCCTGCCCGTGGTCATCAACTCCGGCAGCGGCAACCAGGGCATCACCGCCTCGGTGCCGGTGGTGGTGTACGCACGGGAGCTGGGGGTTTCCCAAACCACCCTGTACCGGGCGCTGGTGGTCTCCAACCTCATCACCATCCACCTCAAAACCGGCATCGGGCGCCTGTCCGCCTACTGCGGGGCCATCTCCGCCGGGTGCGGCGCGGGCAGCGGCGTGGCCTACCTCTACGGCGGCAGGCAGGACCGCATCGCCCACACCATCGTCAACGCATTGGCCATCAACTCCGGCGTGATCTGCGATGGCGCAAAATCCAGCTGCGCGGCCAAAATTGCCTCTGCGGTGGAGGCCGGGCTGCTGGGTATGCAGATGGCCCAGCACGGCAGTGAATTCATCGGCGGGGACGGCATCGTCATCAAGGGCGTGGAGAATACCATCCGCAACGTGGGGCGGCTGGCCCGGGAGGGCATGGCCCAGACCGACAAAAAAATCATCGACATCATGCTGGAGCCTTTTGGCGCTCAGCGTTGAGCGATGGGGCATGTGTAAAAACAGGGGGAGGGCCGCCCAGACGGGTGGTCCTCCCCCTGTACAAATTCCTTCGGACAGGCCGAAACGGATTACTTCAGGCCGTTCTCGCAGGCCTCAATTATGTGTGCTGAGGCAATTGGTGCAGCTTTTGAGGATTCCCGACTCCATCCGCCTTTGCGGCCCTCCCTACCTCAAACTGAATGCCGCGATGACCGCGAACAGCACAATGGTGCAGATGGTATGCACCGACAGGGTTGTGGAGATGTACTTGCCCTCCTCCCCCACGTCGGCGAACAGGGGGATGATGAAGGGGGCGGGCAGGGCGTAGAGGATCATCAGCGCGATCTGCAGCCCCTCGTCATAGGGCACGATGCGGAACAGCACAAAGCTGACCAGCGCCAGCAGCCCGCCCATCACGGCCAGGCGGCACGCCACCGTCACCGCCACCGGCCGCAGCAGGGACTTGTCCAGGTCCAGCTCGTAACCCACCACCAGCAGCACCAGGGCGCTGGTGGGCGCGGTGAGCATGGAGATTGTCCCCGTCACCACCCCGGCGGCGGGGCCGGCCAGCACCCACTGGCCCACGCCCAGCACCCCCAGGAGGATGCCCAGCGCCATGCCGATGCAGCACTTGTTGGTCACCATATTCTTCACCAGTCCGCCCACCGTGGGCCTGCGCCCGTCGGTAAGGGAGAGGAACCCCAGAAACGCCGTGTACGCGAACACCGTCTGCCCCAGGTCCACAGCGGCAAAGCCGGACTGCTCCCCCATCAGCACGCCGTACAGCGCATAGCCCAGCATGCCGCCCTCGGCGCTGGCCAACAGAAAGGGGAAAAATTTCCCGTGGGGGGCGGCCAGCCCCCGCAGCGCGAAGCCCAGCCCCAGGGCCAGGGCAAACCCGGCGTACACCAGCACAAAGATCAGCGCCACCGACAGGGAGTACCTGGCGGTAAAAAAGGCGTTGAACAGCACCACCGGCAGGCAGATGTCCCCCACCACCGCCTTGATCCCCGCCAGACCCTTCATGTCGAAAATGTTCCTCCGGCGGCACACCATGCCCAGCGCCAGCAGCACCACGATGGGCAGCACCATTTGAAGTACCTGCAATGCCATAAACATTCCTCGCTTCCCAATAGATCAGCTGTTCCCCGCCCCATAGGGGCGGAGAACAGCCGGCGTCAGCCGCAAAGGGAGGGGAAAGGCCGCCGTCTTTCCCCTCCCCCGCTTTTCAATCCGCTCTTACTTGTGAATCTCGTCCTGGAAGAACTCCAGGGCCTCCTTGTCGGTGGCCCCCTTGTGGACGATCATGGACACCGCCTGGGCCATGGCCACGGGATGGGTGCTCTGGAAAATGTTCCGGCCCATATCCACGCCGTGGGCGCCCTTCTGGATGACGCCGTAGGCCAGCTTCAGCGCGTCCGGCTCGGACAGCTTCTTGCCGCCGGCCACCACAATGGGCACCGGGCAGGCGGCCACGACCTCCTCAAAGTTCTCGCAGTCGTAGGTCTTGACCACCTGCACCCCCATCTCGGCGATGATGCGGGTGGCCAGCTTGAAGAAGCGGTCGGTGCGGGCCATGTCCTTGCCCACGGCGCACACGCCCATGGTGGGGATGGAGTAGCGCATACCGGCGCTGATGACCTTGTTCAAATTGTCCAGGCTGGACAGCTGGCCGTCCGCCCCGATAAAGGTCTGCACCGCCATGCAGTCGGCGTTCATGCGGATGGCGTCCTCAATGTCCACCGCCACCACCTCGTGGCTCAGATCGTCCTGGAGCATGGAGGAGCCGGAGGTGACCCGCAGGGCCACGCTCTTCACAATCTCGGGGGGGACGCAGGTGCGCAGCGCGCCCCGGGTGCCCATGAAGCAGTCCACATAGGGGGCCAGCTGGGGCAGCAGCAGGTCCAGCCGCTCCAGCCCGGCGGTGGAGCCCATGAAGTAGCCGTGGTCAAAGGCGAACATGACGGTGTTGCCGCTCTCGGGGTTGAAGATGTTGGCCATGTGCTTCTTCATGCCCCAGTCCAGGCTGTTGATGCCCTTGAGGAAAAAGCCCTTCTGATTGGCAAAGGGGACGTCCACGTGGTAGTCCTTGGACACCTTCAGACCTTCCAAATCAGCCATAAATATATCCTCCTTGTATTTGGTAGAGTATCAGCGGCGGGAAGACGCTCCCCGCTCCCAAAAGAGCGCCGCGAAACCGGCGCCCCTTTGGGAGCGGAGCGGGGCCGCGCCCCGCTCCGCCTTGGCTCTCAGACCAGAACGCCGGACGGCCTCTTAGAAGTCGTAGTTGTTCATGGTCTCGGCGTTGAAGATGGCGCGCTCGGGGAGCAGCACCACGCCGTTGTTGACGTCGGCGGTGGTATCGTCGGGATTCAGGCAGTTGTTGGGCATGACCTCAACGGCGCCGATGCCGGGCACGTCGATGGTGTCGCCCACCTTCACGTCGTTGCCGGCGGCAATGTAAGCGGCCACATAGCAGCCCAGAGCACCCTGGACCTTGCAGTCCCACAGGCCCCAGTTGTGGAGGATGTTGGCGGTGCAATAGGGCTTAATGGCGTTGGGGGTGGCAAAGCCGGTGATGGTCACGTCGTCCTTGGTCAGGCCGGCCTGCTGCGCGGCCTCCAGCTGGCCGGGAAGGGCGGTGGAGTCGTTGCAGATAATCAGGTCGATGTCGGAGTGGGCGGCCAGCACGGCCTTGCCGATGGTGACGGACTTCTCAGCGTCCTGCTCGGAGTAGTAGTTGTCGGGCTGGACGTTCTCCCAGTTGGGATACTTCTCCTTGATGATCTTCTCGCCCTCAACCTGCCAGGAGTTCTGGTCGGTGACGGTGGCCTGGGAATAGTGCCAGCAGTACTTCACGGGGTCCTTGTCGGGGTCCACGCCGCGGGCCTTCAGGCCCTCCACGGACAGGTCAACCAGCATCTGGCCCAGCACCTCGGGGGTGCCCTGGGAGACCATCAGAGCGCGGTCGCCGGGCTTGGAGTCGGAGTCCCAGGTGGACACGGCGATGCCCGCAGCCTTGGCGGCCTGGAGGGCGTCGGCCACGCCGGCGGCGTCCACGGTGGAGATGCAGATGGCGTCCACGCCCTTGGAGATGGCGTCGTTGATGCACTGCACCTGGTCAGCCACGGTGGCGTTGGGGGAGCCGATGTAGTCCACGGTGATGCCCCAGTCCTTGGCGAACTCCTGGGCGCCGGTGTTGGCCACCTCAAAGAAGGCGTTGCCGCTGACTTTGGGGATGAAGGCCACGGTCTTGCCCTCGACGGAGCCGCCCGCGGGAGCGGGATCGTTGTTCCCCTCGGGGGCCTTGCTCTGCTCTGTGGGAGCCTTGCTCTCA
>CAJUEG010000102.1 GCA_910584835.1 uncultured Oscillospiraceae bacterium | reverse complement strand
TCGTCCAGCACCTGGATATCCAGGCACAGGGCCTGGAGCTCCTTCACCAGCACCTTGAAGGACTCGGGCACGCCGGGCTTGGGCACGTTGTAGCCCTTGACGATGGACTCGTAGGTGCGCACGCGCCCGGTCACGTCGTCGGACTTGACGGTCAGAATCTCCTGGAGCGTATACGCCGCGCCGTAGGCCTCCAGCGCCCACACCTCCATCTCGCCGAAGCGCTGGCCGCCGAACTGGGCCTTGCCGCCCAGGGGCTGCTGGGTCACCAGGGAGTAGGGGCCGGTGGAGCGGGCGTGGATCTTGTCGTCCACCAGATGGTGGAGCTTGAGGAAGTAGACGTAGCCCACGGTGACGGGGTTGTCAAACCGCTCGCCGGTGCGCCCGTCGTACAGCCAGCTCTTGCCGTCCTCCCGGAGGCCCGCCAGCTTGAGGGTGTCGGCGATGTCCTGCTCGTCCGCGCCGTTGAAGATGGGGGTGGCCACCTTCCAGCCCAGGGCCTTGGCGGCGTAGCCCAGATGGACCTCCAGCACCTGGCCGATGTTCATACGGGAAGGCACGCCCAAGGGGTTCAGCACGATGTCCAGCGGGGTGCCGTCGGGGAGGAAGGGCATATCCTCCTGGGGCAGGATACGGGACACCACGCCCTTGTTGCCGTGGCGGCCGGCCATCTTGTCGCCCACGCTGATCTTGCGCTTCTGGGCGATATAGACCCGGACCACCTGGTTGACGCCGGGGGACAGCTCGGCCCCCTCCTCCCGGGTGAATACCTTCACGTCCACCACGATGCCGTACTCGCCGTGGGGCACCTTCAGGGAGGTGTCCCGGGTCTCGTGGGCCTTCTCGCCGAAGATGGCGCGCAACAGCCGCTCCTCGGCGGTCATCTCGGTCTCGCCCTTGGGGGTGACCTTGCCCACCAGGTAGTCGCCGGCGCGCACCTCCGCGCCCACGCGGATGATGCCCCGCTCGTCCAGGTCCTTCAGGGCGTCCTCGCCCACGTTGGTGATGTCCCGGGTGATCTCCTCGGGGCCCAGCTTGGTGTCCCGGGCCTCGGTCTCATACTCCTCGATGTGGATGGAGGTGAACACGTCCTCCTTCACCATCCGCTCGTTGAGCAGGATGGCGTCCTCGTAGTTATAGCCCTCCCAGGTCATGAAGCCCATGAGGATGTTCTTGCCCAGGGCGATCTCGCCGTCGGCGGTGGAGGGCCCGTCGGCCAGGGTATCCCGGGCATGGACCTGGTCGCCCACCGCCACGATGGGCCGCTGGTTGATGCAGGTGCCGTGGTTGGAGCGCAGGAATTTGGTCAGCTTGTAATCCTTCTCGCCCTGCCCGTCGTAGCGCACGGTGACATGGGTGGCGTCCACGGCGGTGACCACGCCGTCGCCCTCGGCCAGAATGGCCACCTCGGAGTCCTGGCAGTTCTTGTACTCCTGGCCGGTGGCCACGATGGGGGCCTCGGTGGTGAGCAGGGGGACGGCCTGGCGCTGCATGTTGGCGCCCATCAGGGCGCGGTTGGCGTCGTCGTTCTGGAGGAAGGGGATCTGAGCGGAGGCCACGGACACCATCATCTTGGGGGACACGTCCACGTAGTCCACCCGGTCGGCGTCCACCTCAATGATCTCGTTGCGGTGGCGGCAGGCCACACGGGCGTTGATCAGGCAACCGTTTTCATCCACCGGCTCAGTGGCCTGGGCCACGTTGAACTCGTCCTCCATGTCGGCGGTCATATAGTCCACCTGGCCGGTGACCTTGACGGCCACGCATTTGCCGTTCTCGTCCAGCACCTTCTCCGTGCGGCGGTAGGGGGCCTCAATGAAGCCGTACCGGTTCACCCGGGCGTAGGAGGCCAGATAGGAGATCAGGCCGATGTTGGGGCCTTCCGGCGTCTCAATGGGGCACAGGCGGCCGTAGTGGGAGTAGTGGATATCCCGCACGTCGAAGGAGGCGCGGTCACGGGACAGGCCGCCGGGGCCCAGGGCGGACAGGCGGCGCTTGTGGGTCAGCTCCGCCAGGGGGTTGGTCTGGTCCATGAACTGGGACAGGGGGGAGGACCCGAAGAACTCCTTGATGGCGGCGGTGACCGGCCGGATGTTGATGAGGGACTGGGGCGTGACGATGTCCAGGTCCTGGATGGTCATGCGCTCCCGGATCACCCGCTCCATGCGGGTGAAGCCGATGCGGAACTGGTTTTGCAGCAGCTCGCCCACGCAGCGCAGGCGGCGGTTGCCCAGGTGGTCGATGTCGTCGGGAGAGCCCACGCCGAAGGCCAGGCAGTTGAGGTAGTTGATGGACGCCATGATGTCGTCCACGGTGATGTGCTTGGGGACCAGCTCGTCCATGCGCTCCCGGATGAGGTCGAAAAAGTCCTCCTGGCTCAGCGCCTCGGCCTCCCGCTTGTCCAGCAGCTCCTGGAGCACGCGCCGGCACACCTTCTCCGTGACGCCGGCCTGGGCGGGGTCGAAGTCCACAAACTTGGACATGTCCACCATGCCGTTGGAGAACACCTTTACCATGTGCACGCCGGTGTGGAGGTCGTCCACCTCCACCACAGCCTCGTTGACGCCCAGGCCGTCCAGCTCCCGGGCCCGCTCCCGGGTGAGCACCTCGCCGGCCTCGGCCACGATCTCGCCGGTGGCGGGGTCGGCCACGGGGGCGCCCAGCTTCTGGCCCGCCAGGCGGGTCCAGATGGCCAGCTTCTTGTTGAACTTATACCGGCCCACCCCGGACAGGTCATACCGCCGGGGGTCGAAGAACAGGGAGGTCAGCAGGCTCTCGGCGGAGTCCACCGTGGGGGGCTCGCCGGGGCGCAGCTTGCGGTAGATCTCCAGCATGGACTCCTCGTAGCTCTTGCAGGAGTCCTTCTCCAGGGTGGCCAGGATGCGGGGGTCCTCGCCGAACAGGTCGATAATGCCCGCGTCGGTGCGGGGGCCGATGGCCCGGATCAGGCAGGTCACGGGCAGCTTGCGGTTTTTGTCGATGCGGACATAGAACACATCGCTCAGATCGGTCTCGTACTCCAGCCAGGCCCCCCGGTAGGGGATGACGGTGGAGGCGTAGGTGATGTTGTCCGCCTTGTCCGCGTTTTTGGAGAAGTAGACGCCGGGGGAGCGCACCAGCTGGGACACGATGACACGCTCCGCGCCATTGATGACGAAGGTGCCCGCGTCGGTCATGATGGGGAAGTCGCCCATGAAGATGGACTGCTCCTTGATCTCGTTGGTGGCCTTGTTGCGGAGATGGACCTGCACCTTCATGGGGGCGGCATAGGTCATGTCCTGGGCCTTGCACTCCTCGATGGTGTACTTGGGGGGATCGTCCATGGAGAAGCTGATGAAGGACAGCTCCAGATTGCCCGCGTAGTCGGTGATGGAGTCCACATCGTTAAATACTTCCTGGAGTCCTGTCTCCAGGAACCATTTGTAGGACTTCTTCTGGATCTCCAGGAGGTAGGGCATCTCCAGGATATCCTCGCTGCGGGCGAAGCTCTTGCGCTTGGTCTTGCCATACCAGACGTCTTTGACCGCTCTAGCCATATGCTCTTCACGCTCCACTTCGTAGATGATTCCGGGCGGCAGCTGGATGATACGCCCGGGGCGGTTGTCACGAGTTGAATATTTCCTCTTGCGTTTTTCGTGTGCGTCTGCTATACTCTAGGTACTGGGTGGGGGAGGCTCTCTATCAAAGTCAGCACACAAAAGCAATTTATAATACCACATTCGCTGTCCCGCGTCAAGAGAAATTTTGGCTGCGGGGCGATTTTCTTATATTTTGAAAGAGGAACCGCCCATGAGAGGACCGATCCACCTGCTGCTCATCTGGCTGGGAGTGACCAGCGCCCTGGCTTTCGTTCTGTTCGGCTGGGACAAGCTGCTGGCAAAACGCCGCCGCCGCCGCGTCCCCGAGGCGGCGCTGCTGGGCTGCGCCCTGCTGGGCGGCGGGGCCGGGGGGCTGCTGGGCATGGCGGTGTTCCGCCACAAGACCCGCAAGCCCCTGTTCCGTTTCCTGGTCCCCCTGGGCCTGTGCGCCCAGGCGGCGCTTTTGGTCTGGGCCGCGTTGTGGGGAGCGGGGCCCTAATAACTATATATGGTAAGGACAGACCTGCCCGCGCTGCCGTTTTCCGGCGAGCCAGGCAGGTTTTTGTTTTTCCAGAAAATTTTGTCCAACTTCCTGTTGACAAGGGGTGGTTCAGGGGTTACAATAGCAATAGTTACAATTCAGTTACAAACAGTTACAACTTTTTGAGGAGGCACCCATGGCTGAAAAATCCGGCGTCCTGACCTACAAGGGGCATCCGCTCCGCCGCAAAGACAACCTGATCTACTACGGTTCCATGGCCGACAAGTATATTGTCATGATCCAGGTGATGAATACCGAGAAGGACGGCTCTCTGGAGCTGGCCAACAAGGTCCATCTGCAGCTCCAGCTCACCGACCCCGACCTGAAGAGCCGGGACCGGGTGGTGAAAAAGAGCGACCTGCCCGACCTGTTTTCCGCCATCGACATGGGTTCCATCTGGCTCATGCGCGCGCTGGCGGGCAAGTGACCGGCCTATACCAAAGAAAATACTGTGGAGGTAGATTCCCATGAACTTTAAAGTGAAGCTGGTCAGGAGCCTGGTCGCCGCCGGCCTTGTTCTCACTACATGCACCGGCGTGGCGTTTGCCTCCATCGGCAGCGCCACCGTCACCGCCGACAGCCTGCGTCTGCGCAGCGAGGCCGGCACCGGTTCCGAGACCCTGGACATAGCCCCCAAGGGCGCGGAGGTCGTCGTGGAGGAGGACGCGGGAGACGGCTGGTATAAGGTTACATACGGCGACAAGGCGGGCTACATGTCCGGCGAGTGGCTGAGGATTACCCTGGCCGACGGCACCGTCATTGAGGCCGAGCCCACCCCTCCGGCGGAGGAACCGGAGCAGCAGCGGGGGCTGATCACCGCCGACGTGCTCAATGTCCGTGCTGAGCCCAGCACCGACAGCGAGAAGGTGGGCTCCCTGAAGGCGGGCATGGTGGTGGACATCGTGTCCGATCTGGGCGACGGCTGGTATCAGATTGAATCCGGCTACATATTCGCTGAGTACGTCACCCTGGTGGGCGCCGACTATGAGGGCTCCAGCCAGCTGGGCGCCGCCGCCGCGGCCATGGCCAAGAGCCTCCTGGGCTGCCGGTACGTCTCCGGCGGGCGCGGCCCCAGCAGCTTTGACTGCTCCGGCCTGATGTACTATATCTACAAGCAGCTGGGCCACCCCATCGCCCGGGGTTCCTCCAGCCAGTACTATAACAGCGGTTACTTCGTGTCTACCGACGCCATGCAGCCCGGCGATCTGATCTTCTTCTTCGACCGCCGCTTCGACAGCTCCGGCGGCACTCTGCCCACCACCCACGTGGGCATGTATGTGGGGGACGGCCAGTTCATCCACGCCTCCACCACCTCTTACAAGGTGCAGTATGACAGCATTTACGGCTACTACGCCCCTTACATTGTGGGCGCCAAGCGCATCGGCTGACTACATACCAATATCTTCCAGCCGCTCGGCCCAAATGCCGGGCGGCTGGGGCATTTAATGGAAAATTATTATTTTGCCTCTTTACATTTAGCCCCATCTGGGATAAAATAACCGTAGTGACAAATAAGGGGGTGCGCCCATTGAACGACATGGACTATACACGCAAATTCAGCGTCAATTTGAATAAGGATGAGGAGATCCGCGCCATTTTGTCCTCTGTCTATAATTCCCTGCGGGAGAAGGGCTATAACCCCATCAACCAGATCGTGGGTTATATCCTCAGCGAGGACCCCACCTATATCACCAACCATAACAACGCCCGCACCCTTATTCGCCAGCTGGACCGGGACGAACTGCTCCAGGTGCTGCTGAAGAGCTATCTCCACGAAAAATGACAGGGAGCCGCCGGCCTGGGGCCGGCGGCTTTTTTAAGGAGTGTTTTATGTGAAGCGCATCTTTGCCATATTGGTGGCCTGCGCGCTGCTGCTGGGGCTGCTGCCCGCCTGCCGGGAGGATGCGCCGTCCGGCCCGCCCTCGGAGCCTGTTGTCTCGGACGCGGCTGTATTCGACCTGTCTGTCATTGATTTGATCAGCACTGCCTTTGACCACTCCGGCCGGGAGGACCAGGACGGCCTGGAGGGCCTGTATACCGGGGAGAGCCGGGAGGAGCTGACGGCTTACGCCAGGAACGCCTACCAGATAGAGGACGCCTGGGAGGATATGGCCATGATCCGGGCCACGGGGGCTTCCGCCTTTGAGATTACGGTGGTGCTCATGGAGGATGACGGCGCCGCTGTCCGGGCTGCCACGGCGTTCATGAATTACATCGCAGTCCGGCAGGGGGATTTTGCGGGCTATGCTCCTGCCGAGGCGGATATGGCAGCCGGCGGCGAAATTTTGCAGAGCGGGCCCTTTGCCGCCCTGTTTATCTGCCCGAACCCAAAGGGCGCCAGTGCGGCGGTGGAGGCGGCCCTGAACGGGGAACCCCTTCCCGCGCCTGGATTTGAGGACCCTGTGGTGCAGAGCAAGGATGTAAAGGAGCTTCGAGACCTGCTGGTGTCCGGCCAGGGGATGCCGGGGGAGGCGCTGGAGAAACTGGACGACGGGGATCCGGAGGCGTTGAACGCATACGTGGAGGATGCTTATGGCCTTCTTCCCAACCAGTGGGTAGAGTGTGCCGTTGCCCGGGATGAGGAGTCCGCATTTGAGATCGCTGTAGTGCGCGTTGTGGAGGATTGGGATGTAAACTTGAAGGTGAGAAACTGTCTGACCGCCTATTTGGATGGACGAGAGGCGCAATTTGAGCCGTCCACCGAACAGGCAAGGCTTCTTCATGGGGCCATTGCGGGCCAGGCCTCAGATGGAATAAGCTGCTATATTGTACTGTTGGCCTGTAAGGACAGGATGGGGGCCATGGCGGCGTTTTCCGAGGCGGCGGGCACCATGGGGTTCAGCTATTCGCCCCGATACCGCTACCTGGATACCGACCCCAATTATCCGGACCGATGCCTGTTCACCCCGCCAAATAAGGACGACATGTCTCTGTACGATACGTCGGCGATCCGCGCCGCCTGGGAAAAGGGAGACCCCTCCGGGCTGTCCGCATACGACAGGGAAATCTATCACGAGGCGGAAAAGGTGCTGGACGAGGCGCTGGAGGACGGCATGAGCGGCTATGAGAAGGAGCTTGCCCTCTACAGCTGGATAGTTGACATGGTAAACTATGACTGGACCCACCAGGACCGGATGGAGGAGACGCCCCGGGAATCCTTTACCCCTCATGGCGGATTAGTGGAGCGCAAGGCGGTCTGCCTGGGATTTGCAACCACATTTCAGCTGCTGATGGACCTGGCCGGGGTGGAGTGCATCACAGTGGTGGGGGCGTCTCACAACAGCACCTCGGACCATGCCTGGAATATGGTGCGGTTGAATGGGGCGTGGTACTGCGTGGACGTGACCTGGGACGCCAACGCCCGGGAACAGGCGGGCCGGGGAAAGTGGGAGGACTGGAATTATTTCAACATCACCAGCGATGAGATGGCGGACAGCGATCATCAGTGGGACTACGCCGGTATTCCAGAGGCCTCAACGAAAGGGTTGGGCCGTGAATGAGCTGAGACAAAGTGGATTGGGGCTCCGTGATGGAGCGGAGCCCCAAAAAAATATGGAGGAAGTGGAAATTTCCTCTTTACAAATCTGGTTTTTCTGGTATAATAAATCCGTTGCAAATCATTTGGACTCACAGCTCAGCTGGGAGTGCAAGCGGGCCGGTTATATGCCCCACGTTTTGGGGGCGTAACTCGGATGGTTGCCACCCGGTTCACATCACATAAAAGAAAATCCTACAAAATACGGCACGTAACTCGCGTGCTGTCCATACGGGCGATTAGCTCAGCTGGGAGAGCGCAGCGTTCGCAACGCTGAGGTCGT
>CAJUEG010000101.1 GCA_910584835.1 uncultured Oscillospiraceae bacterium | reverse complement strand
TGTGCCCTGACGTCTGACGGTGCGCCTCCTGGATGGCGGCGTTCAGACGCTCCCGTACAGACAGCTTCTCCGGGGGCGGCGTGGGTTCTGCCAGCGGGAAACGCTCCCGCGCCCGTATTGTCCCCAGCAGTTCACAGATGGGGAAACTGTACTTGTGGGGATTGTCCTCCCAGCAGGCTTGCGCTACCTCCAGCGGGTCGGCAAACTGCAAAAGGCCCTCCACTTCGGAGGCATTGAACTCATGGGCCGTCTTTAAGTAACAGTGCATCTCGGCCAAGCCCTGCAAGGTATACGCGCCCAAAATAGTTGGGTCGCCGCCCAATGCGGCGGCGTGATCCAAAAGGCTTTTATCCAGCCGCTCCCACAGCAGCTTTTTTGCCTCAAATCCCATTGCTTCCATCGTTCACCTTGTTCCTTTCATGTTTGGCGCCAGAATAGTTGTAGCGCCACTGATCGTATTTTTCTTTTGGGAGTATTCCCATCTCCACCTCCATGTGGAGCGTGTGCCACGTTCGCAGCGCAAGCCACAGTTCCCCGAAACGCGGAAATGCTCCTCCGTTCAGCGACAGGCAAAGCCCCTCCGGGGAATCCATGATCTGAAAGCCGTAAATATCCTCCAAGGCAAAGAGGGTGTGCATCAGCCCAGCGGGAGTGTCCATATCGGGAATGGACAGCGCATCCACCGATACGCCAAGGGCGGCGGCAAACCGCTCCCGCAGGGCCGCTTTGGGGCCTCTGGCGTCTGTTTCATACTGCGCCACGCGGGTATCAGCGGTTTTTTCGGGGAACCCGACCGCAACCCCAAGGCGCTTTTGCGTCATGCCCCGCAGTTTACGAAAAAAACGGATTCGCTTGCTGACCGCCATGCTCATGTTGCCTGTGCCTCCTCCCTCGCAAAGCGTTCCTCCAGCCGCTCTACGCTCCAATTCTGCTTGAACTGTCCCAGGGGGCCGGGGCCGTACATAGCCCGCGCCCTGTTATCCATATCCCGCAGCCGTGCCCACAGTTCCGGGTGGTGTGTCCGCAATTTCCGCAGTTCGTCAATGCGCTGAAGGGGACAGCACCAGCAGGAGGCCCGGTGGTAAATCTCGTATAGCCCGTCCCAATCGAAACCCCGGTTATAGCAGATTTGCAATGCCTGGGCCTCGGTGATGCCCCACTCCACCAAGGGATAGCGATTCTGCGGATCGTCTTTACAGCGGTGGGCCTCATCAGCGGCGATACCGATATGGTGCAGGGCGTTCTTCTCCTTTTTGAGCCGGTTGACCTCTTTCTGGATCAGGTGGGTTTTGAGCTGGCCGGTACACCAGCGCACCTTCATCCCCGGCCAGCCGTAGCCAGTCAAAGGTTGGTCCATAGCGATACGTCGCTCTATGGCGCGTTTCTGCTGTTGGGGAACGTTAAACATCAGCCATTCAAAACCCTGGGGATGCCGCAGGGTGGTGATATGGATGCCGCGCTCCCGGCAGAGAAGATCGTCCAGTTTGGCGATGTGGGCCTCCATCTCAGGAAATTCCATGGTCGTATCCGCATAGAGAACGCAGTCAATGGGCATATCCTTCTCAATCATCAACAGCAGGAGTGCGCTGGAATCCTTGCCGCCGGACAGTGAAATTGTGTATAGATTGTTGCTGTTTTCTTCGCTTTTCGTTACATCTTCCTCCTTTTAGGCAAAAAAGAAGCCCCGGAAGGAGCCGAAGTCCTTCCGGGGCAATGGGTTGAAGTTGGATTGAAGGGAAGTGGAAAGGCTCAATAGCCCGTCCGGGGCAGGGTGGTCTTTTTGCCGTAGATGGTCGTTACCCAGCGGGAAACGGCCTGAATCCACTCGCCGTTATACACGCCGCCCACGTCAGCCTTGTTCACAAAGGAACCGGCGGGGAGGCCGGGTCTGGCGTTGCAGTAGATATAGGGCTTTTCTACCTGCGCGAAGCCAGCGGGGGCCTGACCAAAGACAAACATGATCTCGGTCACGCGCTCGTTGGAGGCCAGCCCAAGGGCCACAGGGGATGCCGCCAGGGTGTAGTTCTTATGCGTACTCAGGTTGTCGGCCAAGGTCTGGTACTCGCCGCCGTTGACGCGGTACACGATCTTATAGTTGCCGGGGTAGTTGTAGGTGCCGGTCACGATCTTATCCAGAATGACCTCGGCGGGCAGCGTGTCCCTCCAATAGAAGCTGTCCAGCCGGACATTGGAGGTATTGGCGATCCCGGAGAACATATAGCGCACCGGCTGGCCGCCCATGACCTCCTTGGGGCCGGTCTTGGTGATGGAAACGCCGGTGGTCAGGGACTTGTTCGTGACCTCAAAGGTGAGGATTTGCCCCTTATGCTCCAGATAGGCGTTGAGAACCGTATCATTCACGCCGTAGTTATCCGGGGCCTTGACCTCCTTGATGGTGTAGCGGCCCAGCGGGAGGGGCTTGGAAACCGCCAGTCCCCGGCTGTCGCTCTTGATGGTGTCCACCACATTGTTGGCCTTATCGTAAATCTCAAAGACCGCGCCGGACAGAAGCGTACCCTCCGGCAGACCGTTGGTGGGGTTGTAGTCGGCGGACTTCTTGATGATCTGGATTTGCGCGGTGATGGGGGTATTCTTCCACTCCACCAGAGTAGTCTCCCCAGCGGTCACATAGACCGTTTTCATCTGCGTGTCCACGATATACCCCTCATTCTCCAGCTCCCGGAGATAGTACCGCCCGGAAATGGTCAGCCCCTCAATGTAGACGTAGCCGCTGTTGTCAGAGGTATACTGCCCGATGGGGGTGTTGGTGCTGTCATAGAGCAGGAAGGAAACGCCATAAATTCCCTTGCCGGTCGCGCTGTCGGTCTTATGAATCAGAATCCCGCTGAAAGGCTTGTTTTTCACCGTCAGCGTGGTGGTTTTGCCGTCCTGCACCGTAAAATCATGATGGGTGGCGTCCAGCTTGAACCCCTGCGCCGCCTCAATTTCAAGGGCGTAGTAGCTGCCAGCGTCCAGGTTGACATGGACACGGCCATCCTTGCCGGTTGTGACAGTCTCCACCAGAGCGCCGTCCATCTTCCTGATCTCAAAGGTAGTGCCGGGGATGCGCCGGGTGGGGTCGCTCTCGGAAACCTTGATAAGCTCCAACCCGCCCTCGCTCTTATTGAAGAAGGTGAGGGTCTGAGCAATGCCGCTCTTGATAAGGATGGACTGCGGCGTGGTGTCCAGCACATAGCCGCTGACAGCCTTGACCTCCTTGGCGGTGATGGTGGTTCCGGGAACCAGATCGGTGAGGACAATTCGGCCATTGCGGTCGGTGACATACTCGCCGTTGTTCGGCCCCATCACCTGCCCGGAGCTGTCAGTGATGAGGAAGGTCACGCCTTGGATGGGGTCGGTGGTGCCGTCCACATACTTCTGAATGGTGAGGGTCTGCTTGGGGGCGTTGTAGAAGGTGAGGGTCTGCGTGTCCTGGGGATTGACCTTCACCGTCTGCGTTTGGGTCGCCGGGTCGATGGTGTAGCCCTCAATGGTGCGGGTTTCCTTCACCACGATGGTGCCGGTCACGCCGGAAATGTGAATCTCGCCGTGGGCGTCGGTGGTATAGAGGCCATTGGAGGACAGATGCCCGTTGGCGTTGTCCACATAGCCGCCCCCGGCGTAGGTCAGTTCAAACTCCACCCCGGCCAGAGGTTTGCCGGTGGCCTTGTCCAGCTTGCGGATGATAAGCTCCCCGGCCCGCTTGTTCCAGAAGGTGAGCGTGGGAGCGCCCTGACCCGCCTTGATCTTCACGGATTTCGGGGTGCCGTCCTGCACGAAGCCCTCCACCGTCTTGACCTCCTGGGCGGTGATGGTGGTGCCGGGTTCCAGCCCCTCAATCACAATCTCGCCCTTGGCATCGGTGTAGAAGGTGCCATCGCCGGGGCCGACAGGAGCGCCATTCCCATCCACCACTTTGAAGCACACACCGGCCAGAGGCTCATTGGCGGTGCCCTCAATGTACTTGTGAATGGTCAGGGTTTGCTTCGGGTCATTCTCAAAAGTCAGGTCGTTGCCATCGCCGGTGCTGCCGCCGGGGTTAGTGCCCGGATTGGTCACGGTGCCGGTGCTGCCCGTCAGGGCGTTCGCGCCATTTTTCACGATAATGGTCTTGGGCGTAGTGTCCAGCACATAGCCGCTGGGCACACTGACCTCGGAAACCACCACAGTGCTTCCGGGGACGAGGCCGGTAACGGTGGCGGCGCCATCCTTCCCGGTGGTGCAGCGGGCCAGCACGTTCCCATTTCCATCCTTCACCACAAAAGAGGTATTGGGCACAGGCTTACCCGTGACGGAATCCAGCTTGGTGATGGTCAGGGAGGCCAGCGGTTCATTGAGGAAGGTAAGCGTCTGCGTGTCCTCCGGGTTGACGGTGACGGTCTGTGTCTGCGTACTGGCATCCATGATGTAGCCAGGGGCCGCTTTGAGTTCCTTTGCGACAATGGTGCCCACCAAACCGGAAATACGGATTTCTCCCTTATCATCAGTGGTATAGAGGCCGTTGCTGGACAAATGCCCGTTGTCAGCGTCCACAAATCCACCGTTGGCGTAGGTAAGCTGGAACTGTGCGCCGGGAATCAGCGCGCCGCTCACGCTGTCCTTCTTCAGAATGACCAGCGTTCCGGCTTTCCGGTTGGTGAAGGTAAGGGTCTGGACCTCGCCCTCCTTGATCTTGATGGACTTGGGGGAGCCGTCCAGGACGTAGCCCTCTACGGTCTGAACCTCGCGGGCGGTGACGGTGCTGCCGGGGGTGAGGTCATTGATGGTGATGCGCCCGTTGGCATCGGTGACATACTCGCCGTTGCTGGGGCCGACAGGGGACCCGTTATCGTCCGTCACCAGGAATTTAACGCCTTTCAGCGGCTCGTTGTCGGTGCCAGCGATAAACTTCTGGATCACCAGCGTTGTGCCGGGGGTATTGTAGAACGTCAGCTTTTGCGTATCATTGGGGTACACCACAACCGTCTGGCTGCGGCTGGCCTCGTCAATCACATAGCCGGGGAGGGTCTTTACCTCCGTGACCACCAGCGTCCCCACCACGCCGGAAATCTTGATCTGGCCGTTGGCGTCGGTGTTATAGAGGCCGTTGGAGGAAATTCTGCCGCTCTCATCAGGCACAAACTCGCCGGCGGCGGTAGTGACCTTGAAGGTGACGCCTTTCAGCGGCTTATTGGTCAGGGAATCCTTCTTCTCGATCAGCAGGGTCCCGGCACGGGAGTTCTTCACAATGACGGTCTGCGTGTCGCCGCCGCTCCCAATCACCACATTGGTGGAGGGGGTGTCGATCACATAGCCGTTCGGGGCCTTGATCTCGTTCAGCACATAGGCGCCGGGGGCCAGGTTGGAAATGCGGATTTCCCCCTGCGCGTCCGTTGTGAAAATACCGTTTTGGGTCAGCGTAGACGAGCCAATCACGCCGTCCAGACCGACCTCACAGCCCGCGGCAGTCGTCACCCTAAACTCTGCGCCGCTCAAAGGCTGGCCGGTGGCGCTGTCTCGCTTCTGGACGATAATGGCCCCCTTCGGCTGGTTTTTGAAGGTCAGGGAAACCGTAACGCCCTCCTTGATCTGCACTGTCTGCGACTGCGTATCCAGGATAAAGCCGCTGGGGGCGCGTGTCTCGGTGACAACTACGCTCTTGCCGGGAATCAGGCCGGTAATACGGATTTCTCCGGCTTCATCGGTACGGTAAACACCGTTGCTGTCGCCCACAAGCGTCCCGTCCGCATACGCGACCTTGAACTCGGCGTTTTGCAGGGTCACGCTGGGGTTGACGGAGCAGACCTTCCGAATGAGCAGGCTGCCAAGAGGCTGGTTCCGAAATTCCAGCGTCATGGTTTCATTGGACGCGATTTTTACGGTCTGCGGCGTATCGTCCAGGGCGTAGCCAGCCTTGGCGCAGGTTTCCTTCACGACCAGCGTAGTCCCCGGTTTAATATCGGGGATCAGGATGGTTCCGGCGCTGTCGGTGGTGAAGTAGCCGTTGCTGTTGCCCACAACCGCGCCATCGCTGGTGGTAACAAAAAACTGCACGTCACTGAGCGGATCGCCGGTCACGCTGTCCACCTTTTTCACCAGCAGGGAGCCGTATTTGCTGTTGGTAAAGGTCAGGGTAATGCAATCCTGCTGTTTGCCGGAGATATAGGCAGTCTGCGGGGCGGTGTCGATCACATAGCCGTTGGGCGCGTTGATTTCCTCACAGATATAGGTTCCGGCCTCCAGCCCGGTGATGATGATATTGCCGTTGCTGGAGGTGTTGAACTCCCCGATGATGGTGCCGCCGCTGCCGCTGGTGCCGCCAAGATAGCGGACGCGGAACCAGGCATTGACGAGAGGCGCGCCAGTGTCGGCGTCAATTTTCCGAATGACCAGGGCTGACTTGGGAATGTTCTCAAAGGTGATGGTGCTGCCCTTGTCATGCTCCACATAAAGGGTCTGCTCGGACGGCTCTTTGAGCATATAGCCCTCCGGCGGCTCGACCTCTTTTACCTTGTACCAGCCCGTGTCCAGCTCCGGCAGCTCAATGATGCCGTTTTCGTCCGTATAGTAGAAGGTATCGTTGAGTTTTTGATAGGTGCCGTTCTCCGTCTTGTCCTTGGACACCCACAGTTCAAACTTCGCGCCCTTGACGCCATCGCCAACCACGCTGTCGATCTTGATGATGGTCAGTCCGGGCTTCTTCTCGTTCTCAATGGAGACTTCCGTGGTCTTACCGGGGCGCAGATAGACCTCATGGGGCGTCTTATCCAGAATATAGCCCTTCGGGGCCTGAATCTCGGTGATGATGTAATAGCCCTCGGTCAGATGGATGTTGGGGATCGTCACCTTCCCATCCGGCCCCACGGGGAAATCCCCGATCTTCACGCCAGCCTTGGTCTTGACCTCAAAAATTGCGCCGGTCAGAAAGCGCCCGTTAATGTCCACCTTGGAGATCGTCAGGGTGGGCCGCTTATAGTTCTGGAACTGCACCGATGCGTTCCGGTTGGGCAGGAGCGTTACCTGCTGGGGCGTGGTGTCCAGAATGTACCCCTCCGGGACATTCTGCTCTGTGACGGTATAAACGCCGGGAAGCAGGTTCTCAACTGTCACTGTTCCATCCGGGCCAGTCGGCTCGGTGGTGATGGTGTGGCCGTCCGCAAAATTCAAGGTAAAGGTCACGCCGGAAATGGGATCGCCGGTGTCCTTGTCCGTTTTGCGGATGGTCAGGTTGGAGCGCCGCTGATTCTCGATGGTGATGGTGCTGGTCTGGCCGGGGAACAGCTCGACATGATACTCCCGCACATCCAGAATGTGGTCGAAGGTGGTGGCTGTCTCCTTCACGGAATACACGCCGGGGTCCAGCTTGTCGATGTTGATCTCGCCGTTATCATCGGTGATGCGATCCAGATAGTGGGAGCCGTCCTCGATCTTGGCGATGCGGAAATGAACGCCGCCCAGCCGGGAGCCGTCCGAGCTGGTCTTGATAAGCCGCAGGGCGGGCTTGGGGGTGTTGGTAAACACGAAATTGGCGTTCTCATCCGGGTTTATCTGCACCACCCGCACAGCATTGTCAATCAGATACCCCTCCGGGGCCTCCAGTTCCCGCACCTCGTATGCGCCGGGGTCCAGCTTACTCAGGTCAATCTCGCCGTTCACATCGGTGGTGAACTCCTGCCGGTAGCTCCCGCCCACCTTCTTGAACTCAAAGCGGACGTTGGGCAGGGATTTCATTGTTACACTATCGACCTTCACCAAATGGATGCCCGGTTTCAAGCTGTTGAAAAAGACCAGCTCCCGCGTCTGCGTTTCACCGGCCTTCAATTCGATCTGCTGGGGGGTGGAGTTTACCACATGGGCGTCGTCCGTGGCGATTTCCTTCACCAGATAGGTGCCGGGTTCCAGGTCGTAAAGGAAAATCTCGCCGCTGGTGTTGGTGGTGTACTCCCCGAACAGGTCGCCGTCATGCCAGACCTCAAAGGTCACG
>CAJUEG010000100.1 GCA_910584835.1 uncultured Oscillospiraceae bacterium | reverse complement strand
GCTTCTACACCAAGGAGGAGGCCGACGCCATCGCGGCGGAGAAGGGCTTCACCTTTGTGGAGGACTCCGGGCGCGGCTACCGCCGGGTGGTCCCCTCCCCCATCCCCAAGCGCATCGTGGAGATTGAGACTGTGGAGCAGCTGGTCTCCGCCGGTGTCATCGTCATCACCGTGGGCGGCGGCGGCATCCCCGTCGTGGAGACCGGCACCGGCCTGAAGGGCGTGGCCGCCGTCATCGACAAGGACCGCGCCAGCTCCCTGCTGGCCCGGGACGTGAAGGCCGACCAGCTCATCATCCTCACCGCGGTGGACCGCGTGTGCGTCAACTTCAACAAGCCCGACCAGCGGGAGCTGCCCTCCATGACCCTGGCCGAGGCCGAGGAGTATATCAAGCAGGGCCAGTTCGCCCCCGGCAGCATGCTGCCCAAGGTGCAGTCCTGCATGGAGTTCGTCGCCAGCAACACCCACGGCGGCACCGCCCTCATCACCTCCCTGGCCCGCGCCGCCGAGGCGCTGGACGGCAAGACGGGAACGGTGGTCGAGAAGTAATAACCCCGCATGACAACTGACTGACAAGTGCCGGAACGGCGGGGGCTCTGCCCCCGCCCGGACGGCGTTTGAGGTGATATCTGCTAGGTAAACGAAACGTCTAACGTAAAAGGAGAGATTGTCATGGCAGAGAAGAAAAAAAGGCGCTCGATAAGCACATTTGCCATTTTGCTGGCCGTCCTGCTGGTGGTGTCCATCGTCACCTGGATCGCCAGCGGCCAGACCTACACCGGATTTGACGAGGAGACCGGCGAGGCCGTGGAGATGGCGGTTGTGGGCGCCACCCTCAGCGACATTCTGATGGCCCCCATCGCCGGCTGGCATGACGCCGGAGATGTGATTGGCTTCGTGTTCTGCCTGGGCGCCTTCCTGTCCATCCTGAACGCCACCGGCGCCCTGGAGACCGGCATCCAGGTTCTGGTGAAAAAGCTGAAGGGCAAGGAACTGGCGCTGGTTTGGATCCTGATGTTCCTGTTCTCTGTGGGCGGCACCACCTACGGCATGGGCGAGGAGACCGTGGGCTTCTACATCCTGCTGGCCGCCACCATGATGGCCGCGGGCTTTGACCCCATGGTGGGCGCGGCCACCGTTCTGCTGGGCGCCGGCACCGGCGTGCTGGGCTCCACCATCAACCCCTTCGCCACCGGCGCGGCTGTCTCCGCGGCGGTTGACAGCGGCGTTGACGTAAACATGGGCATCGTCTACGTGGAGGGCATCATCCTCTGGCTGGCCACCTACGTCATTTCTGCCCTGTTTGTCACCGCCTACGCCAAGAAGGTGAAGGACGGCAAGGGCTCCATTCTCACCGCCGAGCAGATCGGCGAGTGCAAGGCCGCCTACGGCACCTCCACCGAGATCGACGCCGGCGTGCGCCTCACCGGCCGCCAGAAGGGCGTCCTGGTCGTCTTTGCCCTGTCCTTTGTGGTCATGATCCTGGGCTTCATCCCCTGGGGCAGCTTGAACGAGGGCATCTATAACGCCTTTGGTTTCTCCGGCCTGCTCACCGGCAATCCCTTCGGCGACTGGTGGTTTGACGACGCCGCCACCTGGTTCCTGCTGATGGGCATCATCATCGGCCTCATCGGCCTGGACGACAAGAGCAAAATGATGCCCTGCATCGTGGCCGGCTTTGCCGACATGATCTCCGTCAACCTGGTTATCGCCCTGGCCCGTGCAACTACCGTCATCATGTCCACCACCGGCCTGGGCACCTGGCTGGTCGAGGCGTCCGTCACCGCGCTGTCCGCCTCCGGCCTGCCCGCCCCCATCTTCGGCTTCCTGGACTACCTGCTCCACGTGGGGCTGAGCTTCCTGGTGCCGTCCTCCTCCGGCCTGGCCAGTCTGTCCGCCCCCATCGTCTCCCCCATCGTGGCGGGCATGGGCTGGTCCGTGGAGACCTCCATCATGATCAACGTGGCCGCCAACGGCTTCGTCAACCTGTTCACCCCCACCTGCGGCTTCATCATGGGCGGCCTGGCCCTGGCCCGTGTGCCCTGGGAGACCTGGGTGAAGTGGGCCGGCAAGCTGCTGGCCGTCATCGCGGTGGTCTCCGCCGTGGTGCTGACCGTCGCCATGCTGATCCTCAGCTGACAGCCCGTTTCGCGTTGACAGCATAGAACCTCCTCTCAGCGGGAAAGCCGGCCGCACGCGCCCTGCGTGTGCGGCCGGGCTTTCCTGCGTCTGCGCGCCACACATCAGAAAGGCTGAAGGTGATCGTTTTGAACAGACCTGCGACCCTGCAGGATAATCTGGCCGCCGCCAAGGACCCGGCCGCCATCTGCTCCTTTGACTACGAGGCCATCCTGTCTCCCACCAAGCCCCTGATCCACCAGGCCGCCCGGTTCCTCTACTTCAAGCGGGGACAGGGCGTTATTGAGATCGGCGGGGTGGAGTACGAGCTAAAGCCCGATACCCTTATCGCCATCACCCCCTGGAAGATCTCTGAAATCACGGCGGTGGAGGAAACGCTGCAATTCATGCGCATCGTCTACGACTACCAATATGTCAACTCCGTACTCAAGGGCGTGCCCGGCTCCGAGGAGGACAGCTCCGAGCTGCTCCAGTTTCTGTCCATGGAGCCGGTGGTATATCTGGACTCGGTTCAGGCACAGTACATGGACGGGCTCACCGAGCAGCTCAAGGCGGAGCTCGGGGTGGAGTCCACCCGGGTGAGCCAGCCCGACCGTCCTATGGCGCAGCTCTATGTCACCAACAAGATCATTGAGCTGATGATTATGTACCGCCGATACATTATGGCGGTGCGCGGGGAAAAGGATTATGAGAAGGATATCTCCACTCAGAACTCCATCCTCAGCTACATCTACGCCCACTCCTCCGAAAAGCTCACCCTGTCCAGCGTGGCGGGAGCCTTTTTCATCTCCGAATCCACCCTGTCCAAAAACATCTCCGACCTCACCGGCACCACCTTTTCCAAGCTGCTCACCGGCATCCGCATTGAAAAGGTGTCCGACTACCTGATCTATACCGACCTGACCCTGGACGAGATCGCCGTGCTGACAGGCTTTGTGGACGCCCCCCACCTGTCCAAAAACTTCAGCGCCCAAGTGGGCATCACCCCCATGAAATACCGCAAAATATATAAGAAATCCAAGACAAAATTCAATCGTACCGACAAAAATGTGGCCTTTGCCGCCACTGACTATATTTACAAGAACTACGCCGCGGAAAATCTTACCGCCAGCCAGGTTGCGTCCCATTTTGGGGTATCCATCCCGGAGATGAACCGCCTGATGCTGTACTACTCTGAGAAAAACTTTGAAACCCTGCTGAATTTCGTGCGGATAAACCGGGCCTGCGAGCTGCTGGCCTCCACGGAAAAATACGTCATTGACGTGGCCTTTGAAGTGGGATACAACAACATCAAAACCTTCAACATGAACTTTTCCAAGTATAAGGGGATGACCCCCACGGAATTCCGCAATCGAATCACCCTCCAAAAGGCGGACGGCAGCGAGACCGACCGCATGGGAAAGCGCGGGACAGACGGAGAAAAGGCATAATATGCAAAAATCATGCAAAAAAATGATTGCATTGCGGGGCGGAAGGGTGTATACTGAAAAGACCTTTCCGACCCGCAAGCCCACAGGAAGGGCCAATGCGGAAACTTTTATCGGAGCGGGGAGGAAGGACCGATGAAAACAGACCGGCAGAAGCTGATCCTGGAACTCATCTCCAGGCAGAACGTGGGCACCCAGCAGCAGCTGCTGGAGCTGCTGGCCTCGCGGGGGGTGCGGTGTACCCAGGCCACCCTGTCCCGGGACATTCACGCGCTCAACCTGGTAAAGCTCCCCTGCCCCGGCGGCGTCCGCTATGGGGTGGAACCCGCGTCTGCCGTGGGCAGCGACGCCAGAAAGCTGCTGAATATCGCGCGGCTGGCCTCCCTGTCCATCGACGCGGCCGGAAACATCATCGTCATCAAGACCATGCCGGGGCTGGCCCACGCGGTGGGCTCCTTCGCGGACAAGCTGGAGGAGCAGGGCCTGGTGGGCACCATCGCCGGCAACGACACCATTCTGCTCATCATCAAGGACAGCGCGTCCGCCCAGGCACTGTGCCGGGACCTGCGGGAACTGCTGCTGGGTGAAAAGGGAATTGTGGAAAAACGGGCCGCCGAAGCGGCCGAACAATAAGAATACGGAGGCGAACGCTTTATGAGCGATTTCGAGCAGAAAATTTTTGACGCGGTGAGCCGGGCATTTCAGGATGTCTACGGCCTGGAGCTGGGTCCCGACGTGCTGACGGTGGAGGTTCCCCGTGACCCCAAGTTGGGCGATTACGCCACCGGCGCGGCCATGAGGCTGGCCAAGACGCTGCACAAGAGTCCCATGGACATTGCCGCGCCCATTGTGGACAAGCTCCAGGAGCTGCTGCCCGAGGCCGAGTCCATCACCGTGGCCAAGCCCGGCTTCATTAACTTCAAGCTGAAGAGCGGCGCCCTGGCCGCCCTCATCAACCAGATCCTGAACGCCGGGGACGATTACGGCAAAAACAACTCCGGCGAGGGCGTCCACATCCTGGTGGAGTGGGTGTCCGCCAACCCCACCGGCGACCTGCACTGCGGCCACGCCCGGGGCGCGGCCTGGGGGGACGCCATCTGCCGCCTGCTGGAAAAGAGCGGATATGACGTGCTGCGGGAATTCTACGTCAACGATGCCGGCAACCAGATCGTTATGCTGGGCGAGTCGCTGATCTCCCGGTATTTTGAGCATTTCGGCAAGGAGTACCCCCTGCCCGAGAACGGCTACCACGCCGACGACGTGAAGCAGATCGCCATCGACATCGCCCGGCAGGACGGGGACAAGTGGCTGGACGCCGACCCCAAGGAGCGGCTGGAGTACTTCATGCTGGAGGGCAAGACCCGGGAGCTGAAGAAGATCGAGAAGGACCTGGAGCTCTACCGGGTGCATATGCAGTCCTGGATCCACGAGACCTTCTTCTATGAGAACAACATGGAGCGGATCAATGCCTGCCTCAAGCGGATGGACGAGATGGGCCTGATCTACGAGAAGGACGGGGCCCTGTGGCTCAAGACCACGGACTATGGCGACGAGAAGGACCGCGTGCTGCGCAAGAGCGACGGCACCCTGTCCTACCTCACCCCCGATATCGCCAACCACGTCTACAAGGTGGAGCGGGGCTACCCCGTGATGGTGAACCTGTGGGGCGCCGACCACCACTCCTACGTCACCCGGATGCAGGCCGCCCTCACCGCCCTGGGCTATCCCAAGGGGTCGCTGTCGGTGGACCTCATTCAGATGGTGCGCATGGTGGAAAACGGCGTAGAGGTCAAGATGTCCAAGCGCACCGGCAACGCCATCACCCTGCGGGAGCTGTGCGAGGACGTGGGGGTGGACGCCGCCCGGTGGTTCTTCGTGTCCAAGGATATCTCCTCCCAGATGGACTTTGACATGAAGCAGGCCGCCGCCAAGGACAACGACAACCCCGTGTACTACGCCCAGTACGCCCACTCCCGGATGTGCTCCATCCTGAAGAACAAGGACATTCCGGAATTCCACCGGGAGGACAGCTATGACCGGCTCACCGACGAGAAGGAGCTGCAGCTGCTCAAGATGATGGGCGAGTTCCCCGCCACCGTGGCCAAGGCCGCCAAGGTGCGCAAGCCCAACCTCATCGCCGACTATATCCTGTCGCTGGTCAAGCTGTACCACAGCTACTACAACGTGTCCCGGGTGAACAACCCCGACGACCCGGAGCTGACCAACCAGCGGGTGGGCCTGGTGATGGCGCTGAAGGTGACCCTGCGCAATGCCCTGGACCTGCTGGGCGTGTCCGCGCCGGAATCCATGTAATAAAAAACAAAGAGGGCAGAGCGGGCCGTTTGGCCTGTTCTGCCCTCTTTCTGCTGTTTTGGGGAAGTGCGCGGTCAATGACCTTTGTGCCTCGCCTTTCGCTTTTGCTGCCTCAGTTCAAACCGGCGCTGTTTTTCGGCCTCCTGCCGCTCTCTGCCGCTTTGCTTCCGCCGGGTTTTCGCTGCCTCCCGCTGCATCTGCAGCGCCTGCTGCGACTTTGTGCCCACCCCTGACGTGCGCAGCTGCTCTCCGGCCCTGCGCTGTCTGCGCTTCGGATTGTCTGCGGCCTGCCTCACCTCGGTTTCAATCGCCGGGCTGAACGTCAACTCGTGGTAGTGTCTGAGGATAAAATCCCACACCTGGCAGTCTTTCGGCTCCGCTCCGAACGTGACCTTGCACACGGACAGCCTGCCGTTTGAAAACCGCTCAAATACGCCTACCCAGAAAGGCTCCTCAAAAAATACCGTCAGTTTTCCGCTCGCCTCGTCCATAACGATCCCTCCTGAAAATGTGTTATGGACAAAGAACGGACAACCCAGGAGGGGCAGGTTACTTACCTCGCCGATGCGGCGAGACGGCCGGGCTACCTACCGGCTCTGGCACATCCCAACAGGATGCGCGTTGCGTTTTTATCTTTGTCATTTAGAACCTGTATTCACAGCCGAAAATGCCGGATGGGCGAAGAATTTTTCCGTCAGGCGAGGCAAATTTTCGCGGGCATACTTGTGTGTATGGCAAGAAAATTGAACGAAGCATGGCGGAAAAAGGCCCGCCCAGACGGCGTATTGAGATTGTGAATACAGGTTCTTATATCAAGCCCTTGGGCAAGATACCTGTGGCGCGGGTGGTACGCCGCCGCTTCGGCTTCCGCTCCGGCGGCGCGGCCTACGGCCCTTCTGGGCCGCGGCGCGAGTGCGCCGTAAATTCGCGGCCGCGCAGCGGCGGAGAATTGCGCAGGGGCGGCTTCGCCGGCCCGAGCATTGAAATCACCCACGGATTCCAAAAAAGCAAGGGCCGGTGTAACCGGCCCTTGCTTTTTTGGAGCGAGTGACGAGGCTCGAACTCGCTACCTCCACCTTGGCAAGGTGGCGCTCTACCAGATGAGCTACACTCGCATGAACAAAGGTGATTGTAACAGGAAAGCCGCGGCTTGTCAAGGGGGAATTAAAAAATTCTCCTGCCGGTCCCGCTGCGGAATTCACAAACTGTTCACGCCCTCCCCCTTGACATTTCCAACCGGCGGAGTAAAATAGTACGCACACTAATCATTCGTGTGCGAACGATTATGGAGGGGAGTTTTATGGACGAGCGAACCGGCCTTTTGCTCCAGCAGCTCATGCGCGCCCACCACAACGCCTGTATGGCGGCGCTGGCCCGGCGGGGGGTGAGGGATGTGGGCTCTCCCCGGCTTTTGTGGGAGCTGTCCACCTACCCGGACGATCCCGCCCGGGCCCCCACCCAGAAGGAGCTGGCCGACAAGCTCCACAGCGCGCCGCCCACGGTGGCCGCGTCGCTGAAGGTGCTGGAGCGGCAGGGCTATGTGGAGCGCCGCACCGACCAGCGGGACACCCGCCGCAACCGCATCTCCATCACCCAAAAGGGGCGGGACGCCATCGCCCAGAGCATGGACGCCTTCCGGCAGGTGGACGGGCACATGTACCACGGCTTTTCCCCCGAGGAGCGGGCGCTGGCGGATCAGCTGCTCTCCCGGATGCTGGAAAACCTGTACCAGATCGGCGGGAACAGGCGGCAGGAACCGCCCCCCGACCCCCTGGGCCCACCGCCCGGGCCTCCCCAAGACCTATTTGAAAGGAAGTGTGACCTTTGCTGAAACGCCTTGCGTCCTATCTCAAGGGATATAGGGGCTACGCCGTGGCCTCCCCGCTGCTGGTGGTGCTGGAGACGGCCTGCGAGCTGATCCTTCCCCTGCTCATGGCCCGGATCATCAACCAGGGCATCGAGGGGAATAATATGACGGTGATCTGGCAGTCCGGGGCGCTGATGGTGGCGGTGGCCCTCGTCGCCACGGTGGTGGGCGGATACGCCGCCCGGTGCGCCACCTTTGCCGCCCAGGGGCTGGGCGCCAACCTGCGCCAGGCGGAGTTTGAAAAAATCGCGTCCTTCTCCTTTGCGGACATCGACCGGTTTTCCTCCTCCTCCCTCATCACCCGGCTCACCAACGACC
>CAJUEG010000099.1:5614-8389 GCA_910584835.1 uncultured Oscillospiraceae bacterium | reverse complement strand
AACACTTGAGGCTATGCCTTCTTTTTTGTCATTTTTCAGATTTGCTCATTTATAGGTAATACAATCTAATCTTAAAACTTTGTTGGTATGGGTTTCTGTATGAGCTTTTGCATTCTCCTAGTTTCGCCCCCAAAAAAGCAAAAACCCGCTATCCCTTGCGGGACAACGGGTTTCACTGGAGCTGCTACCCAGATTTGAATTTGACACTCAATCTGCAATGCGTGTAATTTGATGTAATCCACGGCGTTTCCCATCAAATCCACAACTTTTTCACGGCAATATGTGCATCCCGTGCAACCTAACTGCATCGCGTGAGGGGTATTTTAAGGGGTAGATTGGGGTAGAGGTCTTCAAATAAATAGGGCAAAAAAGTTTCTATCTTCAGTAGGGACGACCCATTGGGATTAAATTATAAAAGGCCCGTACCGAATAGCTCGGGTGAAAGGAGCATTGTAAAATGACTGAAAAACTTGGTATCAGCGTTGCGGAGGCGGCGCGTCGTTTGGGTATCAGCACCCGCACGGCATACACCTGGACCCACCGGGCTGATTTCCCGTCGTTCTGCATCGGAAACCGAATCGTCGTTTATGAAAAAGGCCTTGATGAATGGGTTAAAAAAATGGTGGAAATGAAAGCGGTATAAAAGTTATCAAGGACGGGGTGCTGAAGCTGAAGCCTTTGGAGGCAAATGCCCGTTAACTTCACCCATCTGCTCCCAAGATAATATCTAACATTTCCTTTGGCGTTACGATGAAAGGCTCCTTCGGGAAGTGCTTCTGGTTTCCTGTTACGAGGTAAGCATCTTCATCCTTGCGTTTTTCCATGACGACGGCATAAAAAACCACATCGTCCAAATCAGGCAGGACGGCGTCAACTGGACCCGCCTCAACATGAACGCCCCGGCTCTTGATCGCCTCTATCAAAACTCTGACTTCCCGCGCTGTAAAAGGAAATTTCTTCCGATGCAGCACATCCTCATACTCAGCAAGAATTTCATCGTTAAACAGCGGCACAATACTGCCGTTAGCGGCTTCATCAAGTATCTCTGCTGGAACTGAGCTTTTGCTGAGCAGCGCCGAAACCAGTACGTTCGTGTCCAGTACAGCGAAATATCTCATTGTGCAGCTGCCGTCCTCCCCGCGCCACCGGCGTGGCGCTTAGACCTCGATGCCATAATTTCAGCATTGATTTCATCAAGGCTCATGTTGGACAGGTCGGCTTTCTCTGCGGCTTCCCTCATATCCCTAATGGCCCTGATACCGGCCTCGACGGTTGCGTCCTTTTCTTCGCCCAAGGTCATGCCGAACGGCAGGCCCTTCTCTCTCACAGACCGCTTCAAGAAAATTCTCACCGCAGTCTGGAGGTCGATGCCCAAATCCTCGTAAATTGCCGCCGCCTGCGCACGAAGGCTTTCATCCACCCTTACCTGTAATACGCTCGATGCCATATTTTTCACCCCTTCTTCACATTCATTTATATTTTCATTGTACTCTATTGTATGCGGAAAGTCAATGTCTATTCCGCTAATCATTATGCACCGTACAGGATTGCCATAATAATTTCCAATCCATCGTAGACTTTCGACAGGTATGTAAATCCAGCAAAGGGAATGGGATGATTTGCCAGCTTTGATCCTTGCGATCTTAGGACAAATCCTGTATGATATAAGTAATGAAAATAGGCGAAATTTGGAACAGGAGGACAAAAACCAATGTCAACTTCTTTATACCGCGACAGCCAGATGGAACAGGAGCTGCACAGCAAAATCGACGCGGCCGCGAACGAGCGGCACGGCGGGGCGGTCCCCGCAGATGTCCAAGAGCGCATCACTACGGAGAAGCAGCATATCTTCGGCAACGGCCATGGCACGCTCCTGGCCGTCGCCGCCAAGCTGGCGGAGTTTTCCGAAAGCCGGGGCTGCCCCGTTGGGTTCCGGGGGCTCACCGGCAACCTGTACCTGTCGCACCTTCTGGGCCTCGCCGCCGTCGATCCCATGGAGCTGGGGCTCCGCTGGGAGGGCTGCCTGGGCCTGGATGGGACGCGTACACCGCAATTTACCCTGAACGTCGCGGGCGGGCTGCTGGAGGACATGGCGGCGTACCTGGGCGAGCTTCTCCCAGGGTACGACCCCAGCGGCGAGCACCCCGCCATCAGGCTGTGCCCGCACGCCCTGATGGACCGTATATGGGAGGCGCGGCGGGCCGGGAGCGCCCTAACTGTCGGGGACCTGCTCTCCGACGGGAACCTGATTGCCAGGGCCTATCGGGACGATGTGGCCGGTATCCCCGTGCTGGGCGACCTGGAGGGCTTCCAGGACCTTGCCCGCCAGCTGGAGCCGGAGAGTTTCTCCGACCTGGTGAAGATCATGGGGCTGTGCCTTGCCCCGGAGGTCTGGTTCCAGGCGGAGCGCCTCATGGGCCAACCCGACCGCTTCCAGCGCCTGATTGGGACGCGGGAGGACGTGTACGACCTGTGCGTGCGGCATGGGGTCGGCGGGGACGACGCTTTCCATGTCATGCGGCAGGCGTGCCACGGCAGGCTGTCGCCGGAGTACAAGGATATGCTTGCCGCCCACGGAATCTCCGGCCTGCCCTGGGATACGCTGTGCGCCGCCGGGTATCTGTACCCGCGCGGCCAGTGCGCCGACTATATGTATTGGGCGCTGGCGCTGCTGGCGCGGGAGTGCCGCCCCTGCCAGGCGTAATTTCGTGCCGTTTGGAATCAAATATTGCCTTTGCCGGCATGGCGAAACGGGCTGGGGGAGCGTTCCTCCGG
>CAJUEG010000099.1:0-5514 GCA_910584835.1 uncultured Oscillospiraceae bacterium | reverse complement strand
GGGTGCATCCGTGAGGAATCCCAGGGGTTGGTCAAGCACATGGATAACAGGGCATACTACGGTTCCGTCGCCCAGAAGGACGGCGTTGGCCGGTTCTGCGACGACGCCCCCAACCCGGGCGAGTACGACTGGGACGCCGTAGACGCTCTGCGCCGCGACTGGTCCGAGGGCCATGCCGCCTACTTCATACAGCCCCACGACGAGCGCGGGCTCACCAATGGCAGCTCGGGCTATGACACGGCCACCCGCGAGGAATACCAGGCCGCGCAGGACAGATATACCACGAGGGCCGTACTCGCTTACAGCCCGGACGGGACAAGCATCGTTATCAAGCCGGAAGACGTGCCGGAGCGGCCCGAGCCCCCGGAGCCGGGCCCGGAGGAATCCCAGCCCGCCCAGTCCGACCCGGTGGACCCTGGCCCCGCCGAATCCCAGCAGCCGGAGGAACCGGCGTCCCTTCTGGCCGCCTACGCGGGCAACTACACGCCCTATCCCACCTATGACGATTACAGCGGCGGCCGCTCCATTACGCTGAACACCGACGGGGTGGTAATCGGAGGAGAGACCGATGGACAGACGCCCACCTCCGTCGTTCAGAACTCCGACGGGTCCATCACCATCTGGTTCAGCAGCTCCGACCGGTACACCCTCTTCCCAGTGGGGTGCTCCGGCACACCCGCCGGCACGGGGTACGACAGTGCGCGGGTCAACCTTGAGTATCTGTATATCGGAGGCGGCGTAATGAACATCATCTATTACGCCGATCCCATTTCGTAAGTCATAGGAGGCAACAGGATGGACAAAGAAAAGCTCATGGCGTTGGTCGGCGTCGGGCTGGATGAAACCGAGCGCCTGTCGCAGGAGCTTGGCAGGCCGATTGACGTGGACCGCAGCGCCCTCGTCATGCTGGCGCGCATCACGATGCACCAGCCGGACGGCGAGGACTATATGCGCGCCCATGTGCGGATTCTCGTCGAGGACATGGTCCGGCGCTTCCCGGACCGCCCGGCGTACAAGTACGAGTACGAGCCCCCGGACGCCGACGAGCGGCGGCAGGCGGGGCAGTTCCACTCCGGCATGTCCCTTTTGTAAGCCGCTGGCGCGGCTCACAGTGGGGGAAGAAACGGGGGTTGACAGGCGGGGTGGGATGTGCTACCATGAAGCCCTGTCCCCGGTACGCCCGGAACAATCTCATAAGAATTACAACCAGCATATCAAGGTTTTTTTGAATGTGGCTAAGGCTGCCAGTCTGCCCATTTGACCTTGGTATGTTGGTTTTTTATGCCCAAAACCGGGCAGACGCGGCCGCCGCCACAAAGAATAAGGAGGAATACCGCTATGACATTCGACTTCCGATCCGTCCCCTGCGGCGACAAGCTGGCCGTTACCTTTTTCCCCGGCCTCGTGGAGCGTTCCCTCCGGCATTTCCTGGAGGAACAGGGGATCACCGGCTGGAGCATCGTCTCCAAGCGGGATGCGCTGGTACGCTTCCCGGACACGAAAGTCCCCGAGGACATCCGCCTGTGCCCCGGCAGCCCCCGCGTGGAGACGCGGGTGAAATGCCTTGTGTCGTACTACGACCCCGACGCCATGTACGCGGAGATCCTGAAGGTCAACGACAGCCCGGAAAACAGGGACTACCTGGCGGGGCTTTCCGAACAATATCTCAAACAGGAGGAATGTGCAATGGAGGACCAGCGCCCCGATTCGTCCCCGGCCCAGCCCTACCCCTGGTACGACGACCGGGTGGAGGCCGTCCGGAAGGAGTACGTCAACCCCTGGGCGGAAGAGGACGCCCAGGAGCAGGAGCAGTACGACACACCCAGGGCGATCTACGGCTACCTGGACCGGCTGGTCTGGAAGCAGGGCGCCGCGAAGAAAGCCGCCGCCGTCATCGTCTACAACGCTTTCCAGCGGGGCGTCAAGTCCAACGCCCTGTTCATCGGCCCCAGCGGCTGCGGCAAGACCCACATCTGGCGCTGCCTGCAAAAGATTTTCCCGGGCCGCATCGTGATCGAGGACGTTTCCAACCTCACCAATGACGGCTGGAAAGGGGATAAGAAGTGGGCCAACCTGCTTCAATCCGCTATCTTTCGCAACGGGCATCACAACATCCTCGTCCTGGATGAGGCGGACAAGATGCTCATGCCCAAAATCGGCTCTGGCGGGAACGTCAGCGACAGCATCCAGTCGGAGGGCCTGACGATGCTGGAGGGCGCCCGCGTGGATGTGAAAATCAATTCCGTCATCCACTCCATAGACACGTCCAAGATCAGCTTCGTGCTGTGCGGCGCGTTCTCCAGCAAGGCCCATGACGCAGCGGAGAAGGACGCCGGCAGTCGCATCGGCTTCGGCGCGGCCCCCAAGCCCGTACAGCCCTACGTCCGGCCCTTGGGAGAACAGGACCTCATCGACTTCGGCGTCATGCCGGAGTTCCTTGGCCGTATCCAGCGGCTTGTCCACCTGGAGCCCATGACCATGGATGACTACCGCTCTATGCTGGACAACTCCTACAGCTTCCTGGCCCGTATCGGGGAGCACTATAAGGCGGAGATACGGCTCACGCCCCAGAAGCGGCAGGAGCTGGCCGAGCTGGCCTGCCGGACGGGGCTGGGCGTCCGGGGCATGGAGAACCAGATCCGACAGCTGGTGGACGACGCCATCTTCGACGACTGCCGGCGGCGCAGCTTCGAGTTCTGAGGGGAGGACGACATATGGAGCTGATTTTTGATTTTGACCAGCGCCAGGGGCTCGCAAACGTCCGCTTCGAGGGCCTGGACGGCACCGAGGACGTGGCCTCGATGAAGCAGGCCCTTTCCCTGCTGAAGATACGCAACCCCGTCATACCCTTCGCCGATGCCGTAAAAAGCGGGGCGTACGACCACGTGCCGGACGCGGAGTACAAGCGTATGCTCGACACCATGACGTTCATCAGCGAGCTGTGGCGTTACCCGGACGAACCGGGAGAAGCCCCGCAGAAAAGTGAAATGAACGCGCTCGCGTTGCTAGTCAACACCATTGAGGCATTGAGCCAGCTCAATGCCCAGTATCAGATGGAAAATCTCGAAGAATCTTGAATTACGACTAAACGGAGGGAATAGCCATGTTGAACCACATCGTCACCATGGGCCGCCTCGTGCGCGACCCGGAGCTCCGCCACACCCAGTCCGGCATCCCCGTCACGTCTTTCACTATCGCCTGCGACCGGGACTACAAGGACGCCAACGGCGACAAGGCCACGGATTTTATCGACGTCGTGGCCTGGCGCAACACTGCCGAGTTCGTCAGCAAGTATTTCACCAAGGGCCGCGCAGCTCTGGTGGCCGGTCGTTTCCAGCTAAGAGAATGGACCGATCGGGAAGGGAGCAAGCGCCGCAGCGCCGAGATCCTTGCCAACAGCGTCTACTTTGGGGACAGCAAGCCCCAGAACCAGGCTGCTCCGGCCCCCGCCGGCGTACCGGCTGGCGGCGGCTACGACGCGGATGACCTGGAAGGCAGCGGCGATCTGCCGTTCTAATCACATACAGGCCGTACCCAAGCGGGAGGATGGAACACGCCTCCCGCTTTTTTCGCGCCTAAAAATCAAGAAATGGAGGATTCAGGCTATGGATTTTACGCATTTCACGCTCAAGCAGGACGGCAGGTTCGCCGGCGGCTCCAACCTATTGCACCAGGCCGTCATCGCCGCCGCGCGCCTTGCCGCGGAAACCGGCAAACCCGTCACCGTCATGGCGCATGTCAGGGGCGGAGGGACCCGGAAGGCCGTATTCAACCCGGACGGAACCAACGACAAAATCTGGAATATCGACAAGGGCCAGCCCCTCACGCCCACCGTCGGGCAGGTCTACGTCAACCGGGGCGGCGGGAGATACCTCTGCCGCGCCCTAGTGACGGATCATGGGACCCAGTACTTCAACGCGGCGGGCTGCTCCAGCAGTACCACCGCCTTGTTCCAGAACGTCAAGAGCGGCTGGACGTTCACAGCCAAGGGCGTCATCCAGTACGTGGACGGGACCATCGAATGGGACCACAGCAGCGACGGATGCTTCAAGGAGGTGGAGGACGAGTGAGCAGGAATCCCCAGGACGCTCCCCTCCCCGCCGCCAGGTTCGAGCCGGCGGCCACCGCCACGGTGGAGCTGACCGAGATTGACGGCATGGAACAGGGGGCCATCCTGCGCTTCACCGACGCAGGCCGGTCCGGCCGCCCCAGCGGGGACAGGGAGCTTCGTACCTGCTACGGCGATCTGTACGCCGTTGTCAACGCCCTGCGGGACTACGCCAATATGTTGGAGAGCGTAATCCGTGAATGGGGCCTGACGGGCTATCATGCCGCCGTCTACGAGCTCCACGCCGCCCGCTGCCGGAAAATCGCCGGGAAGTACGCCGCCGCCATCGGCTACGACTACGACAAGGCCATGGAGCAATGCCTGAAGCGCCGCGCCAGGGACAGCTCCGGCGACGACACCGGCCTGGACGGACTGGAGGCACTGGCACGAAAGCGCCGGAAACCGGACGCCAGCAATCAAAGGAAAGGAAGCTGACAGACATGACCAACAGAATCATGCTCCGCGCCCACGCCGACGAGAACACCATCCAGTTCCGCACCGTCAGCGCACACATGAAGTCGCCTCAGCGGTTCTATGTCACTTATGACGAGCTTGACCGCCTCCAGCGCGACGGCTGCATCATCACCAATGATATCCACTCCTTCGCGCGGCTCTGGCTGGACAAGCGCCGCGACCGGATCACGTTCGAGTTCACCTGGCTCACCGGGCGCGGCTTCGACCGCGTGGAGGGCGTGGAGCAGACCATTCACCTGCGCTGGTCCGCGTTCCGGGCGTTCCTGGAAACCTGCCGCCAGCCGGACGGCCTCAAGGACTTCAAGGCCATTTCCCTGGACGTATCCCGCCGCCCCAGGCTGGTGTTCGACGGCAACCAGGCCAATCTCCGCGCCGCCATCGGCAACGCGCAGGTCCGGCACAAGCTGGGCAAGGCCCTCATGACCAACTTCGACTGGCCCGACGCCGATGAAATTCATCTGTACAACGACTTCACCCCGTACTCCTTCTTCTTCCGGGAGTTCCGGGGAGAGAAATCCTGCCTGTGCGGCGGGCTGATTCTCCACGGGCAGGAGGATATGAGTAAGGCGTACTATGGAATCCACACCTGAGCTTGGAGGCTGTACAACATGGCACGCGCCACGCCCCGGCCAAGCTCCACTTGTAATAGGGGGAATGTTCATGGACGGTTCAAAAGCCCGCCGTACCCGCAATCTGCGGTATAAGCGGCCCGCGCTGGCATCGCTGGGATATCATGCGATACGCTTAGAATTATGGGACATCCGGGAAGCCTGTGCGGATATCCATTGGTTTACCGACCAGGATGACGACACATTGCTCAACGCCTTGGACGGGAATGAGGATGAGGTCTGGGAGTTCAAAATGGCCTTTTCCGACTTGGAGGCCAAGGCGGACAGTCTGGAGGAGGTCATCGGAGAGCTCTACGGATGGGA
>CAJUEG010000098.1 GCA_910584835.1 uncultured Oscillospiraceae bacterium | reverse complement strand
TGTAGAGAGAGGCATTGTCGTGGGTAATGCCGAACTGGGTATAGGTCTTAATTAGCGCCTCGTCCAGCATCTGCTCCTCCTCATTGTTCATATCAGGGATCAGCAGGGAGAAAAAGATCATCAGCTGCTGCACCTTCCGGGCCAGCATGGAGTCAATGTCGCTGTAATCCAGCTCGTCGATCAACTCCATCTCCGGGGTGATGGTGGGGCGGATCTCCATGACGTTGATACAGGCGGTAGAGCCGGGAGCCAGCTTGATATAGGCGCCGCCCACTTTGTGGCAGGCCCGTTTGAACTCGTGCCCCTTCAAAGGTGCCAAGATAAAGCACTGGATGCCTCGCATCCGCATCCGCAGGGCCATGACCTGCATGGTGTAGGTCTTGCCCGCCCCGGAGGTGCCGCAGATGGTGAAGTTGGCGTTCTTGTTGACCTTCGTATTGAACGGGTCAACGATGCACAGGGAGTTGTTGTGCCGGTTGAGGCCCAGCAGGATACCGTTATCGTCGGACAGCTCGAAGCTGGTGAACATATAGGTGGAGGCGGCCCCGCTGGTCAAAACATTGCGCTTGGATTTGCGCTCCAGACTGGCGTCTATGCTGAGGAACGGCATGGTGGAGCGCAGGGCGGCCTCCTGTTGAAACATGCAGTCCGACACCTGGATGTCCATGGACTTCATCAGGTCGGTCATCTGCTGCTTGCGCCACTGCAGCTCCTCATAGCCGGCAGCGGACACGGTGATGAACACTGACATGTAGAACAGGTCCTCGTTCCGGCTGGACAGACCCTGTTTGATGTAGTAGCCAGCTTGGATGGATCCCGCCAGCTCCTCGTAGTCGGTAGAGGTATCCTGTAATTCCCGCAGTTTGGTGCGGTTGAGCCGGATACGCTGGGCAACCCGGTCAATGGTCTTGCCCCGAATCTCCCGGCGCAGGTGCAGGTCCACATCCACACCCTCACCGGCGTTGATCAAAGCCGACATCCAACCGCCTCGGACCGTCTGAGGGAACCCGTTCTTCCGAACATACAGGTAGGTATAGTAGATGCCGTCCATGACCAGGTAGCCGGGATGGGTCAGGTCAAGGCCCCGTGGTGCAATGAAATTGGAGGCCCGGATATGGGGGACTGGATCGATACCCACCACACGCTTCCTGGCGGCCATGGCGTCCACCACCACCCGGTTAAGCCGGTTTTGGAACGGGTCATCCACACAGGAGCGGCGGTTGAAGTACATATACAGCACCTCAGCTGTGAACGCGTCTTCGTCCTTGGGTTGCACGATGCTGTTGCCACACTGGGCGAAATAGGTACGGGCGTTCTGGGTCACCACCTGGAGGGCGGAATAAATCTCGCCATAGTCGGGATCCATCTGCCGCCGCCCGTTGGGGGCCTCGTACTGGAAGATCAGAAAGAACCGGCGGGACAGCGCCTCGCGGCTGCCCTCTTCCCGGATGAACTGGATGGTGCCTTCTCCCAGGCGGCGGCAGGCCTCCACCGTTTCCTGTTCCAGATCCGCCTGGAGGCCTGCTACATACTGGTCGGAGTCCGCCTTCCGGGTCACGGATTTGAATTGCAGTCGCATGGGGGATATTTTCAGCCAGCTGGCGAAGGTGGAGATGATCCCCCACTGCTCCTCGTCGGAACGGAGCAGGAAGTTGATGGGCTCAATCTCCAGGATCTTGATAAACCGGCCATCAGTGGTTTCGACGATGCCGTTTTTGAGCTCTTTGATCGGAATGAAGTCCTGAACGAACTCCAGCTTTTCTTTTGGCGGGGGGCTTGCCCGTCCTCTTTTTCGGGGGGCTGCCTTTGTGCGTGTTCGTGTCATAGTGGTATCCAATCCTCCTATAGTGAAGCTGCCGCCGGCGCACCAGAAACATGACCATGTGGGAGACGTACTGGAGCAGCGAGTCGCCGCCCAGGCCCATCAGGGCAAAGACGCCCAGCGGCAGCAGGGTTATGGTCATGACCACCACCTTGGCCGTCACTGGCAGGTGGAGCCACATCAGCTCCGGGTATCCCACCAGGGCCAGCAGGATGCTGGCCTCTACCGTGTTGCGGGTCTCCAGCATCCCGCCCATCAGCTTGCCGGAGTCAGTGTAGTTGGGCGGTATCGTGTAGATATTGCTGTATTCTCTGTCGTCAGCCATCGTTGACTCCTTGTTCTATGGGAGCAGGCGTGAAGTCTGCCTCCAGGTCGATATCCTTCCTGCGGCGGAACTGGGTCACATAGGTCGGCGAGTTGAGCGCCACACCGCCCGCACTGCTGGAGCAGTGGACCCACATCTGCTTGCCATCGGCGCTGCGGCCAGCGTAGAGCAATACATGATTGACAGGCACTGTTCCCGGCGCTGCCATAAAGCCAATGTCGCCGGGCAGCAGTTCCGCTTCGGTAATGGCGTAGGTAGTATCCCACTGGCTCCAGGAGCCATCTAGCAGGCTGATGCCCAGAGCCGTTTTATAGACCCAGTCCGTGAATCCGGAGCAGTCAAGCCCGTAGGGCCGTATGGTGCCGGTGCTGCTGGAACCCGCTGAGGTCACCAGCCGGGGCGTGTTCCACGCCTCGTTCCAGCCTGGTGCGCTCTTGCCGCCCCAGAAATACGGGACACGGCCTACCAGGGACAGGGCCGCCCGCATCAATTCCTTCCGGGTGCCGCTGCATGTGAGACTGTTCAGGTAGGCATTCAGCTCAGCATCGGTGATCGGCGGCACTGTGCCGCTGGTCAGGGACCCGTACATGGTCATCTTCAAGGCGTTGGACATGTTGGTGATGGCCTCGCCGTATGTCAGATTGAACTGGTCATACTGGGCGGAGGTGTCGATGCCAAACGCGGTCAAGATCACAGATTGGTCAAATGGGTGGATGGTGCAGACCACATACTGGACCGTAACCGTCTCGGGTGCTCCCAGTTCCTCACCTTCTTGGACTTCCGGCACCACCGTTTTTGTGGTTTCTTTCACTTCATAGGTAACTGCGAACATTTGCCCGGCAACAGCATCCAGCTTGGCCTTCATGTCCGCCTTGGTGGTACCGCGTTGCTGCATGGAGGCTGAGTAGGCCGCCAGGGTATAGCAGGTATCGTAGTCGGCAGAGATCAGCCCGTTGTTGATCAGCGCCTCCATGGACAGCTCACGGTCGTACCCACCCTGGGCGATGATCTGTTCCACTTGTGCCAGAGCCATATCATAGCCGTTCTGAATGCAGTCGGAAACCACGCCGGATACATCGTCAAAACTGGCAGTTATACTTGTGGGGGCATTGATGTCAACGGTAGAGGGGTCAGTGTGAAAGAGATTGTTGACAACTATGGAGGGCAGCGATACGATGCCCACAATGATAAAGAGCAGGAACAGACAGATAAAGATCAGCACCTTAAACAAGGTGTGCCGCAAGAACCAGGCCGCCGACAAAATTGCACCCCAGGGACCGCCTGCGGCTGTACCCGCCGCAATCTCGGCGGCTGCCTTCCCGCCTGTGACTCCTGCTTTGGTTACCGCAGCAGCGGCATTGGCGGTCGCCTCCCCGGCGGCAGCGGATCCTGCGGATTTTGCCGAGGCCGCACCCGCTTTTTTGGCGGCCTCCGCCGCCTTCTGTGCGCCTTTCAGATAATCGTCCTGGCCATCGCCAAAGCGCTGCTGTTCATCAGACATGGAACCACCTCCTATGGAATATGGGACGGCCCGCACACCGGTCAGATTGTGCGGGCCATCGGTCAGGTTTTGCGTTTTGGCGGTTTATGGTCGCTGACCGGCCGCCGCTTGGGGGTAGGCGCAAACTGTGTGGGCGTGGAAGCGTAGCGTACGGACTCCACATTGACAGTCCGCAGAATATCTCCGTCATATACAGGCTTGCCGTCCTGATAGACGGGTTTGCGCTCCACAGACGCAACGCCAGGGATCGCATACCACTGCCCGCCGCCGCTGTCCTCATAGACATGGTAGTCGCCCCTGGGCGGCTGGTATCTGGTGCGGTCATAGAACGCGGTCCCAGACCCATCCGCGTGGCGCACCTCCAGCACACCGTCACAGGTGCGGGAACTGTCCACGGTTGTGACCTCCTGGGTAAAGCCGGGCATAAACTGCCCAAAGAGCGCTTGGTTATATGCGGCAGCACTGCCGGGACCAGCTGGCACATCCGCAGAGAATCCGTAAGTGCCTGTGCCGGATGGAGCGTGTCCCAATGTGCCAGCACCGCCGCCTGCTTCAGGCTGCGGTACTGGGGCTGCTCCAACGCCAAGCGGAGCAGAAGTGTTCACCCCGGCACCAGACGGGGGCGGCACACCTTCCCCGCCGTCAAGCGAGGACGCTGCACCCGGCCCAACGCCAGGCTGAGGCGCAGCACCCGCTCCGGCATCAAATTGCGGTGCGGGACCAGTACCAGAGTCAAACTGTGGCGGTGCAGCATGGGGCGTCATGGCGTACCAGCTCAGGCCGTCGGAACCTTGGATAACCTCATGGGGCGCATCCGGCTCCTGATAGAAGGCGCTGCTGTACCACAAGGCATTGCTGCCGTCTGGGTAGCTGGCTTCCATGGTGCCTTCGTCCACCGTGCGCAGTACCGTATCCTGGGGGGCGCTGGGGAATGCTTCAGATACCTGGGGCGCTTCGGAGGAGTCGCCGGTGAAGTTGGGGGCGGCGTAAAATGCGTCCCGTCCCTCGCCGGAAGCCACTTGATACCACTGGCTCCCGTCCGCAGCCTGGATCTGCTTATGCGGGCTGTCCGGCCTATCATACTGAGCGGCACTGAACAGCTCCACATTGGCCTGTTTCCCGTCCGGCCCCACAGCCTTGGTGCTGATATGGCCGCCGGTGATCTGCGTATCGGTATACTTCATATTGCCTGCCGCCCCGCTGGCCATCTGCGGCATATAGTTGGGCAGGCTGCGATCCGCGATGTCGCCGGCGATGGTACCGGAGACCTTGGGTGGGCGGCTGGCCACTGAGGATACAGACTCTGCGGTGAGGGTCGCGCCATTGCGTGCGGCCATACCGCCAAAGGCGCGGCCCACAAAGCCCACGCTGCCGCCTGTTCCCATGCGGGAGCCTCCATCAACCACTGCGTCACGGACAAAGCTGTTGGGCTTATACCGGCTGGCAAATCCTGAGAGGATGCCGCCTGTTGCGCCGCCTGCCGCTGTGCTGGCAGCGCCGCCCGCAGCGGCGCCGGTTTTCCCCGCACCGCCGAACATGGACGCCGCACTCCCGCCGCCCTTGGAAAAACCGGTGAGGACCCGGGCTGCCATCATCATCTCAATGCCCATGCTGCTGCCGGTCTGTGCAACGGAAAGGCCCAGTGCGGCCAGGTAGCTGTCACATTTTTGGGCAATCTTCAGCAGCGCCAGCGCACAGAACAGCCAAAGGAAGATACTGCCCTGCCCACTGGTCAGCGCACCGCCGTTGGCGATAAACTGACCCACGGAGGAGTCGAAGGCCCGCAGGAACCAGACGTTAAGAACCAGTAGCAACAACTGGGAGCCCACCATCCGGCACCAGGACTGGAAGACCCGCGAGGTCGCCTTGGACGCGCCCATAGCGTAGGCCAGCGGCGATGTATAGCAGAGGACGCCCACCAGCACATACCGCTCCACCGTTTCCAGCAGGAGCTTGAAGTAGTTCCAGGCCAGGGCGATCATCAGGATAATCAGCAGAATAAGGCCCACAACGGTGGCTACCGATACGATGGTGGTCAGTCCATTGCTCAGTACCTGCTGGATACCGGCAAACGTAAAATTGCTCGGTGCCATGGACGTATCCATCAGAGCAGTGTAGGGTGCGCGGGCAATATTCAGCAGCAGGCTGAAAATGGGCTTGGCGTAAGTGATCAGGATGGCGAAGATCCCGCCCCGGGCCAGAAGATGCAGGGGATTCTCCGCCTCGGTGAGCGGCCCGCCAAAAGCCCGGAACAACTGCCAAGCCACGACCAGGAACAGCAGTGCCCAAGCCATGTACTGGACCACTGTGTAGGCGCTGACGGCAAAGGGGAAATACTCCTCCATCGCCGTCATATCTGTGCCCAGCGCCTCCAGGAAAAGGCCGGAGATGGCGTCCATGATCTGGGTCATGATGCTGGCCACCCAATTTGCTGCGCCTTCAAAAATCCAATCTAACATTGAATATCACCTCATGGTCTGAGGGCGGCAGCTTTACAGCCGCCGCCCCCGAGCGTGCGTGTTTTGGAACATCAATAGCCCGTTCTGGGCAGGGTGGGTGTGGGGCCGCCCCGGTAGACGATGGTTACCCACCGGTCATTGGCCATGATCCACTGGCCCTGCCATGTACCGCCCACATCGGTCTTGTTGGCAAACCGGTACTCGTGGGTGACGCTGGAGAGCACATTGCAATAGATATACGGGGTCTGCATCTGCTTGAAGCCCGCAGGTACCCGGCCGAAAAGGAACATCACCTCAGTGACATACTCGTTGCTGGCCAGCCCAAGTGCGGCAGGCGAGGCATCCAAGGTATAGCTGCGCTGGGTGTCCAGGTTGTCTGCCAGTGTGCGATATTCCCCGTTGACGTTGGTGCGGAAAACGGCCTTATAGGTGAGCTTGGCCGACCAGGTGCCGGTGATGATCTTGTCCAGCCGAACCGCATCTGTGGGCAGTGTGTCGCGCCAGAAGAAGTTATCCAGGGGCACCGTGGAGTTGTTGCCAATCTCCTTGAACGTGTACCGAATGGACTGGCCAGGAACCACTTGGGTATAGCCGCTCTTTCTCACGGACACATGGGTGTAGACGCTCTTGTTCAAGACCTCTATCTGCACGATTTGGCCTTCATGCTCCAGGTAGACGGTAACAGTCTCGCTGGCAGGGCTGTAATAGGCGGGGCTGGTCACCTCTTTCAGGGTATAGCGACCCAAGGGAAGCTGTTTGGATACCGCCAACCCCCGGCGGTCGCTCTTGATGGTGTCCACCAGCCGATTTGCTTTATCGTAGATCTCGAAAACAGCACCCTCCAGAGGAGTGCCGGCGGGGAAGCCGTTGATGGCGTTGTCATCTGCGGATTTCTTCCAGACCTGGATCTGGCCGGTGATGGCGGTGTTCTTCCAAGTGATGGTGGTACATCCGCCATATTCCACATAGACGGTTTTGGGCTGAGTATCCAGAATATAGCCCTCCGCACACTCGATTTCCCGGATGGTATACCTGCCGTCCGCCAGTTCCTTGTCGATATAGACATACCCCTCATTATCGCTCTCGTAAGTGCCCACGGGGTTGCCTTTTGCATCGGAGAGAAGGAACTTAACTCCATAAATCCCCTTACCAGTCACACTGTCGATCTTGTGGATCAGGGCACTGCCGCTCTGCCGGTTGGTAATCTCCAGGGTGGCGGTGCCGCCGTCCTTCACCTCGATTTGGTAGGGTGTATCATCTAATTTATAGCCCTTGGCGGCTTTGATTTCCACCACCTGATACCATCCCTTCTCGGCCTGGGGCAGACTGATGACGCCCCTGGCATCAGTGGTGTAGGTACCAATGATCTCCCCATTCAGCTTGCGGACTTCAAACTCGACGCCCTTGATACGCGCTCCGGTCTCCTCGTCCTTTTTGATGATGGTGAGGCCCCCGATTCTTGTGTTATACACGGTGATGGTCTGCGTATCGGTGGCGTTAACGCACACGGTCTGCGTCTTAGTACCCTCGTCCATCACATAACCGGACAGGGGCTTGGTTTCTGTGATTACCAGCGTGCCAACCACACCCGAAATGCGAATCTCCCCGTTAGCATCGGTTTTGTATAGGCCCTTGCTGGACAGATGGCCGTAGTCGTCGTCCAGATAGCTGCCGTCCGAGTAGGTAATTTGGAACTCCACACCGGCCAGCGGCTCGTTCGTCTGCTTGTCCAGCTTGCGGATTACGATGGTTCCCTGCTTTGCGTTGAAGAAGCGCAGGGTCTGTGCGTCTCCGACTTCAATTTTGATGGATTTGGGTGTGGTGTCGAGGACGTAGCCCTCCAATGTCCTGATTTCCTTGGCGATAATGGTGACGCCAGGCTCCAACCCCTCAATCACAATGCGGCCATTTTCATCGGTCACAAACTCGCCGTTAGAGCTGCCTACCACCTGGCCATTGGATTCCGTAACCAAGAAAGTCACCCCCTGCAGCGGAGTGGTGGTGCCAGTGATGTACTTCTCAATAACAAGGCGGGTCTTAGGATCGTTTTCAAAGACCAGATCATTTCCGTCACCGGTACCGCCGTCAACACCGGTGCCGCCGTTGTTCCCGCCGACTGTTCCGGTACCACCAATGCTCAGCGTATTGCTGCCATTCTTAACGATGATGGTCTGGGGGGTGGTGTTGAGGACATAGCCGCTGGGGACTTTGCTTTCAGACACAACCACCGTGCTGCCGGGAACGAGCCCGGACACGGTCACAGTGCCGTCCTTGCCAGTGGTATAGCGGCCCAGCACATTGCCGTTTCCGTCCTTCACGGTAAATTCTGTATTGGGGATCGGTTTTCCGGTCACAGAATCCAGTTTCTTCAGTGTCAAACTGCACAGAGGCTCATTGAGAAACACGAGG
>CAJUEG010000097.1 GCA_910584835.1 uncultured Oscillospiraceae bacterium | reverse complement strand
ACAGGTTGACGGCCTCCTCCATCCGCTCGATGCTGATGCTCTGTTCTGTCATTGGATTCTCCTTTGTATGAATGTTTCACGTGAAACATTTGTTTGCTTTTTCTGACCTGCTCACCACGGCTCACCGCTTCCGGCATACACGCGGCCCACTTCCCCCTCCCGCTTCACGGTGCGCCCGATCTCCTCCCGGCACTCCGCCAGCAGCGTCACGGTGAGCCGCCCGTCCTCCTCCTTGGTCACAAAGTCGGCCCGGAGCGCCTCCCCCCGGCCCGCCTCCATCAGCTCCTCCAGCCGGGCGGACAGGACCTGCTCCAGCCGCAGGGCGGCCTCTTCCCGGTCCACCGGCCGCTCCTCCAGCTCGTAGGCGCGCAGGACGGTGGTGGTCAGCCACACGGGAATTGCGCGGCCAAAGAGGGAGAGCTGTTTGGTCTCGGTTATTTTATCATATCTTCCACCAGAAATGCTACTGTTTTGTAAAAAATCCAGATCAAACCATAAAATTTTTATGCCGTATTCTGTGTGCTCCTCCCCGGTATACACCTTTCCCCAGGCAGTCAGGGGAGCCGTCTCCTCCAAAACCCGCCAGGTCCGGGCGGTCACCGCCCCGGCGGCATGGACGATGAGACGGCCCAGATCCACCGTGCCGTACTCCGGCTCCTTCAAATCCAGGTCGCCGGTGATGAGCACCTCCCCCTTGGCCACCACGTCCCCGTCCTGAAACAGAGGGCGTCCCGCCTCCGCCTGGATGTCCTCAATGATGCCGTCCGTCCTGGCCACCACATCGGCGGGTGTGTTTTCATCCAGCAGCTTCGGCTTTTTCTCCGCCTCGTGGACCACCACCTCCGCCCGGGTGCCGTAGATATTGACGGCCAGGTAGCTCAGCTCCGGCAGCCCCCGCAAAGCGTCGTTGGCCGCCTCCATCTCCCGGATGGCGGGGCCGTAGGCCCCGGGCCGCACCCCCACCCGGTGGAGCTGGGACAGGATCACGGCGGTGGGGACGGTTTCGTTGCCCGTCACCTCAACGACCAGCAGAAATTTGGACAGGAAGCTCACCGCCAAAAAGCAAAACGCCAGCCCCGCCACAAACCCCCAGCGGCGCTCCACGATGCGCTCCGCCACCGCGGCCGCCCCCCGGCGGCCCGTTTCCCGCACCTCGCACATGGACCGCCGGGCCAGCTCGTCCAGCCGCTTTCGGTCCCGGAGGGCCACGCGGAAGGTAAAGCTGGTCTCATCCAGCCAGCACAGCTTCCAGAACTGGAGCCGGTTCTGGGCGCACAGATTCAGAAGCCGCTCGGGAAACGCCCCGGTGACATGGAGCTCCGCATAGCCTCGTATCAGGTTGATGAGCCATTTCATCGCCTCACCTCATGAATTCCACTGCGGTGATGGTCCCCGTAATGAGCAGTTCCTCCGGGGTCATGGCCCGCAGCTCCAGCCCCCCGCCCCGCACCACCACCACCAGGCTGCCGCCGGAAATGTGGATTTCCTCCGGCCCATAGGCCAGGATGCCCCGGTGGGGCCCCATGCGCAGCTCGCCGTCCCCGATGATCTCCACCCGGGGCGCCCCCGCCAGCGCGTCGGCGGGCAGGTCGAACAGCTTTGACGCCCGGAGCAGCAGCCCCTCTTTTTCTCCCACGATGCATCACCTCTGGCAATCTTATGAGACAGACCTGCCCCGCTTGCCTGTCCACCGGAATTTCGTGGACTTTTCTCCCCGGCTGTGGTACAATGTGGACAAATCATGAAATCAGGTGACGAAGATGGAATATCAGAACAGGCGCCGGGAAGCCCGCCCCCCCGTCTATACGGTGGACGAACCCACCACCCTTCTCCCTTTCCTGCTCTCCAGCGTGAAGGGCAAGAGCCGCAACAACGTGAAATCCCTGCTGTCCCGGCGGCTGGTGGCGGTGGACGGGGTCCCCGTCTCCCAGTTTGACGCTCCCCTGGCCCCCGGCCAGCAGGTGGCCGTACTCCCCTCCTCCGCCCCCCGGGCGGTCGCCCTGCCCTTTCCCATCCTCTATGAGGACGAGCACCTCATTGTGGTGAACAAGCCCGCCAAGCTGCTCAGCGTGGCCAATGACAAGGAGAAGGTGCGCACCGCCTACCACATGGTCACCGACTACGTGAAGGCCCGCCGGGTGGACGAGCGTATTTTTGTGATTCACCGGCTGGACCGGGACACCTCGGGGGTGCTGATGTTTGCCCGGGACCCGGAGACCAAGGAGCTGTTTCAGGCCCGCTGGAACGACATGGTCACCCGCCGGGGCTACCTGGCGGTGGTGGAGGGCACGCCCAAGCCGGACCGGGACACCATCCGCTCCTATCTGGTGGAGACGGACACCCACCTCAGCTTCTCCGGCGCGCCGGGAAAGGGCGCCAAGGAGGCCGTCACCAGCTATGAGGTGAAGAAGGCCGGGGGCGGGTACGCCCTGCTGGATATCAGCATTGAGACCGGGCGGAAAAACCAGATCCGGGTGCATATGAAGGAGATGGGCCATCCCGTGGCCGGGGACAAGCAGTATGGGGCCCGCACCAACCCCATCGGGCGTTTGTGCCTCCACGCCAACGAGCTGTCCTTCACCCACCCCGCCACCGGGGAGCAGGTCACCTTCAAGGCCAAGATGCCCAGGGATTTCAACCGGGTGTTTCGATAAAAGGCAGAGGCCCCCGCTCATCATGTGAGCGGGGGCCTTTCTCAGCTCAGAAAGTCTTTCAGCTTTTTGCTGCGGCTGGGGTGGCGCGTCGTCGGGGCTGGCTCCATATCTTTCGCTTCCGCCTTTGCGAAAGCTCATTCATTCCGCCGCCCCTCCTCTCCCCATGCGACCCGCTGCGCTGGGCTCGCATGGGGGCCCCGAAAGCTGCGCCTCTAAAAGCAGCTGCGGTACCGCTCCCTTCTCAGCTCAAAAAGTCCTTCAGCTTCTTGCTGCGGCTGGGGTGGCGCAGCTTTCTGAGGGCCTTGGCCTCAATCTGCCGGATGCGCTCCCGGGTGACGTTGAACTCCTTGCCCACCTCTTCCAGGGTGCGGGTGCGCCCGTCCTCGATGCCGAAGCGCAGCCGCAGCACCTTCTCCTCCCGGGGGGTGAGGGTGGACAGCACGTCCACCAGCTGCTCCTTCAGCAGGGTGAAGGACGCGGCCTCGGAGGGCTCGGAGGCGTCCTCGTCGGGGATGAAGTCGCCCAGGTGGCTGTCCTCCTCCTCGCCGATGGGGGTCTCCAGGGATACCGGCTCCTGGGCGATTTTCAAAATCTCCCGCACCTTCTCCACCGGCATGCCCATCTCCTCGGCGGTCTCCTCCGGGCTGGGGTCGTGGCCCAGCTCCTGGAGCAGCTGCCGGTTCACCCGGATCACCTTGTTGATGGTCTCCACCATGTGCACCGGGATACGGATGGTCCGGGCCTGGTCGGCAATGGCCCTGGTAATCGCCTGGCGAATCCACCAGGTCGCATAGGTGGAAAACTTGAAGCCCTTCACATAGTCAAACTTCTCCACCGCCTTGATAAGGCCCAGATTGCCCTCCTGGATCAGATCGAGGAACAGCATTCCCCGGCCCACGTACCGCTTGGCGATGGACACCACAAGGCGAAGGTTGGCCTCCGCCAGCTGCTGCTTGGCCCGTTCGCCCTCCTTGATCGCCTTTTTCAGCTCCTTCAGCGTCTCCTCCGGGATCTCCCCGCCGGACTTTTCCAGCTCCTCCAGCTGCTCCCTGGCCGCCGCTCCGGCCCCCATGGCCTGGGCCAGCTCCACCTCCCGCTCGGGGGTGAGCAGGTCCACCTTGCCGATCTCCTTGAGGTACATCCGCACCGGGTCGTCGATGGCAAAGGAGTCCACCAGGGTATTGGGGTCCACGATCTCCTCCTCGGGGATCTCCTCCAGCTCGGCCACGGGGGGAAGGATGTCGTCCTCCAGCTCGGGGGGAAAGTCATCCCCGGCGGTGTCGATGCCCAGGTTTTCCAGCACGTCGTACACCTTGTCCATCTGGTCGCTCTCCAGGCTGATGGAGTCCAGCGTCTCCATCATCTCGCCGGAGGACAGCTTGCCCTTCTTATAGCCGGTATCGATGAGCTCCAGCAGCTTCTCGCCGTTCTGGACCCCCTCGATCATTTTGGCCAGCTCCGCCTTGGCCGCCTCCAGCTTCTCGGGGCTGGCCTGGGTGTGGGGCGCGGCGTCCGCTTTTTTTACGGTCTTTTTCTTTTCACTCATTGGTCGCTCATCCTCCATAGGCTTTTTTCTGTTTCAGCGCCTGCTGTAACCCGTTCAGGTCCTCCGCGCTATGTATATCCCCCCTGCGGCACTCCGCAAGGATGGTCTGCCTGCAGTCCTCCAGCGCCTCCCGGGCGGTGTTCCGGGCCTGTGGCTGCTGGACCACCGCGGTCAGCTCGTCCAGCTCCTCCGGGGACAGCTGCCCCTCCAGCGCCGGGAGGGCGACGCTTCTGCCCTCCCGCCACCGCCGGCGCAGCAGGTCATACGCCCTGCCCAGGTGGGGGGCGGAAAAGTGCTCCGGTTCCAGCCCGTCCAGTTCCCCGAACAGCTCCGGGTCCAGCAGCACCACCCGCAGCACCCCCTCCTCCGCCCGGGCGGAACGGACGTTGGCGTAGCGCAGCTCCCGGCTCTTGGGCTGGAGCTGCCGGGCGGGGGCCAGGTTCTGCCGCTCCTCCTGCTTTTGGGCCGCCCGGCGCCGCTTGCCCCGCAGCCGCTCCGCCTCCTGCATCACCGCCTCCTTGGACACCCTCGCCTCCTCGGCGCACCGCCCGGCGTACACCTCCCGCTCCACGGGGCTGGGCAGGCCGGCGATCACCTCCGCCGCCGCCTGAAGATAGGCGGCGCGCTGGTCGTCCCGGCTCAGGTCAAACTGCCCCCGCACCACGCCCAGGCGGTATTCCGCCGAGTTGGCGCTCTGGTTCATCAATCCCTCAAAGGCCCCGGGGCCGAAGTTTTTGATGTAGTCGTCCGCGTCCTGCTTGCCCATGGTCCCGTCGGGCAGCTGCCTGTTGGGCAGCCGCAGCACCTTGACGGCCACCTCCGAATTCTTCAGCAGGGCGATGGAGCGCTGGGTGGCGTCCTCCCCGGCGGCGTCGTTGTCGTAGCACAGCACCAGCTCCTTGGTGTACCGCTCCAGCAGCCGCACGTGGTCCTCGGTGAGGGCGGTGCCCATGGTGGCCACCGTGTTGTCAAAGCCCGCCTGGTGGAGGGTGATGACATCGATATTGCCCTCCACCAAAATAAAGTTGGGCCGTTTGGTGTTTTTCGCGTAGTTGATGCCGTACAGGATGGACCGCTTTTTAAAAATGGCGGTCTCCGGGGTGTTGAGGTACTTGGGGGTGGAGTCGTCCATCACCCGGCTGGTGAAGCCGATCACATCCCCCCGCACGTCGATCACCGGCAGCATCAGGCGGTTGCGGTACTTGTCGTACACGCCGCCGTTTTTCCCCGCCACCGCCAGCCCCGCGTCGATGAGGTCGGCCTTGCCGTATCCCTTTTCCCGCATGGCAGTGATGAGGCTGTCCCAGCCCTCCGGCGCGGCCCCCAGGCCGAACCGGGCGGAAAACTTGGGGCTGATGCGCCGTTTGTCCCGGATGTAGGACGCCACCGCCGCCCCCCTGGGGTCGGACAGCATGGAGCGGTAGAACCGGGCGGCCTCCCGGTTGAGCTCCAGAATGCGCCTGCGCTTCTCCCGCCAGGCCCCGTCGCCGGGGCTGTCGTCCGGCACCTCCATCCCCTCCTGCTGGGCCAGCTTGCGCACCGCCTCCGGGAAGGGCAGGCTGTCCATCTCCATCACGAAGCGGATGGGGCCGCCCCCTTTGCCGCAGCCGAAGCAGTGGAAGATCTGCTTGGCCTCGTTGACGGAAAAGGAGGGGGTCTTTTCGTGGTGGAAGGGGCACAGCCCCCAGTAGTTGGCCCCCTTCTTGGTCAGGGGCAGATAGGACGAGACCACGTCCACAATATTCACCCGGCTGTTCAGCTCATCCAGGAACGATTCGGGTATGGCCATGGTCTCACCTCCTGATAATAGCCAATTTTGCCCTGCTTTATCACTGTTTTTGGAATTTAACTCCGCATAGGGCCCCAAAAAGCCGTCCTTCGGCTTTCTGGGGCGAAGAGGGGCGGCAAAGCCGCGCTTTCGCCATCGGCGGACGCGGACGGCGCGGAGCTTATCCCGGCGGGGCCGCGCGGAACACCTCTCCCAGCTCCACCGCGGAAAAATTCCCGGCGGACAGCTCGGTCATCTGGGCCTGGAACCTTTCCGCGCTCCCCCCGGGCAGCAGGACGTGGACGGTGACGGCGGCGGCGTACTCAATATCCCCCACCGCGCCGCCCAGGGCGGCGCAGGCCAGCTTGACCCGCTCCAAAAAGCTGTAGGGGCAGTCCACCGCCAGCTCCACCCACCGGCGGACGGCGGACACGCCGGCGGCGTCCAGCGCGTCCTTGGCGCCTTTGGTATAGGCCCGCGCCAGGCCCCCCGCCCCCAGCAGAATGCCGCCGAAGTACCGGGTCACCACGCAGCACACGTTGGTGACGCCCTCCTTCTGGAACACCGACAGCATGGGCTGGCCGGCGGTGCCCTGGGGCTCGCCGTCGTCGGAGTAGCGCACCGGGCCGTCCTTGAGGAGGTAGCACCAGCAGTTGTGCCGGGCGTCGTGATACCTCTTTTTCACCTCGCCGATGCGCTCCCGGGCCTCCTCCTCCGTCTCCACCGGAAAGACGTGGCCGATGAAGGTGGAGCGCTTCTCGGTGAACTCCGCCTCGGAGGGCCGGGCTGGGATCAGATACTCTGTCATCCTTGCTTCTCCTCTCCCCGCAAAGCCACAGGGCAGCTTTGCGGGGGCCTGTTTTGACGAACTGAAGCTCATCCGCGCTGCTCACGACGGCTCCGCGCTTCTCCGCTGTCACGCTCCGCCTGTTCGCGACGCGCGGCTTCGCTCCGCCTCGGGCAAAACCCTGTCCCTCTGCGTGGGCCCTCGGCTTTTCCCCTCGCTGCGCTCCATCCGCGCTGCTCACGACGGCTCCGCGCTTCTATTTCACCACCCATCCCTTTGGGATGAACAGGTTGCCGAACTGCTCCACCGCATAGGTATCTGTCATTCCGGCAATGTAATCCAGCGCCGCCCGTTCCTTCCCCTCCCGCATCAGGATGTTCTGGTATTCCGTGGGCAGCTTGTCCTCATGCTTTAGATAGTATTCGTACAGCAGGCAGATCATGTCCTCCGCCTTGCCCTCCTCCCCTTTTGCCCTCGGGTTGAAGTAGACGAACTCAAACATGAAGTCCTTCAGCTCCTGCATGGCCCGGGCCACCGAATCCGACTGGCGGATCAGCTCTCCCTCCGCGCTCTCCCGGATGATGTCCATGGTCAGCGTTTCAATGCGCTCCCCATGGGTAAATCCCAGGGTCTGGGAGATACGAATGGGAATGTCGGTGGGGTAGATGATGCCCCCCCGCATGGCGTCGTCGATGTCGTGGTTTATGTAGGCGATCTGGTCGGCAAAGCGCACCAGCTGGCCCTCCAGGGTGTCCGCCTCCGGCCCCTTGGTGTGGCACAGGATGCCGGAGCGCACCTCGTGGGACAGGTTCAGCCCCGCCCCCTCGTTCTCCAGCCGGTCCACCACCCGCAGGGACTGCTCGTAATGGCGGAACCCCCCCTTCACCATCCGGGACAGCGCCCGCTCCCCGGCGTGTCCGAAAGGGGTGTGGCCCAGGTCGTGGGCCAGGGCGGCGGCCTCGGTGAGGTCCTCGTTCAGGCCCAGCCCCCGGGCCATGGTCCGGGCGATGCGGGACACCTCCAGGGTGTGGGTCATCCGGGTGCGGTAATGGTCCCCCTCCGGCTGGAGGAACACCTGGGTCTTGTGCTTCAGCCGCCGGAAGGACTTGCAGTGGACCACCCGGTCCACGTCCCGCTGGAAGCAGGTGCGCATGGGGCAGGGCGCGATCTCCCTCGGCCTCCCCCTGGAGTCGGCAGACAGGCAGGCCCGGGGCGACAGGGTTTGGCGCTCCAGGGCCTCGGTGCGTTCCCGGATGGTTTGCTCCATACCGTTTCCCTCCCCTTGTTTTGTAGAAGGCAAAATCGCTGTCTATAACTTATACTGCGTCCGCGTTCAAAATCCTTTTTTGTTTTTGAATTTTCTCACATATTTTTCTTCCGGCCCTCATAGTCTCCCTCCGGGGAGGGAGTGCCATGACCTTGAGCGTTCATCTGGCCCGCCTGCTGGTGCTGGCGGTCATCTTTGTCAACGGCTGGACCGACGCGCCGGGCGCCATCGCCACCGCCGTCGGCTCCGGGGCCATGTCCTTCCGCCGGGGCGTGTGGATGGCGGCGGCGTTCAACCTGATCGGCGCGGCGGCGGCCTGCCTGTGCTTCCCCGCTGTGGCGGACACCATCGGCCGGCTGGTCCGCTTTGCCGACCCCCGCGGCGCGGCCGCCGCCCTCAACGCCGCGCTGCTGTCCATTGTGCTGTGGGCGGTGGCGGCATGGCGGTTCGGCCTGCCCACCAGCGAAAGCCACGCGCTGCTGGCCGGGCTGTCCGGCGGGGCGCTGGCCCTGGGGGCGGGAGC
>CAJUEG010000096.1 GCA_910584835.1 uncultured Oscillospiraceae bacterium | reverse complement strand
TCCGCCGCCTTCCGGGTGCGCTCCGTGGCCGCCCACGCCATCCACTGCTTCTTCCAGGACCGGGGCTTCGTCTACGTCCACACCCCCATCATCACCGCCAGCGACTGCGAGGGGGCGGGGGAGATGTTCCAGGTCACCACCTTGGACGTGAACAATCCGCCCCGCACCCAGGACGGCGGCGTAGACTGGTCCCAGGACTTCTTCGGCAAGCGGGCCAACCTCACCGTGTCCGGCCAGCTCAACGCGGAGAACTTCGCCATGGCCTTCGGCAGCGTCTACACCTTCGGCCCCACCTTCCGGGCGGAGAACTCCAACACCCAGCGCCACGCCGCCGAGTTCTGGATGATCGAGCCGGAGATGGCTTTCGCCGATCTGGCGGACGACATGGACGTGGCCGAGGCGATGATAAAATATATCATCAACTACGTGATGGACAAGTGCCCCGACGAGATGGCCTTCTTCAACTCCTTCGTAGACAAGGGGCTGGCGGAGCGGCTGCGCCACGTGGCCTCCTCCGACTTCGGCCGGGTGAGCTACACCGACGCCATCGAGATTCTCAAGAAAAACAACGACAAGTTCGACTACAAGGTGGAGTGGGGCTGCGACCTCCAGACGGAGCATGAGCGCTACCTCACCGAGCAGGTATTCAAAAAGCCGGTGTTTGTCACCGACTACCCCAAGGACATCAAGGCGTTCTATATGCGCCTCAACGACGACGGGAAGACGGTGGCCGCGGCCGACTGTCTGGTGCCCGGCATCGGGGAGATCATCGGCGGGAGCCAGCGCGAGGAGCGCATCGGCGTACTGGAAAAGCGCATGGCGGAGCTGGGGCTGAACCCCGAGGACTACTGGTGGTATCTGGACCTGCGCCGCTACGGCTCCTGCCGCCACGCCGGCTTCGGCCTGGGCTTCGAGCGGATGGTGATGTACCTCACCGGCATCTCCAACATCCGCGACGTGGAGCTCCATCCCCGCACCGTGGGCAACGCGGAGTTCTGATCGCCCCTTCACATATGAGCCTGACCCCGGTCGGAGAGTGCCGGGGCCCTGGGAGGTTATTTCATGCTTGTCCCGGTTTTGTTGTTCGCCGTGGGGCTGGTTTTCCTCATCAAGGGAGGGGACTGGTTCGTGGACGGCGCCACCGGCATTGCCCGCCGGTTTGGCCTGCCCGAGCTGCTCATCGGGGCCACGGTGGTGTCCATCGGCACCACCCTGCCCGAGGTGATGGTGTCCACCACCTCCGCCCTCAGCGGCCACGGCGAGATCGCCTATGGCAACGCCATCGGTTCCGTCATCTGCAATACTGCCCTGATCGCCGCCATCACGGTGGCCGTCCGCCCCGGCAAGGTGGACCCCAAGTCCCTGCGCCTGCCGGTGGCCTTCTTTTTCACCGCCGCCGCCATCTACGCCGGCATCGCCTACACCACGGGGGAATTCACCCGGATCTCCGGCGTCATCCTGCTGGCCATGTTCGCGGCGTACATGGCCGCCACCGTGGCCCAGATGAAATCCCACTCCGCGGGCTCCGCCCGCCCCGCCGCCCAGCCGGAGGGGGAGGGGAATTCCATGCTCAAGGATGTGGTGCTGCTCATCGCCGGGGCGGTCCTCATCGCCGTGGGGGCGGACCTGCTGGTGGACAACGGCACCCTCATCGCCAAGGCGATGGGCGTGCCCGAGTCGGTGATCGCCCTCACCTTTGTGGCCCTGGGCACGTCGCTGCCCGAGCTGGTCACCGCCGTCACCTCCCTCATCAAGGGGCACGGGGCGCTGTCCCTGGGCAATGTGATCGGGGCCAACCTGTTTAACCTGGTGCTGGTGTCCGGCGTGTCGGTGACCCTGGCCCCCTTCTCCATCCCGCGCAGCTCCACCATCGCGGGGCATAACGCCTCGCTGGTGCTGGATATCCCGGTGATGCTGGCCGTCATGGCCTTCCTCACCCTCCCGGCCCTCAAGCGGGGGAAGCTCAGCCGGTTCCAAGGGGTGGCGCTGCTGCTCATTTACGCGGCGTTCTGCGCCATTCAATTCACCATTTGACCGGGGGCTTTCCGGCCCCAAAAGGAGGTACACCCCATGAAAAAGCCGGTGCTGGTCATTATGGCTGCGGGCATGGGCAGCCGCTACGGCGGGCTGAAGCAGATGGACCCCGTGGGCGGCCACGGGCAGGTGATTTTGGATTACTCCATTTACGACGCCCGGCGGGCCGGGTTTGAGACAGTGGTGTTTGTCATCAAGGACGAGATCGAGGCGGATTTCAAGGCGCGCATCGGCTCCCGCATTGAACGCCGCATGAACGTACATTACGCGTTCCAGCGCATGGACGCCCTGCCGGAGGGGTATGCCGTGCCGGAGGGCCGCGTCAAGCCCTGGGGCACCGCCCAGGCGGCGCTGGCGGCCCGGCCCTTCCTGGACGGCCCCTTCGCCATCATCAACGCCGACGACTACTACGGCCCCTCGGCGTTCCGGGTGATTTACGACTATCTGCTGGCCCACCCCGAGGGGGAGGAGTACGCCATGGTGGCCTACCGCCTGGAGAACACCGTCACCGACTACGGCCACGTGGCCCGGGGGGTGTGCCAGGTGGGGGCGGACGGCCTGCTCACCGGCATTGTGGAGCGCACCCATATCGAGAAGGGCCCGCCCCCCCGGTTCACCGAGGACGGCGGGGTGACGTGGACCGGGCTGCCCGGGGATACCATGGTGTCCATGAACTTTTGGGGGTTCAACCCCTCGCTGCTGGACTGGGCGGAGGAGCGCTTCCCGGACTTTTTGGACAAGACGCTGGAGTCAAATCCCATGAAGGGGGAGTATCTGCTCCCCACCCTGGTGGGGCAGCTCATCGGGGAGGGAAAGGCCGCCGTGCGCGCCCTGTCCTCCGGGGACAAGTGGTTCGGCGTCACCTACCAGGAGGACAAGCCCGCGGTGTCCGCCGCCATCGCCCGGATGACGGCGGAGGGGCGCTACCCGGACAGCCTGTGGGACTGAGCGAAGCAAAAGGAGCGGGCCGGAAATCCGGCCCGCTCCTTTTTGCCCTCAAATCAAATGGACGCCAGGAATTTCAGGAAACGCTCCTTCCCCTGGGGAGTGCGGGCGTACACGCCGCAGTGCTCCAGCACCTGGGCGAACACCTTGCCCGTCTCCGCCTTCACGATGTCCAAGGCGTTGTCCGGGGTGATCTCGCAGTTTTTGGCGAAGCCCTCCGCCCAGGCGGCGTGCTTTTCCGTCAGCGCGTTGGCCCGCAGGTCCGCGCCCTGGGCCAGGCCGTCCGCCACAGCGGCCAGCTCCTCCTTGAGCCGGGCCGGGAGCACCGCCAGCCCCATCACCTCGATGAGGCCGATGTTCTCCTTTTTGATGTGGTGGAGCTCCGCGTGGGGGTGGTACACCCCCAGGGGGTGCTCCCGGGTGGTGATGTTGTTGCGCAGCACCAGGTCCAGCTCGAATTTCGCCCCCCGCTTCCGGGCGATGGGGGTGATGGTGCTGTGGGGCTCGCCATCGGTCTCGGCAAAGATGAACGCCTCCCGGTCGGTGTAGCCCCGCCAGGCGGTCAAAATCTTGTCCGCCAGCTCCACCAGGCGCTCCGGCCTCTCGGAGGAAATGCGCACCACCGACATGGGCCACTTCACGATGCCTGCCTCCACATCCTCAAATCCGGGGAAGGCAAAGGGGGTCTCCACCTGGGCCTTGGCCATGGCGAACTCGTACCGCCCGCCCTGGAAGTGGTCGTGGGCCAGGATGGAGCCGCCCACGATGGGCAGGTCGGCGTTGGAGCCCACAAAATAGTGGGGGAACTGGCCCACAAAGTCCAGCAGCTTGGAGAAGCAGGCCCGGTCGATCTTCATGGGGACGTGCCGGCTGTTGAAGCAGATGCAGTGCTCGTTGTAGTACACATAGGGGGAGTACTGCAAAAACCAGGGGGAGCCGTTGATGGTGATGGGCACGATGCGGTGGTTCTGCCGGGCGGGGTGGTTCACCCGGCCGGCGTAGCCCTCGTTCTCGGCGCACAGCTGGCACCGGGGGTAGGCGGAGGCGGGGAGGTTTTTGGCCGCCGCAATGGCCTTGGGGTCCTTTTCCGGCTTGGACAGGTTGATGGTCACGTCCAGCTCGCCGTAGGGAGTGGGCGCTTTCCACTGGATGTCCTTGGCGATGCGGTCACGGCGGATGTAGTTGGTGTCCTGACTGAATTTGTAGTACCAGTCGGTGGCTTTTTTCGGGTCCTCCCGGTACAGGGCCTGGAATTTCTCAATGACCTGGGCCGGGCGTGGGGTGAGGCGGCCCATGATCTCGGTGTCGAACAGGTCCCGGTAAACCACGGAGCTTTCCGCCAGCACGCCCCGGGCGTGGGCGTCGTCCAGCAGCTCCTCCAGCACCGGGGCCAGCTCCACCTGTCCCCGGTCCGCGCCGGGGCCGGCATAGCCGTCCAGCTTCAGGGCGTCCAGGATGGTGTTCACCGCCCAGTCCCTCTCGCAGGGCTGGATGAGGCCGGTCTGCAATGCGTAGGAAACCAGCTTGGAAATGGCGTTGTCAATCATGACAAATCCTCCCTCATTCCGCCACCACACAGCCGCCCTGGGGACGGATGTGCAGGATATGGCACGTGCCCGCGCCCAGAAGGGCCTCCATGCCGGACTGGAAGGTGTTCAGCCTGCCGTTGGGCACAAAGGCCTGGATGGTGCCCGCGAAGCCGCCGCCGTGAACCCGGGCGGCCCCGGTCCCATCTAGCAGCTCCGCCGCCACCGCCAGAGCCAGAGGGATGGCCTGCTGCTTCGGGTCGGCGGTGGACCAGGTGTTTTGCAGGTGGAGGGAGGAGGAGAGGCCGGAGGCGTTCACCAGGGCCAGGAAGCGGGTGAAGTCCCCGGCTTTCAGGGCCTGGGCCTCCTGGGCCGCCCGGCGGTCGTCGTCGTAGAAGTGGAGGGCCCGCAGCACCGCCCGGTCGCCGCACTCCCGGCGCAGCGCCGGCAGGGCGGCACGGAAGCTGGCCTCGGGCACGTCCCGCAGCACCGCCTTGCCGAAGTGGGCGGACACCGCCCCCATCTCCCGGGTGACGGCGGCGTAGTCGTCCGTCAAATCGCCGTGGCTGGAGCGGGTGTCCACAATGCACAGGGTGTGGCCGGACCGGGTGAAGTCGTAGTCCACCCGCTCCACAATGGGGGAGGCGGGGTCGTTGAAGTCGATGGCCACACAGGCCCCCACCGACGAACCCATCTGGTCCATCAGGCCGCAGGGCTTGCCGAAGTAGACGTTCTCGGCGTACTGGCCGATTTTGGCGATGGTCACGGGGTCCAGCTGGCCGCCGCAGCAGAAATGGTTGAAAATGTTGCCCACCAGGGTCTCGTAGGCGGCGGAGGAGGACAGACCGGAGCCGGACAGCACCGTGGAGTTGGCGCAGGCGTCAAAGCCGGACAGGGAATACCCCATCTCCTTGATTTTGGCGGCCACGCCCCGGACCAGGGCGGCGGAGGTGTTCTCCTCCTCCTTTTTCGGGGCCAGGTCGCTGAGGCTGATCTCCAGCGCGGGGTAGCCCTCGGACTGGATGCGCACCACGTCCAGCCCGTTGGGGGCGGCACAGGCCAGCATGTCCAGGTCTACGCTGGCGCACAGCACCCGGCCATGCTGGTGGTCGGTGTGGTTGCCGCCGATCTCGGTGCGGCCGGGGCCGGAGAACAGGGCGGCGCCTTGGGCATCCGCCCCATAGCGGGAGGCGAAGGCCTCCGCCGTGCGCACGCACCGCGCCCGGGCCTCATCCAGCCGCCGGGCGGTGCCGTCCAGGGCGTAGAGGGCGGCCAGGGCCGGGTCGCAGCCGCCGCTTTTCAGCGTATGGATCAGTTGGGAACAGGTAGACATGGCGTTCACCTCATCTTTTTATGGCAGGGCGGAAGGGCGCGGACAGCCCTGCGGTCAGATGAGTTCAGCATACCACAGCGGGCAGGGTTTGGCAAGGGAGGGGGGAGAGAAAAAGAGGCCGGGAACGGCAAAAGCCCCCGCTCCGGCGGGGGCCCTGCTCAAAGCTCGGGAGAGTGGAACAGCTCGGGGTCCTGCCAGTCGTCCAGCTCAAACCCCGCCCTGGGGGGCGTGGAGTGGGGACCGGCCTGCATCCGTCCGGCCACCAGGCTGGACAGGTCCTCGTAGGGAGGGGGGCGGTACCGGGGGTCCCGGGCCGCCAGCTCCCGTTCATCGGGCTTTTTGCGTTTCACGGCGCTTCCTCCTTTAAACCGAAGGCGGAGGACGCGCGCGCCCTCCGCCCCGCCGGCTCAGTAGCCCCGGTTATGGTTCTTGTTCTCGGGGTTGTTGGAGTTCTTCTTGTTTTCGGGGTTCTGGTCCTTCTTGTTCTGGCCGTTCTGCTGGTTCTTGTTCTGGCCGCCCTGCTGGTTTTTGCTCTCGGGATTGTTGAAATTGCGGTTGTCCATAATTAATCACCTCACGCAGTACAGTATGCCACCCTTTTTTGCAGACTATACGGCGGAAAAAAATATTTTCAAAAACAGTACCCATTTATGACACTCTATGTTATAATGTCAAAGATGTTTGATTTCAGTCAGGAAAGGATGGATGCTGTTGTGAAATGCCCGTACTGCGCCCATTTGGAGAGCAAGGTTGTGGACTCCCGCCCCGCCGAGGAGGGCAGCAGCATCCGCCGCCGGCGGGAATGCCTGGCCTGCCGCAAGCGGTTCACTACTTATGAGATTGTGGAGAGCCTGCCCCTGATGGTCATCAAGCGGGACGGCAGCCGTCAGGCCTTCGACAAGAACAAGCTGCTGAACAGTATGCTCAAATCCTGTGAGAAGCGCTCGGTGTCCATGTCCACCCTGGAGCAGATGGCGGGGGAGATTGAGCAGTCCCTGCAAAACGAGATGGAGCGTGAGGTGCCCAGCACCGAGATCGGCGAGCTGGTGATGGAAAAGCTCAAGGATGTGGACGAGGTGTCCTATGTCCGCTTTGCCTCGGTGTACCGGCAGTTCAAGGATATCAACACCTTCATGGCGGAGCTGACCAAGCTCCTGGAGGAGAAGTAACGCACGCCCCCGGCGCACATCCGCGCCGGGGGTGTTTTTGCGGCGAAATTTAGCAGTCTGGGTGCGGCGGTGAAAGCGATGCGGCGGGGCGAATGTGAACGGAGAGTGAATTTTTGCCGTCTGGCCCAAAATTTTTGAAATTGGGGGTTGATTTTTTCCGGCAAAGAGGGTATTATCATACTCGTAGTTAGCACTCAGATAAAAAGAGTGCTAACACAGCGCATCTACGCTGCGCCTGTTCGCGACGCGGTTCTAAGCCCTCCGATTCCGCAAAAGCTGTCCGGCCCCGCCGGGGCCTCCCCGCTTTTGCTCCACTCCGGTCTTAGCCCGCTGCTCACGACGGCTCCGCGCAATACAGTTATTACGTAAACTATATCATAAGGAGGAACCAACAATGAATCTCAAACCCCTGTCTGACCGTGTGATCCTCAAGGCCCTGGAGGCCGAGGAAAAGACCAAGGGCGGCATCATCCTCACCGCCAACGCCAAGGAGAAGCCCGAGATGGCCGAAGTGGTGGCCGTGGGCCCCGGCGGCATGGTGGACGGCAAGGAGGTCGTCATGACCGTGAAGGTGGGCGACAAGGTGCTCACCAGCAAGTATTCCGGCACCGAGGTCAAGGTGGACGGCGAGGAGTACACCATCGTCCGTCAGAACGATATTCTCGCCATCGTGGAGTAAGGCTTCGAATCTGGAATTCGGAAGCCGTCCACCTGGGGCCCCATCGGAAGATGGGGCGGCGCGCAAGCGCCGGAGGCTGACGGAATTTACTTCCGGCAGCCGCAAATGAAATCCCAAGGGGTCCCCGCGAAACGAAGTTTTGTGGGGAGAGGCGGCGAGGAGTACACCATCGTCCGTCAGAACGATATTCTCGCCATCGTGGAGTAAGGCTTCAAATCTGGAATTCGGAAGCCGCGCGCCGCGAACCGGCGAGGCACGGCAACAACGTTAAATCATCTCAAATATTTGGAGGTAATGCGATATGTCTAAGATCATCTGCTACGGCGAAGAGGCCCGCCACGCCCTGGAGCGGGGCGTCAACCAGCTGGCCGACACCGTCAAGATCACCATGGGCCCCAAGGGCCGCAACGTGGTGCTGGACAAGAAGTTCGGCACCCCCCTCATCACCAACGACGGCGTGACCATCGCCAAGGAGATCGAGCTGGCCGACCCGTTTGAGAACATGGGCGCCCAGATCGTTAAGGAGGTCTCCACCAAGACCAACGACGTGGCCGGCGACGGCACCACCACCGCCACCCTGCTGGCCCAGGCCATCATCCGCGAGGGCCTGAAGAACCTGGCCGCCGGGGCCAACCCCATGGTGATGAAGAAGGGCATCTCCAAGGCCACCGACGCCGCCATCGACGCCATCAAGGGCCACTCCAAGCCCGTCTCCGGCACCTCCGACATCGCCCGCGTGGGCGCCATCTCCTCCTCCGACGAGGCCATCGGCACCCTCATCGCCGAGGCCATGGAGAAGGTGAGCCACGACGGCGTCATCACCGTGGAGGAGTCCAAGACCGCCGAGACCTACAGCGAGGTCGTGGAGGGCATGCAGCTGGACCGGGGCTACATCACCCCCTATATGGTCACCGACACCGAGAAGATGGAGGCCGTGCTGGACGACGCCCTCATCCTGCTCACCG
>CAJUEG010000095.1 GCA_910584835.1 uncultured Oscillospiraceae bacterium | reverse complement strand
GATACAGAATGATACGGCCTATGGGGAGCGTTATCAAATCGTTATCAAAAGAGGGGCGAAAAACCGTCTATCCGTTGTGCCGCAACGAGTTCGGAGTTTCAAAAACTCATTCCCACTCAATCGTCCCCACGGGCTTGGGCGTCAGATCATACAGCACCCGGCACACGCCCGGCACCTCCGCCAGAATCCGCCCGGTGATCTTTTTCAGCACCGCCCAGTCGATCTCCGGCACCGCGGCGGTCATGGCGTCCACCGTGTTCACCGCCCGGATGATCACCGGCCAGTCGAAAGCCCGCCTGCCGTCCCGCACGCCGGTGGAACGGAAGTCCGGCACCACGGTGAAGAACTGCCACACCTTGTCGGCCAGCCCGGCGGCAGCGAACTCCTCCCGCAAAATGGCGTCCGACTCCCGCAGGGCGGCCAGGCGGTCCCGGGTGATGGCCCCCAGGCACCGCACCCCCAGCCCCGGGCCGGGGAAGGGCTGACGCTCCACCATGGAGGCGGGCAGGCCCAGGGCGTGGCCCACGCAGCGCACCTCGTCCTTGAACAGCAGCCGCACCGGCTCCACCAGCTCAAAATCAAAGTCGTCGGGCAGGCCGCCCACGTTGTGGTGGGCCTTCACGCCGTCGCTCTCCAGAATGTCGGGGTAGATGGTGCCCTGGGCCAGGAAGTCGATGCCCTCCAGCTTCCGGGCCTCCTCCTCAAACACCTTGATGAACTCGCCGCCGATGATCCTGCGCTTGCGCTCCGGCTCGTCCACCCCCTCCAGCAGGTCCAGGAAGCGGTCGGCGGCGTCCACATAGACGAGATTGGCGTCCATCTGGTTTCGGAACACCTCAACGACCTGTTCGCTCTCCCCCTTGCGCATCAGGCCGTGGTTCACGTGGACGCATACCAGCTGCTTGCCGATGGCGCGGATGAGCAGCGCCGCCACCACCGACGAGTCCACCCCGCCGCTCAGCGCCAGCAGCACCTTTTTGTCCCCCACCTGCTTTCGGACGGCCTCCACCTGTTCCTTGATGAACGCCTCGGCCAGATCGGGGGTGTTGATCCGCTTCATGTCCGCGGGCCGCATATTGTTTGCCATTTATCCATCCTCCACTTCCTATTGAATTTACGGGGGTATTATACACCATGGGCCTGCGCGGCGCAAGTGTTCCGGGGAGCCGGGCCGCATTCCTCGGCGGAGCATTTATATTGACACGCCGCCGCATTCAATATATAATTTAGGCGATTGGGAGGATTAAGCATTATATATAGGGAGGCTGCAGTATGAAACAGTTTTTCGGAATGAGCCAGCGTGGAAACCTGGATGAAGCGCTTCAAGGTCTCTATCGTCCGGAATTTATCATGCTACTATCCAATAACGATCAGTTTGAAAGCCATGTGGCGCTGCTGGAAAAGCGTTTTCCCGGGGTCCCCAGCATCGGCTGCATCGGAATGAGCTATCAAACCAGCGTGGTGGAAAACGGCGTCGGAATCATCGCTTTTTCTGACGGCGTGGCCGCCGTTGCCAATGTACTGGAGCAGGCGTCCACCATGCCGGTTAAATACATACAGCGCCTGGAGCAGGATATGCAGACGCTGGGCGGCTCCAACTGGGACACCGTGTGCATCGACTTCTGCTCCGGCAACGACGCCTGTGTGCTCACCACCATTTACACCGCCCTGCGCAAGCGGAACATCTCCCTGGTGGGCGGCACCGGCGATCAGGGGCGGGTATCCGCCAACGGGCGGGTATACCAGGACTCGGTGGCCTACGCGCTGGTGCGGAACCAGAACGGCCGGGTCAAAACCTATAAGGAGAACATTTACCATCAGCTGGGGAATTACCGCTTTGTGGCTTCCAACACCGACCGGGCCAATTACATCCTGGGGGCCCTGAACGGCAAGAGCGCCAAACAGGTTTATAAAGATATTCTCCATGTCACCGATGAGGAGATTCTCACCCGAACCTTCCAAAACCCCTTCGGCAAGCTGAATGGGGACGACACCTGCATTATCTCCATCAAAGAGGTCAGCGGAAACGCGTTGGCCTGTTTCCGGCAGGTCAACGACTCCGATGTGCTCATCCTGCTGGAGCTGGGAGACTACCGGGCCATCGTACAGGATACCATCCGCCAGATTTGCCAGGACTTCCCCCGCCGGTCCGCCGTTTTCTCGGTGAACTGCCTGTTCCGCTACAAGCTGTTCTCCCAGGAGGGCTATATGCAGAATTATCTGCGCGACATGGCCGCCCTGGGCAGCCACGCCGGCCTGGTGGGATATGGGGAGCACTATAACAACCGTTTTGTCAATCAGTCCATGACCTGCGCAGTTTTTGAATAGGGGAGTGAGCAGCTATGTTGTTCTGGAAGAAAGGCCGGCAGTCCGATCAGGATCAGGAGAAAAGGAGCCTCTACCCGGTGGTTCACATGGCGGACAGCCTGAAGGAATACCAGAAGGAGCTTGTGAAAAAGGAGGTCTCCTCCCTTTGGGAATTGAGCCAGGTGGGCGCTTCCTTCGGCGGCGTGCTCAGGGAGGGGGATCAATTCCAGGCGAAGCTTCAGGATTTGGAGCAGTCCTTCTCCAACATCAACGGAACCGCGGAGCAGTTCAACCACGTGCGGGAGGAGATCGATCAAGCGGTGTCTGAGGCCCGGGCGCAGATGTCCGTGCTGGAACAGACCTCCATGCAGGTGCAGCAGTCCTACGACGCCATGGCGGAAACCTTCTCCCACCTGGAAACCGCCATCAGGGACATCCAGCAGTCCATGGGCAAGATCGCATCCATCGCTGAGCAAACCAACATCCTGGCGATCAACGCCTCCATTGAGGCGGCCAGGGCGGGCGCCGAGGGCCGGAGCTTTTCCGTGGTGGCGACCCAGGTAAAGCAGCTGGCGGAAGAGATCAAGGCGCTGACAGGCGAGGTGGACACCGGCGTCAGCGAGGTGGAAACCCGCGCCAGCGAACTCAGCCGGAGCATTTCCGTCTCCCAGCAGAGCCTGGGCCAAAGCATTGACCTTGTGTCCCGGACAGAGGGAAGCTTTGAGAAAATCACAACGGTGGCCGAGGGGGCAACCTCTGTCCAGACCGGGATTTCCGACGTCATTGACGTATCCCGGCAGGAATTGCAGAGTTTGTGCCAGTTCTTTGACAAAATCAAGGATCGGTATCAGGAGGTTGTCATGCACATCGACTCCGCCAGCCAGCTGGGCACCACCAAAAGCGCCATGTTTGAGGACATTGACAACATGATTTCTCAAATTCCGCCCCTGATCAGGGATATGGAAACAAACGCCTGAGCCTCGCGGCCCTCGGCCGCCCCTCACGTCATATCAGTTGCAGCCGGCGCAGGTCCGGCCCGCTTCAAAATCCCGCCCGCCTGGGCGGGATTTTTTCACCCCGGGCGCACGGCGGGCCGCCCCACGCTCATTTCATGACAATTTTTCCACATTTCATTACAGCCGGATTGCCTGTGCGCCCCATATCTGCTAGTCTGACACGGAAGGGTGTGATGCCTGACATGATCAAGTTCGCGGTCTGCGACGACGAGCCCCTGATGGCCCGGGAGCTCTCGGCCTCCCTCGAAGCCTACATGGAGGAGCATCGGGACGTCCCCTGCTCCGTCCGCCGCTTTTCCAGCGGACGCGCCCTGCTGGAGAGCGGGGACAGCTTTGACGTGGTCTTTCTGGACGTCCAAATGGCTTCCCCCAACGGCATGGACACCGCCAGGCTGCTGCGCCGGCGGGGCGACCGCAGCCTGCTGGTTTTTGTGACGGTTCTGAAGGAATGCGTGTTCGACGCCTTCGAGGTGGAGGCGTGCGGCTATCTCGTCAAGCCCCTGGACCCCGGCCGCTTCCGGCAAACGATGGACCGGGTCCTCAAATCCTTGGCCCGGGAGGCGGCAAAGTCCATTGTTGTCCGGCGCGGGACCGGCTGCCAGGTGGTGCCGCTGTCCGAAATCGTGTACTGCGAGGTGCTGGGCCGAAAGCTGTATCTGCACAAAAGCGACGGGGCGGTCATCGACTATTACGACAGGCTGGATAGCCTGGAGCGCCGTGTGGACCGGCGCTTCTTCAGATGCCACAGGAGCTATCTGGTCAACCTCGACTATGTCCGCGGGTGCCGGGACGGGCAGGTCCTGCTGCCCCGGGGAGAGTCAGTCCCCGCGTCCCGGCTGCGGGAACGGGAGCTGACCCAGGCCCTGCTGCGCCACATGAAGGAACGGGATGCGTGACGGACTATTTCAGATTGTGCTGGGAGGTGCCGGCGTGGATTATTTCAGCCTATGCCTTGACGGGCTTTGTCTTGGCGGGCAAAGCGTTCTGCATATGATTTTCACCTGCCGCCTTACCGGAAAACGGCAAAAGCCATGGCACTTTGCCCTGTACTTTTCCCTCCTGTGCGTCCTTGAACTCACGTTTTCCAGGCTCTGCCCCGGCGGCGGAATCGTGCCCATCGGCGCCGGCGTGCTCGCTCTGTACGGCGTGAGCCGCCTTGCCCTGGGAAACCGGCGGCCCGTATCCTGGCTGGCCGCGGTGCTGGCGTTCTACATTTCCCAGTGCTCCTTCGGCGTTGTCAACTCGCTGGAGTCGGTTGTCTTTCCCCGCTTCGTCGGCCGCCCGCTGCTGTACCCGCTGCTGCTGGCGGCGCTGGCCCTGTTTTTCGCGCTGTGCGCCGGATGCTATGCCGCCGCGCTGCGGCTCCTGGACCGGCCGCAGGACGGCCAGACGCCCTATATCGGGCTGCTGCTGCTCCCCGGGCTGTTTTTCTTTGCCGCCCAGCTGTACATTCTGCGCACGTCGTACAGCGCCGTTTCTGCCAGCCTCCCGGCGGAGGAAATCCCACGGCACGCAGCCCTGCTGTTCCTTCAGGCGATGGGGCTGGCGGCGCTGCTGTGCACCCTGTACGCCTACCGCTGCCTCTGCCAGGGCTTTCAGGCCCAGGCGGCGCTGCAGTCCCTGACCCAGGCCGCCCAGGCCCAGAAAACCTATATCGCCGAGGCGCGGCTGCGCGATGAGCGGACGGCGGCCTTTCGCCACGACATCAAAAACCACCTGTCCGTATTGGACGGCCTGCTGGGCGGAGGCAGGCTGGAGGAGGGCAGGGCCTACCTGAAAAAGCTGGACGCCGCCTCCCAATCGCTGTCCTTCCCCTATCAGACCGGCAGCCCCGTGGTGGATATTCTCCTGGGGGAAAAGCTGGGGCTGGCGGCGGAAATCCCGGCGGAGGTCTCCCTGGTCCTGCCCAGGCCCTGGGGGATCGACGATTTTGACCTGTGCGTGATTTTCGCCAACGCCCTGGACAACGCCATCGCCGCCTGCCGGTCCGTGGATGGGGCGCGGTTCATCCGGGTCGCGGGAGAGCGGCAGGGGGATTTTTACATGCTGATCTTTGAAAATACCTGCGGCGGCGGCCCCCTGCCCCCGGCCGGGACCGGGCTCTCCAACATCCGGTCGGCGGCGGAGAAATACCGCGGGGCGGTTTCGGCGGAAAAGACGGGGCGTCTCTTCTCCCTTCACGTACTGCTGAACATCTCATGACATCCCCGGCGCATTTCAGCGCAAAAGCCTTGCAATCCCTCTTCCCCGCGGTAAACTGAGCTGGAGGCACACCTATTTCTTGGATTGGAGGAACGCTCTATGACACCTGTTTCCCAAATGCGCGCCGGCGCCGCCCAGCCCATGGCGGCCGGAACCGCAGCCGGGGCGCCCCAGGCCCGGCGGTCCGAAGAGGAAAAGCAAGCCCTCCCGCCGAAGCCTGTGACGGACGAGTACGTACCGTCGGAAAAGCGGGAGCCGTCCGGGCTCTACCGGCTGGGCAGCGATGGGGACGGACGGCCCAAAATCTATTTTGACGATCCCGAGCGGGCGGCGGACGCCCCCCAAGCGCCGGACAGCGCTCCCGTCGGCGGCCCGGAGCGGGATCAGGGGGAAAAAGTCCCGGAGGAAAAGCGCCCGGCCAAAAAAACGGAGCGCTGCACCGGCGACACCGGCAGGGCGGACCGGGAGATCGAACGGCTGAAAAAGAAGCGGGCGGAGCTGGAGCGGCGGCTGAGCGGCGAGACCGACCAGGTCAAAATCAGGGAGCTGGAGCGGAAGCTGGCCCAGGTGGAAAGTGAGCTGCGCCAGAAGGACAACGACACATACCGGCGCCGGCGCACCGCATTCTCCTGACGCCCGGCCCGCGGCAAGGCAGGCGGAGAGGGAACCCCTCTCCGCCCGCCCTTTTGCGGACCTTGCCTTTCCCCCCGTTTTCTGCTATACTGTCCGGGAATCTGAAATCCCCCGGAGGAGGCAGGCGCCATGAAGGAATTTACCATCGGCCCCAACGACGCGGGCCAGCGGCTGGACCGCTGGCTGGCCAAGGCCGTCCCCCTCCTCCCCGCCCCCCTGGCCCAGAAATACATCCGGCTCAAGCGGGTAAAGGTCAACGGGAAGGGCTCCCGGCGGGACGCCCGGCTGGAGCGGGGGGACGCCCTCCAGCTGTACATCAACGACGAGTTCTTCGACACCCCCACCCCGGACAACGCCTTTCTGCGGGTGGATAAGCCCCGGCTCACCATCCTGTACGAGGACGAATACCTTCTGCTGCTGGACAAGCCGCCGGGCATGGTGGTCCACCCCGACGACAAGGAGCAGGTAAACACCCTCATCACCCATGTCCAGGCCTACCTGTACCAGAAAAAGGAGTGGTCCCCCCGGTGGGAGAACGCCTTTGCCCCCGCCCTGTGCAACCGCATCGACCGCAACACCGGGGGCATCGTCATCGCCGCCAAGACCGCCGAGGCCCTGCGGGTGATGAACCAGAAGATCCGGGACCGGGAGCTGCAAAAGCTGTACCTGTGCGTCGTCCACGGCGTGATGGAACCCCGGGATGGCCGGCTGAAGGGGTACGTTTTGAAGGACCAGGACCGGGCCCGGGTGAGGGTGTTTGACCGCCCCGTCCCCGGCGGGAAAACGGCGGTGACCGTGTACCGCACGCTGGAAACCCGGAACGGCCTGTCGCTGGTGGAGTGCGACCTCATCACCGGGCGCACCCACCAGATCCGCGCCCAGTTCGCCGCCGCTGGCCGCCCCCTGCTGGGGGACGGCAAATACGGGCGGGAGCGGGACGGGCGCCGGTTTCAGGCGCTGTACTCCTACAAGCTGAAATTCCAGTTCACCACCGACGCGGGGTGCCTGGAGCGGCTGAACGGGCGGGAGTGGACGGTGGAGGATGTGGATTTCGTCAACGAATATTTCCCGAAGGAGAAGGCTTGAATGGACTGCGAAATTTTGAGACTGCGGGAGTGCCCCCAGCTGCTGGCCCAGACGGCGGCCTGGTTCCACGCCAAATGGGGGGTGCCGCTGGACGCCTACCGGGAGAGCATGGAGCTCTGCCTGAAAAACCAGGGCCCCGTGCCCCAGTGGTATATTGCCGTGGACGGCGGTGCCATCGCCGGCGGGCTGGGGGTCATCGACAACGACTTCCACGACCGAAAGGACCTGGCCCCCAACGTGTGCGCCGTCTATGTGGAGGAGGCATACCGCCGCCAGGGGATCGCCGGGGCGCTTTTAAACCACGCCTGCGCCGATATGGCGGGCATGGGGGTGGGCACCCTGTACCTGCTCACCGACCACACGTCGTTTTACGAGCGGTACGGCTGGAAATTTTTCTGCATGGCCCAGGGGGACGGGGAAGAGCGGCCCTCCCGGATGTATGTCCGCAAGTGGGGCGCGTAGCCGATGCGGGACGTTAAAAATTACAGGCTGGGGTTTGATCCGTGGGGGCTGGCGCTGTTTCTGCTCATTATGCTGCCTAATTTCGTATGGTTCGCCCTCCCCGCCCCCAATGATGTTTTGCGGGACGAGTCCGTCACTCCGCTGATCGACGCCATTGCCCAAGTGTTTCAAATCATCGTCGCGGCTTCGCTGTGCGCCGTGGTCAATGTGACGCGGGATAAGCCCATGGGACGCAGGTACCTGGCAGGCGCGGCCGCCTGTGTCGTGCTGTACTTCGCCGGCTGGACGGCCTATTACGCCGGGATCGTCAACCCCGCCGTAATCCTCACCCTGTGCCTGGCCCCCTGCGGGGCGTTTCTGGTGTTCGCGCTGGCGCGGAAAAACGCGCCCGCGCTGGTTTCGACGGGAATATTTACCCTCTGCCATTTCATTTTTGCCACCGCCAACTTTATCCTATAACAAAACCCCGGCGCGGTCGTTCAGACCGCGCCGGGGGGTTTTTCATGTCCCGTTGCCGACCGGATATGTTCCGATACCAGGCCACGCCGGTAACGAGTTTAAAGCTCTTTGCCGGTTCCTTTTTCTCTCGAGAAAAAGGAATTCAGGAAATGCTGACCACCTTGTACCCCGCCTCCTCCACGGCGGCGCGGATGGCCTCGTCGGTCACGTCCCCGGACACCACGGCGGTCTTGCTGTCCAGGTCCACGGCGGCGGACGCGCCGGGGATGGCGTTGAGCGCCTTGTCCACATGGGCGCGGCAGTGCTGGCACATCATGCCCTCGATGACGACTTTCTTTTCCATAGCTTTTTGTTCTCCTTTCACTTCAACGGCGGGTTCTCCGCCGGGTTTTACGTCGGGATGGGTCTGAATGCCGGGCTTGAAAAACCGCAGGCGCAGGGCGTTGGCCACCACGCACACCGAGCTGAAGCTCATGGCCGCCGCGCCCAGCATGGGGCTGAGCTGGGGCCCGCCCCAGATGGCCAGCACCCCCGCCGCCACCG
>CAJUEG010000094.1 GCA_910584835.1 uncultured Oscillospiraceae bacterium | reverse complement strand
GCCAGGATCACCGCCCGGTACTCGCTGCCCTGGGCCTTGTGGACGGTGACGGCGTAGGCGGGCTCCAGCTCCCCCAGCAGCTCCGGGGGATAGGCGGCCAGCCGCCCGTCGAAGGACACGGTGATCCCCCCCGCGTCCACCTCCAGAATGGTGCCGATGTCGCCGTTGAACACCCCCAGGTCCTTTTCCCCGGTGTCCGGGTTCTCCCAGAACAGGTCGTAGTTGTTCTTCACCTGCATCACCCGGTCGCCCTCCCGGAAAATGTAGGGGCCGAAGGCCCGCTCCCCCTTGCCGTCCGCGGCGGGGTTGAGCGCCTCCTGGAGGGCCCGGTTCAGCGCGGCGGTGCCCGCCCCCCGCTTCCGGGTGGGGGTGAGCACCTGGATCTGCTCCGGGGGAATGCCCATGTTCTGGGGCAGGCGGGTTTTGCACAGCTCCACAATGGTGTCCGCCGTGCGGGCCGCGTCCCTCCGGGCCAGATAAAAGAAGTCCCTGGCCTTGTTTTTCAGCTCGGGCACGCTGCCCCGGTTCACCCCGTGGGCGTTCATGACAATGGCGCTCTCCCTGGCCTGGCGGAAAATCTCGGTCAGCGACACCGCGGGCACCACCCCGGAGCGGATCAGGTGGTCCAGCACGTTGCCCGGCCCCACCGAGGGCAGCTGGTCCGGGTCCCCCACCAGCACCAGCCGGCAGTCCCCCCGGAGGGCGGCCAGCAGCGCCGCCATGAGGGACACGTCCACCATGGAGGTCTCGTCCACGATCACCGCGTCCACCTCCAGGGGGTCGTCCTGGTTCTTGGTGAAGGCCAGCTGGCCGGTGAAGGGGTCCAGCTTGGTCTCCAGCAGCCGGTGGATGGTGAGGGCGTCCGTCCCGCAGGTCTCCCCCATCCGCTTGGCCGCCCGCCCGGTGGGGGCGGTGAGGGCGGTCTCCAGCCCCAGCGTCTCAAACAGGGCCAGCACCCCCCGCAGCGAGGTGGTCTTTCCCGTCCCCGGCCCGCCGGTGAGCAGCATCACCTGCCGGGAGGCGGCCAGCTCCACCGCCGTGCGCTGCTGCCTGGCGTAGCGGATACCCTGCTCCTTCTGGATGGCGTCGATGAGCCCGCCCAGCCCCTCCGGCGGGGTGATCTCGGTGCGGCACATCTCCCCCAGCCGCATGGCCACGTAGCACTCCGCGCCGTACAGGCCCGCGGGGTAGCAGGCGGTCACCCCGGCGATGTCCTCCTTCACCACCTCGCCCCGCTCGATGAGGGCGTCCAGCCCCTGGGCCAGGCAGTCCCCCTCCACCCCGATGAGGGCGGCGGTGGCGGACAGCAGCTTCTGCTCGGGCAGGAACACGTGGCCGTTGTCGGCGTTGTGGTCCAGCTCGAAGATGAGCGCGGCCTCCACCCGCTGGGGGTCGTCCCCCGCCACCCCCAGCTCGATGGCCAGCTGGTCCACCTGGGCGAAGGGGATCTCCAGGGTGCGGTCCGCCAGCAGATAGGGGTTGTCCCGCACCACCTCCACCGCGTAGTCGCCGAAGCGCTGGTACAGCGGCATGGCGGCGGTGAGGGGCAGGCGGTGCTCCGAAAGGAACTCCGCCAGCCGGCGCATCCCCATTTTCTGCCGGAAATCCTCGCCGATGGCCCGGGCCCGCTTGGGGGACACCCCCCGGATCTCGCACAGCTTTTCCGGCTCGTTCTCAATGACGGCCAGGGCATCCTCCCCGAAGCGGTCCACGATCTGCCGGGCCAGCCCCATGCGGATGCCCTTGACCACCCCGGAGGAGAGGTATTCAAAGATGGCCTTCTCCCCCACAGGCATGCGCCGGGTGACCACCTCCGCCTTGAACTGCTCGCCGTAGCTGGGGTGGCGGCCCCAGGAGCCCTCCAGCTCCAGCGCCTCGCCGGGGGCCGCGCCGGGCATACAGCCCACCGCCGTGATCTCCCCCCGCTCCCCGCAGTCCAGCTTGAGCACGGTGTAGCCGTTCTCCTCGTTGCGGAACAGCACAGCGGACACAGTGCCCTCCACCTGATTGCGCTCCGCCGCCCCGGCGATGTCCGGCTGCATGGCCATCCCTTCTTCCAAACAAACGTTTTAGCGTATTATAGCAGGCCCCGCCATATTTTTCAAGGGGGCGGGCGAAAAAACCCGGCGGGGCGGGTCTTTTAAAAAAATGGGGGAGGCGGGGAAAAATTTATAAAAAAATTTGCCATTACCCATTGCGGGAAACGGGATTATATGATATACACAAATAAGAGCTGCGCGGCATTGGCGCACCTATGTAAACTTGCCAAAAGAATGGAGGTCCTTTGCATGTTAAAAGGAATCGCCGCTTCGGCGGGAGCGGCTGTAGCCCCGCTGTTTTACCTGGAGGAGCCCGACCTGTCGGTCACCAAGGAGACCGGCCTGGACCCGGCCCGGCAGCACCAGCGCTATGAGCAGGCCGCCGCCCAGGCCATCCGGGAGCTGGACGGCCTGTACGAGAAGGCCCGGGCCACCGATGAAAACGTGGCCCAGGTGTTTGACATCCACCGCATGATGCTGGAGGACCCGGACCTCATCGACGGCATAGACGAGCTGCTGGATCAGGGTGTTAACGCCGAATACGCCGTGCGGGAGACGGCGGACGGCCTGGCCGCCATGTTCAAGGCCATGGAGGACGAGTACATGCAGGCCCGCTCCGCCGATATCATGGACGTGGGCAACCGGCTGATCCGGGTGCTCAAGGGCATCCCCGACGCCGCCGAGTTCCCCGACGAGCCGGTGATTGTGGCGGCGGAGGACCTGCTGCCCAGCCAGACCGTCCGGCTGGACAAAAACCGGGTGGCCGGCTTTGTCACCAAGCTGGGCTCGTCCACCTCCCACTCCGTCATCCTGGCCCGCACCCTGGGCATCCCCTGCATCGTGGGCATGGGGGATGACTACGCCAAGCTGCCCAAGTCCGGCCTTGTGGCCATCGACGGCTCCACCGGCGAGGTGCTCCCCCACCCGGACGAGGCCGCCCGGGCGGACTTCACCCGCCGCAGGGAGGCGTTTCTGGCCGACCAGGCCGCGCTGGAAGCCTATAAGGACCGCAAGGCGGTGACCAAGAGCGGGCACAAGGTCCTGGTGTGCGCCAACATCGGCGGGCTCAACGATATCGACGCGGTCATCGCCCGGGGCGGCGGCGGGGTTGGCCTGTTCCGCAGCGAGTTCATCTACCTGGACAGCCCCGACTTCCCCACCGAGGAGGCCCAGTTCCAGATCTACAAGGAGGTGCTGGCCCGGCTGGCCCCCCGGCCGGTGGTGGTGCGCACCCTGGATCTGGGCAGCGACAAGCAGGCCCCCTACTTCGGCATTGAGGGGGAGGAGAACCCTGCCATGGGCTACCGCGCCATCCGCATCTGCCTGAAGCAGCCGGAGATCTTCCGCACCCAGCTGCGGGCGCTGCTGCGGGCGTCGGTGTACGGCAAGCTGAACGTCATGTTCCCCATGATCACCCACCTGGAGCAGGTGCTGGAGATCAAGACCATCCTGGCCCAGGTGCGCCAGGAGCTGGACAAGGAGGGGGTGCCCTACAGCCAGGAGGTGGAGTACGGCATCATGATCGAGACCCCCGCCGCCGCCGTCATGGCCGACGTGCTGGCCAAGGAGGTGGATTTCTTCTCCATCGGCACCAATGACCTGACCCAGTACACCCTGGCGGCGGATCGGATGAACGCCAACATCAGCCATCTCTTCGATTCCGGCCACCCGGCTGTGCTGCGCCTCATTGAGCGCACCGCCAAGGCGGCCCACGACGCGGGCATCTGGGTGGGCATCTGCGGCGAGTCCGCCGCCAACACCGCCCTCACCGCCTTCTACATGAGCGTGGGCATCGACGAGCTGTCCGTCTCCCCCGCCTCCATCCCCGCGGTCAAGCGGGCGGTCATCGAATGTGAGTGAGTTTTGATGGGAAAGCAAGGCCCCCGGCGTCCTATGGACGCCGGGGGCCTTGCTTGTTTACTCCTGATAGGCGGCGTACACGTCCCGCCGGGTGAAGCCCTGGGCGGGGGAGAACAGCCCGCCGGGCAGGGCGGTGACCAGGCCGCCGGACTTGATTCCCCGGGGGAGGAGCCCGTGGTCCATGCACCACTCCAGCGCCCCGCAGCAGGCGTCCTCATGCCGGCCCGTGGAGCGGATCTTGGCCCAGCGCAGGTTCATGGCCTCCCCCTTGGGGGCCATCAGCATGGCCAGCTCCCCCCAGGTCATGGGCTGGTCCAGCCGCACCCGGTTGTCCGAGTAGGCCACCGCCCGGTCCGCCTGGAGGCGGCACAGCTTGTCAAACAGCGGGTCGTCCCGGCCCAGGTCGGCGAAGGGGCTCTCCTCCATCAGCTCCGCCACCGTCACCACCTGGTAGCCGTACTCCCGCAAGAGCTCCAGCTGCCTGCTAAGCCCGAAAGCCACCGGGGTGCGCTTGGCCATGTTGTAGCCGTCCTTCTGGAAGATGATCTGGCCGCAGAAGAAGTCCGGGTCCTGCTCCAGGGCGCGGCGCACCGGCTCCACCATGGCGTTCACCTCCGCGTCCAGGGCGGCGTCCGCATCCGGCAGGGTGGAGGGCAGCCAGCCCGCCCCGTCGAAGGAGGCGGCCATGTACTGGTAGCCCAGCCGGTCGCACACGTCGTAGCTGGTGAAGCCGCCCTGCATTTTGTCCACATAGTGGGGCGGGCGGGTCATGGTGATCTGATAGCCGTACCGCTCCTCCATCAGGTGATGGAGCCGGTTGAGGTCGTCCACCGCCTTGTCCACGCTGCCCAGGTACTCCCGCGCCCCGTAGACAAAGGGTTTTTTGCCGAAGATGATGTGGCGGTAGCCGTGGTTGGTGATCTGGTGGCCCTCGTCCAGAATGCGGCGGACCAGCCGGTCACAGTGGGCCGCGCCCCCCATGCCGTCCCTGCCGATGTCGGGGTAGTGGTCGTACTTGACGCCGCCCCAGGCGGCGCTGCCCACCTTGCCCGCCTGGTCGGGGTAATTCTCGCCGGTGTCGCCGATGACGTCGAAGGTGCCCCGGGCCCCGAACTGGGCCAGGGTGTCCAGCAGCACGTCGGTGAGGGACCGGCCGTCAAACCGGTCCGGGGCGGCGGGCAGGTCCATGGGCCCGTCGTCAAAGGTCATGGCGCACACGCGCTTTTCCGTCTTGACCCGCTCGATCCGGCGGGTGTAGCTGAGGTGGTGCTTTTCCTCGGGGAGCAGTTTCTTCACCAGCCGCTTCCCCTTTTTTCCGATTTTGACAATGAGCGACATGGCTCAGTCTCCCCTCCAAAAAATATCCTGGGCGCAGCACTTGGCGGCGAACGCCGCCCACTTCACATAGCTCAAGGGCTTTGCCCCGGTCTTGCGGCGCTTGGTGAGCTGGCTCCGGGCGGCGTACCAGGCCCGGCTCCGGCGGCCCTGGGCCCGGGCGCTCCCCGTCAGCAGGGCGGCCTTCGCCGCCTCCAGGGTGAGCGCCTCCGCCTCCACGGTGACAAAGCCATTGCCCACCTCCTGGGGGCAGTGGGCGTCGCTCCCCCCGAAGCCGGGCAGGCGGCACACCTGGGCGAAGCTGGCGGCCAGGCGGTTGGCGTCATGGAGCTTTCGGTCCGCCCGGCTGTTCCAAACCTCGATGCCGTCCAGCAGGGGGACGGCGGGGGCCAGCCGGGACCCGTCCCGGGAGTGCTCGAAGGGGTGGGCCAGCACCGCCAGCCCGCCCTGGGCGTGGATGAGCTCCGCCGCCTGAAAAAAGTCCCTGGTCTCCACCGGCCCGGTGACGAACAGGCCCAGCAGGTGGCCGAGCTGGGTGGACACCTCCACCCCGGGTATGAGGAGAAAGTCCTCAAATACCGGCGGATCGGCCAGCGCCAGGTCGTGGTCGCAGACGGCCGCGCCGTTCAGGCCCCTGGCTTTTGCCAGGGACACGATCTCCTCGATGGTCATGACCCCGTCCGGGGACCGCCGGGAGTGGACGTGCAGATCTAATCTCAGTTCCATATTTACCTTCTCAGCAGCGTATTTCGCAGGTAGCGCCGCCACGGCGCGGGGTCGTCCCTGGCGCCTAGCGCCTCCCCGGCCCGGAACCAATCGGCCATCCCCTGGAAGAAGGGGCCGGGCCTGCCGTGGCGCAGATAATCCAGCATGGCCGCGCAGTCGTTGAGGGTGAAGCGCATGCGCACTCCGGTTTTATAGTCCCCGGGGCGGTAGTCCAGCCGCTCCCCCGCGGCGGCCCGGGCGTAGTACACGGCAAAGGGGCTGTCCGCCCGCTCGGTCATGGGGAAGCTGCCCCACACCCGGGGGTTGACCTCCAGCACACAGTCCCCCTTGAATTCCACCATGGCCATGCCCACAAACCCGAAGGAGGAGAGCAGCCGGCAGGCGCGGTCAATCATTTCTTCATCGTAGAAGCTCTCGCAGCAGGTGGACGGCCCGCCGGAGGCGGGGTACTCCCGGATGCGGCGGTGGCACAGGGCGGCGATGAGGCGGCCTTCCCGGTCCAGCAGCAGGCTGGCCCCCGCCCCTGTCCCCGCCACCTTCTCCTGGACGATGGGGCGGGGGTCGTATTGCAGCATGGCGGCGTATTTCGCGGCGAATTCCGGCCCGTTATGGGCCACGGCGTAGCGGTCCTTGGCCTTCAGCCCGAATTTCTCCCCGCAGTGGGGCTTAATAATCACGGGATAGCGGTCCGGTTCCCCGTCAAACGACCGGGGAACGGGTATGCCCAGCTCCCCGCAGCGGCGGTGGACCGCCTCCTTGTCGTTGAGGGCGTCCAGCGCCTCGGCTGGGGCGATGAGGAAATCGCACACCTGGGCGAACCGCTCCCGCTGGCGCGCCACGGCGTTGAGGGTGGCCGCCCCCGCGCAGAACAGGACGGGGCGGTCACACTCCGCCAGCAGGGCGTACAGCCGGTCCGGGTAGTCCGGGTCGGCGGCGGAGCCGTCCAGCCAGCGGCCCTCGCGGACATAACGGGAGGAGAACACCGGCGGCTCCAGCCGCTGGTCCCGCCGGGTCTGGGTGACCACAACCTGACGCCCGCTTCGGCCCAGCATCCGGGCGGCGGCGATGGAGGAGCGGTATTTCCCGTCCGTGATGACAACGGCGCCCATGGCCGCCCCCCTTTCCTATTTTATCGGCAGGTATTATATCAAACTGCCGGGAGGATTGCAAGGGGTGCGGCGCGGGGGCGCCCCTTGACAGCCCGCCCCGGGATGCCGTATGATTAGGGAACCCCTGAATAAATCCGCAAAGCGCCGCAGACCCATTGATTCAGAGGTTTCCCAGGCAAAATTCCGGCGAAACGGAGTGGAAAAGCATGGTCTCCCTGGAGGAATATCTGGCCGATCCCTGCGGCTCACTGTCCATCCCCTATTGGAAGGCAAAGCAAATTTCTGTCCCGCCCGGGATGGAAATTGTCCACCACAGCCGGTTTCGCGGGGAGATGGCGGAGGGCCGCGCCCACAGCCGCTTTTTCCGGCTGATTCACCGTCTGCGGGACATCCCCCGGCCCGCGTCCCCGCCGGGCGTCGTATTCGGTCCGGTCTCCCCGGCCCGGGCCGGGGAGCTGGCGGATGTAATCAACCGCTGCTACCGCCATTCCGGCGTCCGGGTGACGGAGGAGGTGCGGGGCTGGGCCGATTTGCCGGTCTGCCGCCCCGAGCTGTGGCTGGGGGCCTTTGCGGACGGGGCGCTCATCGGCTCGGTGATCGGGGAGTTCGACCCGGAGGCGGGGGAGGGGGTCATCGAGTGGCTCCAGGTGCTGCCCGAATACCGGGGGCGGGGGATTGCCGCCGAGCTGACGGCCCGGGCGCTGGAGATCATGGGCGGCTTTGCGGGGTTTGCCACGGTGTCCGGTGAATGCGAAAACCCCACCTGCCCCGAGCGGGTGTACCGCGCCTGCGGCTTCGAGGGGGACGACGTGTGGCACATTCTGCGCTGAGGAGCGGGCTGATCCGCTTTTTTCAAAAATAGAGTTGATAAATCCTGCCGGCCGTGATAAAATAACTGGGTCTTGTGAGCGCCCCGGCGCGAAGCAAGGCCGCGCTAGTTGGGGAGATAGCGGTGCCCTGTACCTGCAATCCGCTACAGCAGGGATGAATCCCGGCCCCCGGAGGCAGACTGTGCCGTCTGCCCCATATAAGCAGCGATGATGGATCGGTCCCGCGCAACGCTCACCCGTGAACCGTGTCAGGCGGGGAACCGAGCAGCACTAAGCGGACCTGGACGTGTGCCGCGGGCGCGCCGATCCTGAGCCGGCTGTATGGGTAACGGGCATATCCTGTCCTTCAAAGGCCGGTGCGCGGCCTTGTTTTGCGCCGAAGCGCGAGGGCAGGCGCATAGGGGAGCTTGGAGCGGAGCGAAAGCAAAAGCGCAGAGCCCGCGCAGCGGGGCCAGATTTTGCTTGAGGCGGAGCGAAAGCGACCCGGCGACGCACCCAGCCCGAGCGTGACACCGCCGAAGCGCGGGGGCAGGCCGGCTTTATAAGGACCCAAGCGCTCAAAGCGCAGCGTTACAACAGCGCTGCGCGTTTCTTTTATGTTCGAGAGGTGATTTCCATGTACCAGGCCCTGTACCGCAAGTGGCGCTCCCGCACCTTTGACCAGGTGGTGGGCCAGGGCCACGTCACCCAGACCCTGAAAAGCCAGGTGGCGTCGGGGCGGCTGTCCCATGCCTACCTCTTCACCGGCACCCGGGGGACGGGCAAGACCTCCTGCGCCAAGATTTTGGCCCGGGCGGTGAACTGCGAGAACCCACAGGACGGAAACCCCTGCAATGCCTGCCCCGCCTGCCTGGGCATTGAGAACGGCTCCATCCTGGACGTGCTGGAGCTGGACGCCGCCTCCAACAACCGGG
>CAJUEG010000093.1 GCA_910584835.1 uncultured Oscillospiraceae bacterium | reverse complement strand
CTGCCCACCCGCAGGCCGCTGGTCTGGAAGGGGGAGCGGGGGTCGCCGGGCACCTTGTTCTTGTTGGCGGTGATGCGCACCTCATCCAGGCGGCGCTCCAGCTCCTTGCCGGTGAGGTCGCCCATCTCCCGCAGGTCAATGAGGGACAGATGGTTGTCCGTCCCGCCGGACACCAGCTTCATGCCCCGCTTCACAAGGCCGTCGGCCAGGGCGGAGGAGTTCTTTACAATCTGCTGCTGGTAGGCTTTGAACCCGGGGGTGAGCGCCTCGCCCAGCGCCACCGCCTTGGCGGCGATGACGTGCATCAGCGGGCCGCCCTGGGAGCCGGGGAAAATGGCGGAGTTCAGCTTCTTGGCCAGGTCCTCGTCGTTGGTGAGCAGCAGGCCGCCCCGGGGCCCCCGGAGGGTTTTGTGGGTGGTGGTGGAAACCACGTGGGCGTAGGGCACGGGGGACGGATGGAGTCCCGCCGCCACAAGGCCCGCGATGTGGGCCATGTCCACCCAGAGATAGGCCCCCACCTCGTCCGCTATGGCGCGGAAGCGCTCAAAGTCGATGATCCGGGGATAGGCGGACGCCCCCGCGATGATCATCCGGGGCCTGCACTCCTTTGCGATGCGCTCCACCTCATCGTAGTCAATGACGCCGGTGTCCTCGTTCACGCCATAGGACACCATCTTGAAATACTTGCCGGAGAAATTCACGGGACTGCCGTGGGTGAGGTGCCCTCCGTGATCCAGGTTCATGCCCAGCACCGTGTCCCCGGGCTGGCACAGGGCCATATAGACGGCGTAGTTGGCCTGGGCGCCGGAGTGGGGCTGGACGTTGGCGAATTTTGCCCCGAACAGCTCACACGCCCGTTCAATGGCCAGATTCTCCGCAATATCCACACACTGGCAGCCGCCGTAATACCGCTTGCCGGGGTAGCCCTCGGCGTACTTGTTGGTGAGTACGCTGCCCATGGCGGCCAGCACCGCCTCGGACACAATGTTCTCCGACGCGATGAGCTCAATGTTGTCGCACTGCCGCTGATATTCCGCCCGGATGGCCGCGCCTACCTCGGGGTCGTGCTGGGACACGAAATCCATATACTCCAAAACCATATCTGTCTCCGCCTTTCAAAAATTTAGTCCCTGCCATTATACATGGTTTTGCCAAAAAGCACAACTGTTACCAGACAAAAAAACACCCTCGCTTTTTTGGGCTTTTTGTGCTATCCTGTTGACGAGGTGAGTTTCATGACGAAGAATGACATCCGCGCCATTGTGGAGGCGCTGAAGGAGCTGTATCCTGATTCCCTGTGCTCCCTGCAATATGAGAAGGATTACGAGCTGCTGTTCGCCGTGCGGCTGTCTGCCCAGTGTACCGACGAGCGGGTGAACAAGGTCACCCCCGCCCTGTTTGAGCGCTTCCCCACCCTGGAGAGCTTTGCGGGGGCTGACATCGACGAGGTGGGCCGGTACATCCACTCCTGCGGCTTTTTCCGTGCAAAAAGCAAGGATATGGTGCTGTGCGCCCAGATGCTGCTGAGCGAATACGGCGGCAAGGTGCCGGACACCATGGAGGACCTGCTGCGCCTGCCCGGCGTGGGCCGCAAGACGGCCAACCTCATTTTGGGAGATGTGCACAACACCCCCGGTGTGGTGGTGGCGGACACCCACTGCATCCGCATCACCGGGCGGCTGGGGCTCACCGACGGCACCCGCGACCCGGCCAAGGTGGAGCAGCAGCTGCGCAAGGTGCTGCCGCCGGAGGAGTCCAACAACTTCTGCCACCGGATGGTGCTCCACGGGCGGGCGGTGTGCACCGCAAGGAAGGCCATGTGCGGGAACTGCACCCTGTCAGCCTGGTGCAAGTACGCGAAAACGGAATTCAAGGCGTGAGCAAAGCCCGCCCCGGTCTGCTTGACCGGGGCGGGCTTCCGTTTCAGGACTGCGGCTCCACAGGGCGCAGGCCGTCCAGGGAAATCACCGTTTTGCCACAGGCCCAGTCCAGGGTCAGAGCGCCGCCCTGGAACTTGGCCGGATCGGTGATCTGCTTCAGGCGGTATATCTCCGACCACCAGCCGTCTCCAAAGCCTCCGGCGCCGTTGCCGCAGTCCACGCCGACGCTCACCCCATCCGGGCCGGTCAGGGTGACCCCCTCCGCCCTGCCCAGGGAGTACCAGCGGGAAACCGCCATGTTTTTCTCCTGCTGCGTCTCGCCCACAAAGGGCACGCCCGCATCCCGCCTGTGGTCGAATTTCAGGGTCATGGGAGACAGATACAGTTCCCCCTGGGCGGTGATGGACGCGCCGTCCAGCTCACCCAGCGCCTGATCGATCTGAACCACCCAGCCGATGTCCTTCTGGGGCAGAGGGGCCTCAAAGGACCAGTCGCCAGGGTACACTGTCACCTCCCGCTTCCGCTCCGGGTCCCAGTAGGCCAGATCCGCCGCCGGCACACGCAGGGATACCGCCTCCCAGGCCGAGTCCTCCCCCTGCTGGGGGGACAGGGTAAACATCAGGGCAAGGCGGTTGTCCATGGGGTCATCGTCCTCCAAAACCTCCCAGCTGTAGAACGACACCAGACCATGGGCCCCCATACGCTCCCCCGACGCATTCAGGAAGCCCACGGCGAATTCCGAGCCGTTGCGGAATCCCTTGGCGCTGCTGACCTCGTCGGTATTTGGTGCGCCCATATAGAGCTGCGTCCCCTCCGGGGCGGTGAAATCCGCCAGGATCATCACGTTGTACCGATCCCGCAGAATCTGCGTGACATGGAGCACCGCCCCGTTGTCCTCCCTGGTGATGTCCAGCGCCATGGCCCCGGGGTACAGCAGGCTCTCCGCCTGGGCCACCTCCTGGGTACACTCCGGGTCCACGTCCAGGTAGCCCAGCAACTTCGGGTCGATGCGGGGCAGCACCACCGCCGCTGTGGCCGCCGTCACCAGCAGCGCGGCTGCCGCAGCGGCCACAACAATCTGTTTCCAATTTTTCATCGGTTGTTTCCTCCTCGCGTTATCCCGGAGGAGTTGGCGCAGCAGCTCCCGCTCCCGGCGGGGATCGGGGGCCAGGCTGTCAAACATTCTGTTTAGCTCATGTCTGTCCATATCCATCCTCCTCCAGCTTGAGTTTCAGTTTCTTCCGGGCCTGGGCCAGCCTGGAGCGCACGGTGGATGGGTTTTCCCCCAGCATGTCCGCGATCTCCCCGGTGGTGTAGCCCTGGTAATAGTGGAGATAGAGCACCAGCCGGTGGGGCTTGGGCAGCGCCGCCACCTGCTCCCACACCCCTCGGTCCCGGGGCTGTTCCCAGATCAGGCCGTCCAGCGCCTCCTCCCCCGCCCGCCGGGCGCGCCACCAGTGCTTGAGCTGGTTGCGGCACTCGTTCCGGGCGGTGACAATGAGCCAGGCCTTCTCGTGCTCCGGATCACGAAAGGGCTCGGTACGCTCCATCACCTTTCGAAAGACGGTTTGGGCGGCGTCCTCCGCGTCAGGCACGTTTTTCATCAGCACCAGGCAGATCTGGTAGACCATGCCGAAGCGCCGCTCGTAGAGGCCGGCCAGCTCCTCCTTTGAACGTGTCGCCCGATCCATTGGGACCACCTCCATGCATCTCTCTGCTTACTACACAATCAGGGCTGGTAAATTGTTGGCGAGGAGAAAAATTTTTTTGAGAAACCGCTGTTTAAGTCCGGGCGGGCAGATCATGGGCGGGCAGATTTTTCTCCCCGCAGGGGCAAAAAGCCGCGGCAAGATTTTGTGTATCGCAAGTGTTTTCACAAAACCGTGGAAAGACTTCCCGTCAAGATGTGTGCGGGGGAGTTTATCTTTGGTTTTCTACATACAGCCTGCGCTCTTCTTTGACAGGATGAGGCTTGATAACTCCCCGTCTTTGTGCTATGCTGGGCACAGAAAGAATTTGGAAAGGTTGGATCGTCATGGCCAAAAAGATATTAAAATGGGTGGGGCTCGTCTTAGGCGCGGTAATTCTGGCCGCAGCCGCCCTGATTCTCTGGCTCACCGTGCGGGAATACAGGCCCGCCCCGGTGGAGGAGGTGGAGATCGCCGCCTTTGCCAATCAGGCCATCGCCCCGGGGGACAGCCTCACCGTACTCACCCAGAACACCGGCTACGCGGGTCTGGGCGCCGGCTCCGACTTTTTCATGGACGGCGGGACGGACGTGGCCCCTACCCGGGAGCAGATGGAGGCCAACCTGGCGGGCCTGTCCGGCCAGCTCACCGGACAGCGGGCCGACGTGTATTTTCTCCAGGAGGTGGACACCGACTCCTCCCGCACCTACGGCGTAAATCAGAACTATCTCCACACCCTCAACGAGTCCTCCGAGCGGTACTATTCCAGCTCCTATGCCCTGAACTACTCCTGTGACTTCGTCCCCTTCCCATGGCCCCCGCTGGGCAAGGTCCACAGCGGCCTGCAGAGCTTCAGCGCTTTCCCTGTAGCTAAGGCGGAGCGCATCGCCCTGCCCTGCCCCTTCTCCTGGCCGGTTTCCACCGCCAATCTGAAGCGGTGCCTGCTGGTGAACTATGTGCCGCTGGAGGGCTCAGATAAGCAGCTGGTGCTGGTCAATCTCCACCTGGAGGCCTATGACGACGGCGAGGGCAAGGCCGCCCAGACCAAAATGCTCATGGACTTTCTCACCGGCGAATACGAAAAGGGCAATTATGTCATTGCCGGGGGCGACTTCAACCAGACCTTTCCCGGCGCGCTGGACGCCTTTCCCATCCAGGACCCCTCCCTGTGGACCCCAGGCGTGCTGGAGAACAGCATTCTCCCCGACGGCTGGCAGTTCGCCTATGACCTGTCCGTCCCCAGCTGCCGCCTGCTCAACCATCCCTATGACCCGGACCCGGCGGGCAACCAGTTCTACGCCATCGACGGCTTCATCCTCTCCCCCAACGTAAGGCTGGACCGGGTGGAGACATTGGACTGCCAATTCCAGTACACCGACCATAACCCGGTGTGCATTGAGGTCACTCTGGCGCAGTAATACGCGGACAATACGCCGCGGGGCTGTGGGGATTTCCCACGGCCCCGCGGCATGTTCCGCTTTATAACTCAATATTCACTTCCATATCCTCTGTGCTCTTTTTATAAAACACCATCCGCCATTCCGCCGGCTCCCCGGGCTGGAAGCGAAGGGCGGAGCAGGCATACCGCCGCCGGGCGCCGCTCCCATTGGCCAGCACCACCGCCGCGGGCCCGGACGCGCCCCCGATCACCCCCAGAGCCACCGCACGGGTTGCGGTGGGGCCCATCGGGTTCGGGGGCGCTTTTCTGCGGGGGCGGTCTCCCTCCCCGCAGTCCTGGACGGACACCGCCCCCTGGGGCAGCTCCGGCCACACGGCGTAGGTCATGGCGGTGAAGTGGGCGGGGTATTCCCACTCCCCGTCGTCCATGTGGGCCATCCGCCCGGTGTCCAGCTCCTGAGACTCGTACTCCTCCACGTGAAGGATGTGCTCCCGTCCCGTGGCCGGATAGAGGAAGGGGATATCCTCCCCCGCCCCGGACACGGTGAACCGGGGCCCCGGCAGCGCGGCGGGGAGCTGGGACAGGGTGAACGTCAATCTTTTCAGCCTGGGCTTTGTTTTGGCCGCCCAGGGGAAGCATTCCCGCCGGAACAGCCAGCACTTTCCCCGGTCTAATCCGTAATGTTCCAACACCCATAGCCCCTCGTAGTCCTGCCGGTTCAGCTCCCCCGCTTCTTCCCAGTCCGGGAGGCAGTCCGGCGGCGTCCAGCCAAAGCCGGAGCCGCTTTCCCGCCGCACCTCCCTGCCGTTGACGGACGCCTTGATGTCAAAATCCACGCTCATGGGATTTTCCATCCTCTGCCGGTCCTCGTCCTCCGGGGTGAGGGCCCGGCCCTCCGCCATCCACGGCCTCCATCGCGCCCAGAACTCCCGCATTCGGTCCGGCTCAATCTCCATGCAGAAATCGGCTGCCAGCCCCTTGCCGCAGGGGTACACCGCCGGAATGTGCCAGACGTTCCCACCCCAGGTAAAGGTTTTGCCCACGGGAATCTCCGTCCCCGGCCTCTGCCGGCCCCCGCGGTCCCACCAGCCTCCGCCGTAGGTCACCCGCCACGCCGGGGCCTCAGGCGGCGGGGACGGCCTGCCCACAAAGTCCCAGTAGTCCTCCCCGAACCGCAGCGCGCCGTAGTCAAAGGAGGACTGCACCTCCTTGATATACCCGTAGGGGTCCTCCATGGGGGCAAGCCCCATCCCGTCCCCCAGCGCGTCCAGGGCGGCGCGCTGCTCCGGCCCGGGCGGGTACTGCGCCAGGTAGCCGTCGAACTCCTCCCGGCTCCAGCCGTGGGCCTGCTCCGCCGCGTCCAGGCCGCTGCAGGCCAGCAGCAGCCGCACAAACTCCTCAAAGCTCCTAGCCAGCGGGTGGACATAGTCCCCCGGCAGATTGGCGGGGCTGACGGCAAACACCATCTCCCCAAAGCCCTCCACAAAGCAGCAGTGGATGCCGTCCACCCCCGCCCAGCCGATGACCTGCGCCCCCACGGGGGTGCAGAAATAGTCGCTGCCCTCGTCTCCCTGCTCCAAACCCAGCAGGGCTTTGTCCAGCTCCAGCGTCTGAAATTTCTCATAGGCCGTCATAACGGACCCTCCCCTCTGTCCTCTCCAGGATATGGACGCGGAACTGAGCCGTCACCGTCAGCCGCTCCCGCTCCGCCAGCCGCGCCGCCCCCGCCTGGGGCGTTTTCCAAAAGTAGGGCGTCATGCGGAACAGGTCCCGGATGGCCTGCCCCTCTGTCAGGGTGAATGCCGTCTCCACCGGGACCGCGTCCAGCCAGCGGAAGCCGGAGTACTCCTCCCGCCGCTCCTCGTTCTCATAGGGTTCCTCATATAAAATCTCCTTCAGCTCCCACAGGTGCCGGGGGCCGGGGACCACATAGAGGAACCTCCCGCCCGGTCTCACTACCCTGGCAAACTCCTTTGCCGCCAGAGGTGAAAAGCAGTTTACCATTACATCTATACTGGCCTCCGCCAGCGGCAGATGATACACCGTCCCCACGGCAAACTCCCCGGCGGGACAGCGCCGGGCCGCCTTTTTAATCGACGGCTTGGACAGGTCGATCCCCGCTGTCCGCCCGCCCTTGAAGGCTACCGCCTCTGCCAGGGCCTGGGTATACCATCCCTCCCCGCACCCTGCGTCCAACAGCACAGGGGCCGCCGTAGCCATCTCCTTTACAAGTTTACATAATTTATCCCGAAGGGGCCCGTACCAGCCGCCCTCCAAAAAGCGGGTCCGGGCGGCGGCCATCTCTTTGTCGTCTCCCGGCGCTTTGGAGTGCTGCCGGTTCGCCGGAAGCAGGTTGACATAACCCTCTTTGGCAATATCAAAGCTGTGCCCGCGCCCGCAGCGGCAGCTCCCCTCCCCTCTGTCCATCGCTCCGCCGCAGACCGGGCAGCAAAACAGGCTCTTCACAACCATTCCCTCCTCTGCGATAGAAAAGGGGCCGCCCTGCGGCCCCTTTTCCCGTTTCCGCCGCGCCGGCCTGTTTACGCCATCACCGCCCGGTGGAACACCTTTTTGCCCTTCTTGACGATGACGCCCTCCCCGGCGAACTTCTCCCGGGGGAACTGGGCGGCGGGGTCGGACACCTTCTCGTCCGCCACGGCGATGCCCCCCTGCTGGATAAGCCGCCGGGCCTCGCCGTTGGAGGCCGCCAGGCCGCACTTCACCAGAAGGGTCAGCGCCCCAATGGAGCCGCCGGCAAAATCGCCCTCAGACAGGGTGGTGGACGGCATATCCGCCGCGTCCCCGCCGCCGGCAAACAGCGCCCGGGCGGCGGCCTGGGCCTTGTCCGCCTCCTCCCTGCCGTGGACCATGTTGGTCAGCTCCCAGGCCAGGATCTCCTTGGCCTGATTGAGCTGGGCGTCCTTCCAGTGATCCATCTCATCGATCTGCTCCAGGGGGAGGAAGGTGAGCCAGCGGATGCACTTCATCACGTCCGCGTCGCCCACGTTGCGCCAGTACTGATAGAAGTCGTAGGGGCTGGTTTTGTTGGGGTCCAGCCACACGGCGTTGCCCGCCGTCTTGCCCATCTTGTTTCCCTGGGAGTCGGTGAGCAGGTTGATGGTCATGCAGTGGGAGTCCTTACCCAGCTTGCGCCGGATCAGCTCAGTGCCCCCCAGCATATTGGACCACTGGTCGTTGCCGCCGCACTGGAGGTTGCAGCCCACGGTCTGGAACATGTGGTAGAAATCGTAGGACTGCATAATCATATAGTTGAACTCCAGGAAGGACAGACCCTTCTCCATACGCTGCTTGTAGCAGTCCGCCCGGAGCATGTTGTTCACTGAGAAGCAGGCCCCCACCTCCCGCAGCAGCTCCACGTAGTTGAGATCCAGCAGCCAGTCGGCGTTGTTGAGCATCATGGCCTGGCCGGGGCCATCGCCGAAGTCGATAAACCGCTCCATCTGGTGCTTGAAGCACTGGGCATTGTGGTCGATGTCCTCCCGGGAGAGCATTTTGCGCATGTCGGTGCGGCCGGAGGGGTCGCCGATGGTGGTGGTGCCGCCGCCGATGAGGGCGATGGGCTTGTTTCCCGCCTGCTGGAGCCGCTTCATCAGGGTGAGGGTGACAAAGTGCCCCGCCGTCAGGCTGTCCGCCGTGCAGTCGTAGCCGATATAGAAGGTGGCTTTGCCGTTGTTGATGAGGTTTTTGACCTCGTCCTCGCTGGTCACCTGGGCCACCAGGCCCCGGGCCACGAGTTCGTCGTAAATTGTCATGATAATTTCTCCTTTTGTGCTTTTTTATAGCATTCCCAGGCCATCTCCACCACCCAGGATTGGTAGGCCAGCGCCATTTTTTCCCGGCACTCCTCCACTGGAAGCCAGACCAGCTCGTGCTCCGGCTCGCCCTCCGTAGTCCACACCGGGCCTGGGCGCTCCAAATACCCTGTGTTCCATATCATTTCCCTTTCTGCACCAAAACGCCCCCTGTCCCTTCGGGACAGAGGGCGAAAGCTCGCGGTACCACCTCT
>CAJUEG010000092.1 GCA_910584835.1 uncultured Oscillospiraceae bacterium | reverse complement strand
TAGTCCTGGAGGGCGGTGTGGATCACGTGCCGCTCGTAGGCGTTCATGGCCTCCAGGGTGATGTTCCGGCGGTACTTGACCACCTTGCCCGCCGTCTTGCGGGCCAGGCGGTTGAGGGATTCCTCCCGGCGGGCGCGGTAGCCCTCGGCGTCCACGTGGATGCGCACCCGGTGGCTGCGGCCCTTGTTCACCGCATAGCCGGTGAGCTGCTGGATGGCGTCCAGGGTCTCCCCCCGGTGGCCGATGAGGGCGCCCATATCCTCCCCCTCCAGCACCACCTGGTAGGTGTCGCCGTCCCGGGTGACCACGGGCGCAGCCTCCACCCCCATGTGCTGGAACAGGCCGGTCTGGAACTTTACAATGGCGTCGGCCACGTCGTCGTCCGCGCGCTCGCCCTGGGGCGCGGGGGCGGGAGCGGACTCGGCTTTGGGGGCGGGCTTGTCCGCCTTAGGGGCAGGCTGGGGCTTGGGTTCCTCTTTGGGCGCGGGCCGCTCCGGGCGGGGCGCCCTGGGCTTTTCGGGCTGGGGGGCGGGGGCGGGCTTGACCTCCGCCGCGGGCGCGGGAGCGGGTTCCGGCTCGTCCGGGGCCTCGTAGGTGAGCTTCACTTTGGCGGGCACGGAGCCGATGCCCAAAAAGCCGGTCTTGCCCCGATCCAGGATTTCCACGGACACATCGTCCCGGTCCAGACCTAAATGGGCCAGGCCCTTGGCGATGGCCTCGTCCTCGGTCTTGGCGGTGAATTCCATATATTTCAGCACAAAACTGCACTCCTTCATTTCATGTTGAATGGGAACAGACGCTGGTATTTACTTCTCTTCCCCGTCCCCGGCGTAGGGCTCCTCATAGTCCCCGCCGTCCTCCGAAGCCGCGGCGGCCTCCCTGGACTTCTCCTCGGCGGCCTGAGCCTGGGCGGCCAGCTCGGGGTTGGACTCAGACACGATGGCCTTTTCCTCCTCGGTGAGCTGCGCGGGTTCCTCCTCCACAGGCTTGGCCGGGCCGTTGGGGTCATAGTAGGGGGTGACGGGGTAGCGGTTGGGGTCATAGGCGCGGCCCCGGGCATAGGCCCGCAGGCCCTCCCGGCTGGCGGTCAGGTCCACGCCGGGCTCCTTGGCCTTCTTCTGGTGGGCCTTCTTGGGGTCCTTGCCGGCGGCGATGGCGGCGGCCTTCTTCTCCGCGGCGATGCGGCGGCGCTCCTTCTCCGCCTCCTTGGCCTTGGCGGCCTGCTCGGCCATCTCCTTTTGGGCGGCCTCGTAGTCCTTGCGGAGCATGGCGCCGCAGATGACCTCCTGCACCATCATCAGCAGGGAGTTGGCGATCCAGTACACACACATGCCGGCGGGCATGCCGAAGCCGATGATCAGCGACATGATGGGGCCCATGAGAATGAGGGACAGGTTCATCTTGGGGGCTTCCTGGTCTTTGTTCATCTGGTTGGTCTTCTGGGTGACGAACATGGACACCAGGGACAGCAGCGCGGAGATGACGGGCAGCAGGAACAGCCCGATGGACCCCCAGGACAGCCCGCCCTCCCAGAACTTGAGCTGGGGAATCCTGGACAGGTCGATGCCGAAGAAATTGAAGTTGATGACGAACATCCCGGCGGCGGCCACCCCGGTGGCGGCCGCGGCGTCCTTGGCGGCGCCCAGGTTGCCGGCGTTCATCATGGAACCCAGGGTCAGTTCATTATAGCCCACGGGGGCGAAGTCCGCCCAGCCCAGGGCCTTGCCCACGGCGGTGGTGGCCGCTTCCGTGAGGTTCATCATGTACTTCAGCGGGCGGCGGATGATGGCGTACAGCGGCCACAGGATCAGCATAGGGATCAACTGCCAGCCGCACCCCCCCATGGGGTTGACGTTGTTCTCGGCGTAAAACTTCTGGACCTCCTGGTTATAGCGCTCCTTGTCGTTTCCGCAGCGCTTCTGGATCTCCTGAAGCTGGGCGTTCACCACGTTCATCTTGATCATGCTCTTCTTGCCCTTGAGCTGAAGGGGGAAGAGGATGATCTTGACCACCACGGTGAACAGGATCAGCGCGATGCCGTAGCTGTCGAACACCTGGCAGAACAGCTTGAGCAGCAGGCTGAACGGGGTCATGAGGATTTGCCAAATATCCATGTTTGGCCTCCTAAATCTTTCGGATTTTTTTGGGTGGGACCGGGTCGTAGATGAAGTTTTTGTCCCGGTGGAAGGGGTGGCAGCGCATAATCCGCCACAGGGCCAGCGCCCCGCCCTTTACCGCCCCGTGGACCTCCACCGCCTCCAGGGCATAGGTGGAGCAGGTGGGGATAAACCGGCAGCAGGGGGGCCGGTAGGGAGAGATGTCCCGCCGGTACCAGCGTATGAGGGCCAAAAGCAGCTTTTTCACGCTTTTCCTTCCTTTTTCAACAGCTCCAGCCTGTCCGCCAGCTTTAAAAAGGACTTTTCCAGCTGGTGATAGTCGCTGGAGGCGGCCCGTGTCCGGGCCACCACGATCACGTCCCGGCCGCCCAGCATACGATCCTCGTGGAGGCGGTATATCTCCCGCAGGCGGCGGCGGACCCGGTTGCGCACCACGGCATGGCCCACCTTGGTGGACACCGTGAAGCCCAGTCGGTTTCCTTTTTGCCCGTTGCCCCGCACATAGAGGACCAGGCGGCTGTCGGCGGCGGACTTTCCCCGGCTGTAGGCCCGGCGGAACAGGTGGTTTTCCTTGAGGGGGATGGTTTTCTTCATACGACCTCCGTTGCATTGTCACACTCGGGAAACAGACCTAGGGGCGAGGGAAAATTCCCGCGCCCCGAGTCGTATCGTTATCCCGATGTGTGCGCCATCAGTGGCTCAGGCGGGCGCGGCCCTTGGCGCGGCGGCGGGCCAGAACCTTGCGGCCGTTGGCGGTGGCCATGCGCTTGCGGAAGCCGTGGACCTTGGAACGCTGGCGCTTCTTGGGCTGATAGGTACGAACCATGCGGGAACACCTCCTGTACAGTTTCACACGCTCCCCGGCAGGAGAGCGCTCCACAACGCCCCGGGGGGCGCGGTTGGCACTAGCTGTGCGCAAATAAATTACGCTTCTGATGATTATACCTTGATTTTTTCCCTCTGTCAACAAGAAATCGGCAATATTCTTTTTTCCGATGTGAAACACAACATCTTGTATTTTCTTATCCATAGGCCCCTTTTTTTGCATTATTAAAAAAGAATTCCGCAAAAACCCTTGCCGGTCGGTCCCTTTTTTGGTATAATATTTAAGTTGCGATATTTCTGTTTAGGAGGCTTTCACCCATGAGATCGGCTGCCGACGTCTGGGAAAAAGTAAAGAGCCTGATGGAGGGCGGCATGACCGCCGTGTCCATCGAAACCTGGTTTGGCGATGTGGAGGCGGTCGCCCTGGAAGACACCCGGCTGGTACTTTGCGTCCCCACCGATTTTAAGCGGAACATTATCCGCACCCGCTTTCAGCCCGCCGTGGAGCAGGCCCTGCGGGAGCTTTTCTCCTTTGACGTGGACGTGGCCCTTCTCCTGCCGGAGGAGCGGGACGCCTATGCCCGCCAGGCCGCGGCCCCCAGCCCCGCCGGCGGGGACGTAAACAAGTATACCTTTGAGCGCTTCGTGGTCGGCCCCACCAACCGCCTTGCCTTTACCGCCGCCAAAAACGTGTCGGAGGAGCCGGGCGGGGCCTATAACCCCCTGTTTATCCACGGGCAGTCCGGGCTGGGCAAAACCCACCTGCTCCACGCCATTGCCAACCAGGTGAGGAAGAACAACCCCGGCTGGCAGATCATGTACGTACAGAGCGAGGATTTTGTCAACGAGCTCATCGGCAACCTGCGCCGGGGCATTGATATGCAGAGCTTCCGGGACAAATACCGCCAGGTGGATCTGTTCCTCATGGACGACGTGCAGTTTATCGCGGGAAAGGACTCCAGCGAGGAGGAGCTGTTCCACACATTTAATACTCTGTACGAGCAGAAAAAGCAGATCGTATTCACCTCCGACCGCCCTCCCCATGAGATGCTCCGGCTGGAGCAGCGCCTCAAGACCCGGTTCGAGCAGGGCCTGACCGCCGACATTCAGCCGCCGAACTATGAAATGAGGGAGGCCCTGCTGAAAAACAAGGCGGCGGAGCGGGGCATCTCCCTGCCCGATCCCGTGCTGTCCTACATCGCCGAGAACATCACCTCCAACGTCCGGCAGATTGAGGGAGTGGTCAATAAGATTATGGCCTTCCAGGAGTTGATGGGCGCCCAGGTGGACGTGGAAACCACCATCCGGGCGGTCCGGGATATTCTCCGGGCCAAGGAAAACTTCCTCCCCTCGGCGGAAACCGTCATCCAGGAGGTGGCCCGGTTCTACGAGCTGGACTCCGCCGCCATCACCGGCCAGAGTCAGAACAAGGAGATCAGCACAGCCCGGAACGTGGCCATGTACATCATCCGGGAGATGACCCAGCTGTCCCTGGCGGAAATCGGCCAGCAGTTCGGCGGGCGCCACCACTCCACCGTGCTCAACTCCATCAACCGGGTGGAGAAGATGATGAAGGCCCAGCCTGAGCTGATGGAGATCATCCGGGATATCACCAACGCCGTCAACTCCGCCTATTAGAAAATTGAACCCCTGTGCCCACAGCCTTGGACGGCCGTCCGGCGGGTATCTCCGGCCGCGGACGCAGGCTTCAATCTCTGCCTTCATCTTCCACATTTTTGATGACTGTGGTGTGGAAGCATGTGGATGTCTCCCGGCACTCTCCGCTCCGCCTGCAGGCTGATGAACTTCTGTGCATGGCCCTGCGGACGGGAAACCCCTTGAACCGCACGCCTTTCAAGAATTTTCCACACCTTCCACGCCCCCTACGGACTACTACGTATTTTTTAACCCTTCCTCTCCTGCGGAGGAGGGAGAAAGGAACCTGAACCATGAAATTCTCCTGTGAAAAAGTCATTCTCCAAATTGCCGTCACCACCGCCGGGCGGGCGGTGGCCCCAAAGAGCTCCATCCAGGCGCTGGAGGGTGTGCTCATCGAGGCGGGGGGAGAAAGCCTGAGCCTCAGCGGGTTTAATCTGGAGACGGGCATCATCACCACCGTTCCCGCCGACGTGGAGGAGGGGGGGTCCATCGTGCTGTCCGCCCGGCTGTTCGGCGAGATTCTGCGCCGGATGCCGGACGACGCGGTATCTATCACGGCGGACGGCTGCTCCGTCCACATTCAATGCGGGCCCACCTCCTTCGATATTATGGGAAGCAGCGATGAGGACTTTCCCGAGCTGCCCCGGGTGGACGAGGGACGGGCGCTGAGCATAACGCAGGGCAGCCTGCGCTCCATGATCGGGCAGACCGCCTTTGCCGTCAGCGACAACGAGAGCCGCCCCATCCACACCGGCGTTTTGTTTGAGGCGGAGGAGCAGCAGCTCACCATGGTGGCGGTGGACGGCTACCGCCTGGCCCTGCGCAGGGAGAAGCTGCTCAGCCAGGAGGGGGAGGGCAGGCAGTCCTTCGTAGTGCCCGGCGTGGCTCTCCGGGAGGTGGAGAAAATCTGCGCCGACTCCGACGAGGCGGTGGTTGTCACCCAGGGGGAGCGCCATATCACCTTTGAAATGGGCAATACCGTCCTGGTGGCCCGGCGGCTGGAGGGAGAATTTCTCAACTACCGCCAGACCATCCCGCAAAACAACTCCATCGTGCTGGAGGCGGAGGCCGCGGACCTTCAGCGCTCCATCGACCGGGCTTCCCTCATCATCAACGACAAGCTGAAAAGCCCCCTGCGCTGCAGGTTTGATGACGGAGTGCTTTCCATCACCTCCAAGACCGCCATGGGCTCCGCCTTCGACACCTGTCCCGTCACCGGCGACGGAACGGGGCTGGAGATCGGATTCAACAATCGTTTTCTTATGGATGCGGTAAAGGCCGCCCCTGCCTCCCGGGTGCGGCTGGAGCTGAACACTGCCACCTCTCCCTGCCTGATCCTGCCCCAAAAGGGAGAAGAGGACAACTTCCTCTATATGGTATTGCCGGTACGGCTGCGGGCGTCGGAATGAGAAGCGCGGAGCCGTTGTGAGCAGCGCGGATGGAGCGCAGCGAGGGGAAAAACCCAGGGTCCACGCAGTGGGTCTGGGTTTTTCCCGAGTCGCAGTGAAGCCGCGCGTCGCGAACAGGCGGAGCGTGGCACAAGGTGACCAAGGAGGTTGTCATGGAAGAGGAGCACATTAAAATCAACACGGAGTTTATCCGGCTGGACAATCTGTTAAAGTTTGCCGGCGCGGCGGGCACCGGGGGGGAGGCCAAGCTGGCCGTCCAGAATGGAGAGGTCAAGGTCAACGGCGAGGTCTGCACCATGCGGGGCAAAAAGCTGCGCCCCGGGGACCGGGCGGAGCTGCCCGGCCTGACGCTGGTTGTGGAATGACCGTCAATCAGATCACTCTGGATTTTTTCCGCAATTACGTCCACGGGGAAGCCCGGTTTCACCCCGGCGTCAACGTCATTGCGGGGGAGAACGCCCAGGGCAAAACCAATCTGCTGGAAGCGGTGGCCTACCTTTCCTCCGCCTCCTCCCACCGGGCCCGGTATGACCGGGAGCTGATCCGGCACGGAGTGGACCACGCCTTTCTCAAGGCCGGGGTGACCAGCCGGGGGAGAAGCGTGGTGCTGGAGGCGGACCTCCACCGGGGGGTGCGGCGGCAGCTTCGCTCCAATGGGGTGAAGCTGAAGACGGCGGGGGAGCTGTCCGGGATTCTGAACACCGTGCTGTTCTGTCCCGAGGATTTATATCTCATCCGGGAGGGGGCAGAGGCCCGGCGGCGGTTTTTGGACGGCTGCATCTGCCAGCTCCGCCCCCGGTACGCCCAGGCCCTGGCGGAATACAGGCGGCTCTACCAGCATAAGACCCGGATTTTGAAGGACGCGGAGCAATATCCCTCCCTGCTGGACGCCCTGGACGACTTTTCTTTGCGGATGGCCCAGTGCGGGGCGGTGATCGTCCACTACCGGGCCCACTTTGTCAAGCGGCTGGCGGAGGCCGCCCCCCCTATCCACGCCGACTGCTCCGGCGGACGGGAAAAACTGGGACTGCGGTATGAGACGGTATCCACAGTGACGGACCCTGAAGCCCCGCCAAAAGCGCTGCTCTCCCAGCTTTTGAGCCACCAGGAGGCCCACCGGGAGGCGGAAATCGCGGCGAGAACCTGCCTGTCCGGGCCCCACAAGGACGAATTGGCGGTGGAGATCGATGGAAAATCCGCCAAGGCCTACGCGTCCCAGGGCCAGACCCGGACGGCGGCGCTGGCTTTGAAGCTGGCCGCCCGGGACATATTCCGCCAGGAGACGTCGGAATGGCCGGTGCTGCTGCTGGACGATGTGCTCAGCGAGCTGGACCACCGGCGGCAGGAATTTGTCCTCAACCGCATCACCTCCGGCCAGGTGTTCATCACCTGCTGCGAGGAGGAGAAGCTGGCAAAGCTGAAGGAGGGCAAAGCCTTCCGCGTCAAAGACGGCGTGCTGTCCGAGGGCTGACAAAGAAAGCCCGCCGGCACGTCCAGGCCCCGGCGGGGCCCCTGTGAAAAGGAGGTTTGAAGGTGTACCTTCACCTGGGCCAGAACCTTATGGTCCGCGATCAGGATATCATCGGCATTTTTGACCTGGACAACACCACCTGGTCCTTCCGCACCCGCCGCTTTCTGGAGCGGGCGGAGCGGGAGGGGCGGGTGACCGCCCTGGGGGACGACCTGCCCCGCTCCTTTGTGCTGGCGGAGGGCAGGGATGGAAAACCCATGGTATACCTCACTCCCCTCTCCCCGGCGGCGCTGTATGCCCGGGCGGGGCGAGGAGACTTTGATTTACAGCAGTGAGGATAACTTAGAAATTTAGCGGAGGAACATCATGGCAGAAGAACGCAGCGAATTGAATGAAATGAACACCACTCAGACCGAGCACGAGTACGGCGCTTCGGAAATCCAGGTGCTGGAGGGGCTGGAGGCCGTCCGCAAGCGCCCGGGCATGTATATCGGCTCCACGTCCGCCTCCGGCCTGCACCATCTGGTGTACGAGATCGTGGACAACGCCATCGACGAGGCGCTGGCGGGCTACTGCGACCACATCACGGTGGAAATTCTGGAGGACAACGCCATCCGGGTCACCGACAACGGCCGGGGCGTCCCGGTGGACATACAGGCCCAGACCGGGAAGCCTGCCCTGGAGGTGGTGTATACCGTCCTCCATGCCGGCGGCAAATTCGGCGGCGGCGGGTACAAGGTGTCCGGCGGCCTCCACGGCGTGGGCGGCAGCGTGGTCAACGCGCTCTCCGAGTGGATGGAGGTGCGGGTGCACAAGAACGGCCAAATTTACGAGGTAAAGTTCTCCCGGGGCAATATCACCCAGGAGATGACCGTCGTCGGGACAACGGATAAGACGGGCACCGAAGTGGTGTTCAAGCCAGACCCGGAGATGTTTGAGACCACCGTCTACGACTACGAGACCCTCCACCGCCGCATGCGGGAGCAGGCGTTTTTGAACGCCGGTGTGCGCATCCTCATGGCCGACCGCCGCCCGGGCCAGGAGGCGGAGGAGTCCATGCACTATGAGGGGGGCATCCGGGAGTTCGTCACCTTCATCAACAAGAACAAAACGCCCCTTCACGACAGTGTGATCTACATGGCGGGGGCCAAGGACGACTCCATGGCGGAGATCGCCATGCAGTACAGCGAGGACAGCTTCAATGAGATCATCGTGTCCTTTGCCAACAACGTCCACACCCCCGAGGGCGGTATGCACGAGGAGGGGCTGAAGCGGGCCCTCACCAACGTGCTCAACGCCTACGGCAAGAAGGCGGGCATTTTCAAGGGCGAGGAAAAAGTGTCCGGCGACGACTGCCGGGAGGGCCTGACCTGCGTGATCTCGGTGAAGCTCACCGAGGCCCAGTTTGAGGGCCAGACCAAGGCCAAGCTGGGCAACAGCGAGATGCGCACCCTGGTGAACGCCGTGGTGAGCGACAAGCTGGAGCAGTTCCTGGACGAAAACCCCGCCGTGGGCAAGGCGATCCTG
>CAJUEG010000091.1 GCA_910584835.1 uncultured Oscillospiraceae bacterium | reverse complement strand
AAAACTACATTTTTTCCTCGGCGTTTTTTTACATTTTATCACTGGCGCTGACACTGCTGACGACCAAGCCGGAGGACAAGGCCAATGGGCAGGAGTAAAGCCCGGCCTGCCTCTGGACACCGTGTCCAGAGGTCCCGCAAATCTGACCACAAATCCAAGCTGCACCAGGAGAGCGAGCGGGCCCGGCCCTCCGAACGGCTACGGCAGGAGGGGAAGAAGCGGAGCGCCCAGGGGCAGACGCGGGCGGAGCAGAGCGCGGTCAAGGCGGAAAAGGCCAAGCTGCGCATGGGCAGGGCCCAGGAGAAGCTGGCGGCCCAGGTCCCGCCCAAGCCCCCCGGCCCGGTGAAGCGCGGGGCCGGGGCCCTGGGCTGGGGCGTTCACGGCTTCGTCCACGGCAAGGTGTACGAGGTGGAGCATGAGAACGTGGGGACCGAGGGGGCCCACCACTCCGAGCTGGTGGGCGAGGCCGTGGGGCGGAAAACGGCCCGGACGGTGCGGCAGGCCATCCGGGACCACCCGGCCAAGGCCGCCGCCCGCGCGGAAAGCCGGTATGTCAAGGCCACGGCGGAGCACCGCTTTCAAACGGAGCTGGAGAAGCACCCGGACCTGGGCAAGAACGCCCTGGCCCGGTTCGCACAGAAGCAGCGCCAAAAGCGGCAGTACGCGAAACAGGCGCGGGAGGCCGCCAAGCAGGGGGCCAAGGCCGCCGAGAAAACCGCCGCCTCTGCGGAGAAGCTGGCGGAAAAGGCGATGGGCTTCGTCAAGCGGCACCCCGGCGGGGTGGTGATCGCCCTGTGCTGCATCCTCCTCCTGTTCACGGTCCAGTCCTGCGCCTCCTCCCTGGTGACGATAGGCAACGGGATCATCGGGGGGATCGGGGCCAGCACCTACCCCGCCCAGGACGTGGATATGCTGGGGGCCGAGGCCGCCTACTGCGCGTTGGAGGCGGAGCTGCAAAACTACCTGGACACCTACACCAGCACCCACGACTACGACGAATATCACTTCGACCTGGACGCCATCGAGCATGATCCCTATGTTTTGATCTCCATGCTCTGCGCGTTCCATGAGGGAGAATGGACGCTGGCGGAGGTACAGGGGACGCTCCAGACTATTTTTGACCGGCAGTATATCCTCACGGAGAATGTGGAGGTGGAGGTGCGCTACCGGCCAGAAACGCGGACGGGGCCGGACGGCCCCTATACGGTATGGGTCCCCTACAATTACTACATCTGCACCGTGACGCTGAAAAGCGAGGACCTGTCCCACCTGCCTGTCTACATGATGGGCGGGGAGCAGCTATCCCGGTATTCCCTCTATATGTCCTCCCTGGGCAACCGGCCCGACCTGTTCCCCGGTTCCGGCTATGTGGACAAGTACATCACCAACCCGCCCGCAAATTACGATGTGCCGGAGGAATACCTGTCCGATGAGCGGTTCGCCGCCATGCTCACCGAGGCGGAGAAATACCTGGGCTATCCCTATGTGTGGGGCGGCAGTTCCCCGGCCACGTCCTTTGACTGTTCCGGCTTTGTCTCCTGGGTGATCGGCCATAGCGGGTGGGACGTGGGCCGCCTGGGGGCCCAGGCGCTTTACAACTACTGCACCCCCGTCAGCTCCCCGCGCCCCGGCGACCTTGTGTTTTTCCGCTACACCTACGACGCGCCCAACCCGGACGGCGTGACCCACTGTGGCATTTATGTGGGGGACGGGATGATGCTGCACTGTGGGGACCCGGTGCAATATACCAGCTTGAATACAAGCTACTGGCAGTCCCATTTTTACGCCTGGGGGCGTTTACCATGACAAAGGAGGTTTTCAATGGCGATCAGCAAAAGCGCGAAAATTTGGGCCGAGATGGAGAAAGTCAAGGCCAAGATCAACGAGCAGCAGGCCCGGCTGAAAGAGCTGGAGCAGAAGCACCGGGAGGCCGAGAATGAGGAGATCGTGGATATTGTGCGGGGCATGAGCGTGACCCTGGACGAGCTGCCCGCCCTCCTCCGGCAGTTCCGGGGCGGACCCTCTGGACACGGTGTCCAGAAGTCCGGCGAGGGAAAGGAGGAGACTTGATGAAGAAATCCCGTATTTTGGCGTCTACGCTCTGCGCCGTCCTGATGGTGGGGGTGCTCACCGTCCCCGCCTATGCGGGCGGCGGCGACGAGAGCGAGGGCAGCGAGTACGTCCCCTGGGTGGGGCTGGAGCCGGTGGACCCCCTGCCCGTGGAGCAGCCGCCGGAGCCCCAGCCGTTCACCCCGGACGGAACGGGGACGGTGGTGGACAACGCCACCGACGAGGACGGCAAGGAGTTTTTCACCATCACCACGGCGGACGAGGCAGTTTTCTATCTGGTGATAGACCGGCAGCGGAGTACGGAAAATGTGTATTTTCTGAATGCTGTCACCGTGTCCGACCTGATGGCCCTGGCCGAGCAGGACCAGGAGCCGGAGGCCCCGCCCCCTGTGACAGAGCCGGACCCGGAGCCCGAACCTGACCCCGCCCCGGAGCCGGAGCCCCAAAAGTCCGGCGGGGCCGGGATGCTCCTGGCGGCCCTGGCGGTGCTGGCCCTGGGCGGCGGGGCCGGGTGGTACTTCAAGATTTACCGCCCCAAGCAGCAGCGGGCGGCGGAGCCGGAGGAGGATCACGCCGACTATGACGAGCCCGACGACTACGACGACGCGCCCCCCTGGGACGTGGACGACGAGGACGAGGGAGGGGACGAGTGAATTTCACCAACAGTCCCTATGAGCCCTTTATGAAGCAGCCCACCTACCACCTGCCCCCGGAGCCCACCCCGGCCCCCAAGGGGTCCATCTGCGAGGGGTGTCCCTACTGGCGGGGCCTGCGGTGCGTGACCTGTTTCCGGGCCTACCTGCGGAGCCGGGCCAGTCCCGACGATGGGAGGTGACGGCATGGACCAGCGGGAGCTCACCCGCGAGGAGCGGGCCGCGATCCGGGCCCTGGTGGTGAAGTGGTGCGCCAATTATGACCGGGACGTGGGATGCTTGCCTTTGGACTGTGAGTGTTATATGCTGGGGAAAACCTGGACGGGCCCCCTGTGCCGGTACTTCCGGGCGGCGGTCCTGCCTCTGGACCCGGCGCTGGAGGCGGCCTTGACCGCCCCGGCCCCGGTGGAGACACGGGCCTGCCCCGTCTGCGGGCGGCCCGCCCTCCTGGGAGGGCGGCGGCGCTACTGTTCCCCCGCCTGCGCCCAGACCGCGCACAGAAAGCAGCAGCGGGACCACATGAGGAAAAAACGGGGCTGACCTGTTGACAATTAGGCCCTCAAAAGCCCCGTGTTTTCAAGGCTTTTCAGACGCCGGACAGGGGCGGGCCGTATCATTTCACGTTCCGCTCCTGTTTCGGCCCTATACTGTCAACATTTTGGAGGAGATCAACATGGACAAAAATCAAGGCTACGCGATCTTAAAAGTAGTCATGCTGGAAAATGGCCGGGGCTTTGCCCTGGGCGAGTGCCCCAGGGAGCCGGAGCCCTTTGTGACCTGGGCCTGCTATGACGACGAACACGGCAGGCGGCAATATGAGTGGGGGCACTACGGCAGCGACCGGGAGGCGCTGGCGCGGGACCTCACGGAGCGGGTGGAGGACTACCAGCAGCAGTTTTCCGTCAAGGTGGCGTGGGTGGAGGAGCCCGGCCTTTACAAGTATTATTCCACCCAGCGGCCCGTGGACATCGGCACATTCCCCAAGCCGCCGCACAACGCCCCGGACGAGATCGTAAACTACGACCAGCGCGTTCCCGTGGAGGGCGGCGCGTTCCTGGCCTGGGGGCATTTGACCTACACGCGGCCCCTGTCGGAAAAGGATATGGCGGACTATGAGCTGCGGCCCTCCAGGGACAACCCGGCTGTGGGGAAACGTATGGAGCGAAAGCGGGCGGCCAAACAGGAGGAGAAAAAGCCCTCCATCTCCCGGCAGATGGAGGAGGCGGGGAGGCAGGCCCAGGAGCGGCAGGCCCCGCCCGTCCACAAAAAGGACGCCCCGGATCGGGGCGACAGGTAGCTGTGGCAGGGAAGAAACGCCGCCGGAATGTGCCGCTCTATGTTTGGGTGAGCCCGGAGGAGCTGCAAGCGATCAAGGCCCGCATGGAGCAGACGGGCATCCGCAATATGAGCGCCTATATCCGAAAAATGGCCCTCAATGGCTATGTGCTCCAGGTGGACCTCTCCCCGGTGCGGGAGCTGGTGTCCCTCCAGCGGCGGTGTGCCAACAATCTCAATCAGGCGGCGCTCCATGTGAACACCTACGGCGGGCTGTATCAAAACGAGCTCCAGGCGCTCCAAAAGGACTACGCCGACCTGTGGGGGCCGTTGTCCGAGCTGCTGGAGAAGCTGGCCCAGGTGGTGGCGATGTGAACCGAGGGAGCGGCCCCGGCCGCTCCCCGGCTGCCCCCGCCCTCTGGACACGGTGTCCAGAGGCGGGGAGAACCGATTTTGAAAGGGGGGCTGTCCCTGGCGACGACCTATCTAAAGGCCCACCATATCAGCGGGGGCAAGTCGATCCTGGAATCCCTGTCGGACCGCTTCGACTACGGCCAGAACCCGGAAAAGACACTGGACGGGGCCCTGATCCGCTCCTACGAGTGCGACCCCCTCACCGCTGACAGCGAGTTTCTTTTGAGCAAGGCCCGGTACAAAACCATCACGGGCCGGGAGCAGAAGCGGGATGCCGACGTGCTGTGCTATCAGATCCGCCAATCGTTCCCCCCTGGGGAGCTGGACCCGGAGGAGGCGCTGAACATCGGCTATGAGCTGGCGATGCGCTGGACCAAGGGAAAGCACGCTTTCTTCGTGGTGTCCCACGCGGACCGGCCCCACCCCCACGTCCATATTTACTACAATTCCACCACCCTTGACTGCACCCGGAAATACCGGGATTTTTTAGGCTCCGCCCGCGCCCTGCGGCGGCTGTCCGACCGGATATGCCTGGAGCATGACCTGTCCGTTATCAAAAACCCCAAGCTCCACAGCAAGGGGAAATTCCAGCACTACGGCCAATGGCTGGGCGCGGCCCGGCCTCCCTCCTACAAGGAGCAGATACGGGGGATCATCGACGGGGCCCTGGCGGACCGGCCCGCCGACCTTGCCGATTTCCTCCGGCGGATGGAGGCGGCGGGGGTCCAGGTGAAGCGGGGCCGGGGCGGGGTGATCTCGTTCCGGCTCCCAGGCCAGGACCGGGCCACCCGCTTCCGGGCCTCCACCCTGGGGGACGGCTACGGCCCGGAGGACGTGGAGGCGGTGATCGACGGGCGGGCCCCCGTCCGCAAGCCCGCCCAGGGGCGGCCCCGCCCGGCAGCTCCCCGGCGCGTCAATCTGATTATTGACATTCAGCAGCGCATGGCCCAGGGCAAGGGACCCGCTTATGAACGCTGGGCGAAAATCTACAATCTGAAACAGATGGCCGCCGCCCTCCAGTTTCTCCAGGAGAACGGCCTGACCGACTATGACGCCCTGGCGGAGCGGACGGCGGCGGTGGTGGACCGGGCCCACGCCCTGGCCGGGGAGCTGCGGGGGGTGGAGGAGCGGCTGGCCTCCACCACAAAACTCATGGGGGCCGTGGTGGACTACGCCAAGACCCGGCCCGTGTTCGACGGCTACAAGGCCGCCCGGTACAGCAAGAAGTATCTGGCGGAGCATGAGGAGGCCCTGGCCTCCTATCGGGCGGCAAAGGCGGCGATCAATGACATTCTGGACGGGGCCAAGCTCCCGAAAATGGACGCGCTGAAAAAGGAGCGCCGGGAGCTGGCGGAGCGGAAGAAAAAACTCTACGCCCAATACAGGGCAGCGCAACAGGAAATGCGGGAGGCGGTGGCAGTCAAGGCCAACGTCGATCATCTTCTCGACCTGTCCGGCGGGCGGGAGAGTAAGGCCCAGGAGCGGTAGCGACGGGGCCGCAGACAGGGAAGCCTCTGGACACAGTGTCCAGAGGCTTCCAGCGGGTTTGGGGGCACCCCAACAAGCATTTTCGCAAGGCGAAAATGGCGAGTGTATTGACACTCGCCCTGCTTGCCGTTTAGCGCAACCCTGGAATAAGCGCAAAAAACGGAGGCGGCGTTTTCCTTACGCTTCCTCCGTTTCACGGGCTTTGCAGATGCCCTCTGCGGCGCTCTCCATGATGGTTAGCTCTTTTTCGTCCATGCCATTCAGCATCCGGTCAATGTGTTTCCGGCGCTCGTCCTCTCCGTTGTGTTTGTCCGGGTAGAAAAATTCATCTACGGAAATATCCAAAAGGGTGACGAGTTTGTAAAAGGCGTTGAGGCTGGTGTGCTGGCCCTTGTTCTCAATATACATGATGGAGCGAGGGGTGAGGTCTACAAGCTGGGCCAGATGCTCCTGCGTCCAGCCTTTGGCCTTGCGTCTGCGCTTGATTTCTTTGCCCAGGGCGCGACAATCCAGGCGCTTTTCATATTGGTACATTCTCACATCACCCCTATATTATTTTACATTTCAGGGGCGGGTATGAGAACGAAATACAATTTTATATTTTAGTAGTATCTTTTTTCGCAAATCAAAGTCTCTAAAAAAATAAGAGCCTATGGATTTGACTTGACAAGAAAGTGCAAACTGTGTATAATTTAATACAAATTAACAAGAGAGGTGAACACAATGTTGTTCGGGAAGTTATGTATTGGATTCGGCTCCACACAAGTTTATACCACGAAACATTGTGCGGAGCCTTTTCGGAAAGTTGATTGATATGGTGAAAAGGCCAGGGCGGATATAGACTGCCTTTGGTTTTTGTACCCTTTTATCCAACCAACGATAGACAATCGACTGTTTAGGCCACAGACAATGTTTTGTTTGTGGCCTTTTGTTATGCTTATTTATGAATGTGCAAAGGGTACACGATATGGTGTGCCCTTTTCTTTTTGGAGGAATGGATATGATAGAAAAACATAACTTATTGACCGGGAGTGTGCCAAGAAAGCTGGCCGTTTTCGCGCTCCCGTTACTTCTGGCGAATATGCTGCAATCTTTCTACAATGTGGTAGATATGCTTGTGATCGGCCAGATTGTAGGAGATGTGGGCCTTGCGGCGATTAACAACGCTTCTAAATTGTGTTATATCATTAACTCAATTTGTATTGGTATGACAATGGGTGGAGCTGTATTGATTGCTCAATACAAAGGGGCAGACGATGCAAAGGGGCAAGCAGAGTCTTTTCAAATGTTGGCGTTACTTTCGCTGGTATCTTCTTTCTTTGTGACTGTTGTGAGCTTGGCAGTTTACCGTCCACTGTTTCAGGCACTAAATGTTCCGGCGGATGCGTATCAAGATGCCTGTGACTATATGAAAATTATTTGTTGTGGGACGGTCTTTGTGTTTGGATATAATGCTGTTTGCTCCGTACTCAAGGGACTGGGGGATTCAAAATCTCCCCTCTGCTTTGTTGGGATTGCCACCATCATCAATGTCATTTTAGATATTATATTGGTAGGCCCCTTTGAAATGGGGACAGCAGGAGCCGCTTACGCGACAATCACGGCACAGGGAATTTCCTTTGTGATTTCTTTGTTCTATCTAAAACGACGCAAGGTGTTTTTCTCTGCGGCGGAACACGGAAAATTTACACTTCAATGGGATAAGCTGACCGCCATTATAAAAGTCGGCCTACCCACAGCAATTCAGATGGTAGTAGTCAACATGGCCTATCTGCTGGTAACAGGTATGCTCAATCAATTTGGTACTCCTGTTTCCGCCGCATCTGGCGTAGGCTTGCAGATCAATACATTTGCTGGTATGCCCTGCTGGGCTATTGGACAGGCAGTAACGGCGATGGCCGGTCAGTGCATGGGTGCAGGACAAATCGAACGAGCCCGAAAGGTGGTAAAAATCAGTTTAGTGATGAATATTGCTGTTACGTTTGTTGTTGTAATTGGCGTACAACTTTTTGCGGAACCATTGATTTTACTGTTCGGTAGTACCAGCCCGGAAGTAGTAAACGATGGTGTGTATTACCTGCGTATTTGTTGCGGTATCAATAGTTTGATTTATGCGGCCATGTATACGCTGGATTCCTTTGCCATCGGGGTAGGTGCGGCAAATGTTGCCATGATTAACGCTTTATTGGATGCAGTTATCATTCGTCTGCCAGTGAGCTGGTTTTTAGCTTTTACCCTTTGTATGGGATTTCCCGGCATTTTTTATGGACAGGCACTCTCGCCAGTCCTGCCTGCTATTGTGGGCTTGCTCTATTTCAAAAGTAGAAAGTGGGAGCAAAAAAAGCTAATTCAAAAAAGTTACAAGGAGGAAAGCCTTTGATGGGTCAGATGATATGGCTTCTATGCCCCGTATGCGGAAATAAGACCAGACTTAAAGTGCGTCCAGACACAGAGCTTGTCAATTTCCCGCTGTATTGTCCGAAATGCAAGCAGGAGACTTTAGTAGATGTAAAAAAAGGAAACCTATCTGTTGTTTGCTTGAGTAGCTTAATATCCAAATAAATATCAAAAGAGCCAGACGCATAGACGCAGAGCCGATAACACGCAAATTAAAAATGCGGTTATCGGCTCTTTCCATTTGAAAGATACGGTGACCGTTTAGGAGGTAGCGCCGTGTCTTTTCTCGTTTCTGCTATACATAATTTGCTAAAAAAAGCATAGACCCTCCGCCGGGCTACTCCGGCTATATACACGAAATATGTAAGTATATAAAGAACCATGTCACTTCATGCGCCCGCACAGTACAACGCTGTGCGGGCGTTGTCGTTTCCTGTCGTTTCTGGACACGGTGTCCAGATGTTCGGAGCCCCGGCTGCCGTTCTCCGCCTGACCCTCCATTTCGATCTGTCCCTTTCCGCCCCGTATCGAAATGGAGGTTACTTATGGCGACCATTAAATTGAACAGCTACTACCCCCACCTGACGGAGCGTATCACTATGGAGGTGTCGGACGAGATCGCCGTGACCCTCTCCATCGGTGGCCGCCTGTGCGACAGCTATAAGCGCCGCAAGCGGGAGCATGACGAGTGCTCCCTGGACGGAACTCCCGGTTTTGAGGCCGACGTGACCTATCCCCCGTTGACCCCGGAGGAGATCATGGAGCAGGCCGAGGGCCACGCCGCCCTCTATGCCGCCCTTGACCGCCTCCCGCCCGTCCAGGCCCGGCGCGTCTATGCCCGTTTCATCCTGGGGCGGAGCGTGGGCCAGATTGCCAGGGCGGAGAACGTGGAGGAGCGCAACGTCCGGGAAACGATCAACAAGGGCCTGCGGGGTTTGAAAAAATATTTGGATTTTTCTTTCTAAGGTACATCCGAAAACGCCCAAAAACCGCCTGATAGGTGAGGAGGGACAAGCCCTCCCGCCGACAACTGAATACACAGTATTCCAGGCACAAAACCCGTGTGAATAG
>CAJUEG010000090.1 GCA_910584835.1 uncultured Oscillospiraceae bacterium | reverse complement strand
GCTGCGCCTGTTCGCGACGCGCGGCTTCGCTCCGTCTCAAGCAAAACCCAGCCCCGCTTTGCGTGCCCTGGGCTTTTGCTTTCGCTTCGCTCCATCCGCGCTGCTCACGACGGCTCCGCGCTTCTACGCTGTCACGCTGCGAAGCGGCCAGGACGCTCGGTCGCTTTCCCGCCGCCTCGGACAAGACCCGCCACCGCTACGCAGCGGCTGGGCTCTAGTCCTCGCTTCGGTCCAAGCTCCCTCGCTGTCCGCTTCTCCGCGCTTCTACGCTGTCACGCTGCGAAGTGGCCAGGACGCTCGGTCGCTTTCCCGCCGCCTCGGACAAGACCCGCCACCGCTACGCAGCGGCTGGGCTCTAGTCCTCGCTTCGGTCCAAGCTCCCTCGCTGTCCGCTTCTCCGCGCTTCTATGAAATATCCGCCAGATCCAGATACTTATACCCCTCGTCCGCGATGTGGCCTTTGCGGCCCTGGATATCGTCGCCGAGCAGCAGGTCGAACACCTGGGCGGTGCGCTGGGCGTCCTCCGGCATCACCTTGATGAGCCTTCGGGTGTCCGGGGACATGGTGGTCAGCCACATCATGTCCGGCTCGTTCTCGCCCAGGCCCTTGGAGCGCTGCATATCGAATTTCTTCCCCTCCAGGGAGGCGGCGATCTCGTTGCGCTCCTTGTCGGAGTAGGCGAACCAGGTCTTTTCCTTGTAGGTGATCTCATACAGGGGGGACTCGGCGATATATACATACCCCTTCTCAATGAGGGTGGGGGTGAGGCGGTAGAGCATGGCCAGCAGCAGGGTCCGGATGTGGAAGCCGTCCTCGTCGCCGTCGGTGCAGATGACGATTTTGTTCCAGCGCAGACTGTCCAGGTCGAAGGCGTTCAGGTCCTTCACGTGCTTGTCCTTGACCTCCACCCCGCAGCCCATCACCTTGAGCAGGTCGGTGATGATCTCGCTTTTGAAAATCCGGGCGTAGTCGGCCTTGAGGCAGTTGAGGATCTTGCCCCGGATGGGCATGATGGCCTGAAACTCCGCGTCCCGGGCCAGCTTCACTGCGCCCATGGCGGAGTCGCCCTCCACGATATACAGCTCCCGCCGGTCCGCGTCCTTGCTGCGGCAGTCCTGGAACTTGGCCACCCGGTTGGAGATGTCCAGCGACCCGGACAGCTTTTTCTTGATGCCCAGGCGGGTTTTTTCCGCCGTCTCCCGGGAGCGTTTGTTCACCAGCACCTGCCCGGCGATCTTTTCCGCGTCCATGGGGTTTTCGATGAAATAGACCTCCAGCTGGGCGCGGAGGAACTCGGTCATGGCGTCCTGGACGAATTTGTTGGTGATGGATTTTTTGGTCTGGTTCTCATAGCTGGTCTGGGTGGAGAAGTTGCTGCTCACCAGCACCAGGGCGTCCTGGATATCGTTGAAGGTGATCTTCGCCTCGTTTTTCTGGTACTTGCCGTTCTGCTTCAGCCAGCCGTCGATGGCGGACACGAAGGCCAGCCGCATGGCCTTTTCCGGCGAGCCGCCGTGCTCCAGCCAGGAGGAGTTGTGGTAGTGTTCAATGAGCTGCACCCGGTTGGAGAAGCAGAAGGAGACGGACAGCTTCACCTTGTACTCGCCCTTGTCCGACCGGTCCCGGCCTCTGCGCTCGGACTGCCAGAACACCGGCGCGGTAAGGGAGTCCTCCCCCGCCAGCTCATGGACGTAATCGATGAGGCCGTTCTCATAGCGGAAGTCGGTGGTCTCAAATTTCCCGTTTACCTGGCTGCGGAAGCGGAAGGTCACCCCGGCGTTGACCACCGCCTGGCGCTTCATCACGTCGGTGTAGTAGTCCACGGGGATGTCGATGTCGGTGAACACGTCCAGGTCCGGCTTCCAGCGGAACCGGGAGCCGGTCTTTTTCCGGTCGGCTGGCTCCTTCCCCATCTCGCCCACGATCTCGCCCTTTTCAAAATGGAGGGTGTATTTGAACCCGTCCCGGTAGATGGTGGCATCGAAGTACTCGCTGGCGTACTGGGTGGCGCAGGAACCCAGGCCGTTGAGGCCCAGGGAGTACTCGTAGTTGTCCCCGCCCCCGTCCTTGTACTTGCCCCCGGCGTACAGCTCGCAGAACACCAGTTCCCAGTTATAGCGGCCCTCCGCCTCGTTCCAGTCCACCGGGCAGCCCCGGCCGAAGTCCTCCACCTCGATGGACCTGTCCTCGTACCGGGTGACGGTGATGAGGTCGCCATGGCCCTCCCGGGCCTCGTCGATGGCGTTGGACAAAATTTCAAAGACGGCGTGCTCGCACCCCTCCAGCCCGTCGGAGCCGAAGATGACGCCGGGGCGCTTGCGCACCCGGTCCGCCCCCTTCAGGGAGGAGATGGAGTCGTTGCCGTACTGCTGTTTTGGTGTGGACTTTGCCATAGCTGCACCTCTCATGCTCATTCATGGGCGCGAAGGGATGGCCCCGGGCCCTAACAATCCAGTATACCGCAGAAACGGCCATACCGTCAAGGGAAAAACGAAAAAATGTTCGCCTGGCATGCCCCGCCGGCGCGCCGGAAAGCGTCCCCGCCCCGGCCCGGCCGGGGGTGCCACTGGGCGGAGACATCTGCGGGGGCCGGAAATGTCCCGGTCAGACCAGATAGGGGATTGCCATTTCTCCGCATAAAGTATATAATAAGAATTTGAAATTGATCCGACACAGGAGGGACTACCATGAAAAATCTGCTCCAGCTCTTGGAAAACGACTCCACCCTGACCCACGCCCAGCTGGCCGCCATGACCGGCATGACCGAGGCGGAGGTGTCGGAGGCGGTGGCACAATATGAGAAGGACCGCATCATCCTGGGCTACAAGACCATCGTGGACTGGGACCGCACCCAGCAGGAATCCGTCACCGCCCTGATCGAGGTGAGCGTCACCCCCCAGCGGGGGGAGGGCTTCGACCGGGTGGCCCAGCGCATCTACCAGTATGAGGAGGTGGAGAGCCTGTACCTCATGTCCGGCGGGGCGTACGACATGACGGTGACCATCTCCGGGCGCACCCTGAAGGAGGTGGCCCAGTTCGTGGGGGAGAAGCTGGCCCCTATCGAGGGGGTCACCGGCACCGCCACCCACTTCATTTTGAAGAAGTATAAGGAAAAGCACCTGATCTTCCCCGTGCAGGAGGTCCAGGAGGAAAGGTTTGTGTTTGAATGATGGACTATGGCAGAATTATGTGCCGGCGGGTGCAGGACATCCAGCCCTCCGGCATCCGAAAATACTTCGACCTGCTCCAGGGCATGGAGGGGGGCATCTCCCTGGGCATCGGGGAACCGGACTTCCCCACCCCCTGGCACATCCGGGACGCGGGCATCTTCTCGCTGGAGAAGGGCTTCACCAAATACACCCCCAACGCGGGCCTGTCCGACCTGCGGGGGGCCATCTCCCGGTATTTGAAGCGCCGCTTTGACCTGAACTACGCCGCCGTGGGCCAGATTCTGGTCACCGTGGGCGGCAGCGAGGGGCTTGACCTCACCTTCCGCGCCCTGCTGGAGCCGGGGGACGAGGTGATCATCCCCACCCCCTCCTTCGTGTGCTACGCCCCTCTGGTGTCCATGGCCCACGGCGTGCCTGTGCTGGTGGAGACAAAGGCGGAGCACGAGTTCCGCCTCACCCCCGATGAGCTGCGGGGGGCCATCACCCCCAAGACCAAGGCGCTGGTGCTGCCCTTCCCCTGCAACCCCACCGGCGGCGTCATGGGCCGGGCCGACCTGGAGGCCCTGGCGGATGTGCTCCGGGGCACCGATATTATGGTGATCTCCGACGAGATCTACGCCGAGCTGACCTATGGCGCCCGGCACGTGTCTATGGCCAACCTGCCCGATATGGTCGAGCGCACCGTGGTGGTCAACGGCTTCTCCAAGGCCTACTCCATGACGGGCTGGCGGCTGGGCTATGTGTGCGGACCCAAGCCCCTCGTCGCCGCCATGACCAAGCTCCACCAGTACGGCATCATGTCCGCCCCCACCACCAGCCAGTACGCCGCCATTGAGGCGCTGGACCACGGCGACGGCGACATCGACGCCATGCGGGAGGAGTACGACGGCCGCCGCCGCTTTTTGGTGGACGGCTTCCGCCGGCTGGGGCTGAGCTGCTTCGAGCCCCTGGGCGCGTTTTACACTTTCCCCTGCATCCAGTCCACGGGGCTGACCAGCGAGCAGTTCTGCGACCGGTTCCTGGCGGCGGAGAAGGTAGCGGTCATCCCCGGCTCCGCCTTCGGCCCCGGCGGGGAGGGCTACGTCCGGGCCACCTACGCCGCGTCCATGCACGATCTGGGCGAGGCGCTGGAGCGGCTGGAGCGGTTCCTGAAAACCCTGTAGGGCGGGACGGCCTCGCCTTCGGCTCGGTCGGCGATGGACGCCCGCCACCGGCGGGCGTCGCCCCGGCCCGCCGTGCGGCGCAATTTTGTAGGGGCGGATATTATCCGCCCCTGCACATGATTTATATGGAGGACATAAGACATGAACATCGTCTGTTTGGATATGGAGGGCGTGCTGGTCCCCGAAATCTGGATCGCTTTCTCTGAGGCCAGCGGCATCCCCGAGCTGCGCCGCACCACCCGGGACGAGCCGGACTACGACAAGCTGATGACCTGGCGGCTGAGCGTATTGCGTGAGCACGGCCTGGGGCTGAAGGAGATCCAGGCTACCATCGCCAAAATTGATCCCCTCCCCGGGGCCAGGGAGTTTCTGGACGAGCTGCGCACCCTGACCCAGGTGGTGATTTTGAGCGACACCTTCGAGCAGTTCGCCAAGCCGCTGATGGCCAAGCTGGGCTGGCCCACCCTGTTCTGCAACACCCTGGAAGTCGCCCCGGACGGTAGGATTACCGGCTACAAAATGCGCTGCCCCAAGTCCAAGCTCACCACGGTGAAGGCCCTCCAGTCCTGCGGCTTCGACACCATCGCCGCCGGGGACAGCTTCAACGACCTGGCCATGATCCAGGCGGGCAAGGCGGGCTTCCTGTTCAAGTCCACCCCCCAGATCAAGGCGGACTACCCGGACATACCCGCCTTTGAGGAGTTCCCCGAGCTGCTCAGTGCCATCCGAGGGGTGCTTTGATGAAACGGATGGTGTTTGGCGTCCTTCTCACGGTCATCGGTTTTGTGTTTTTTGCGTTCTGCCTGATACACGCCCTGTTAAACCCTGTGATCCTTAACGGAGTTGAGGGACTGCTGAGCGCGTTTATCTCCCACGGCACCTTGGTCACCTTTATCCTTTCCGCCATCGTCATGTGTGCCGGCCTTGTGATCTGCGGCTGGGAAGCATTCCGAAAAGACAAGTAACCTGAATCCTGAAAAGAGGTCTTCGTCATGAAAGCTGACTTCGCCAACCTCCCTTTCCGTCCCGCCGACATCCTTCTGCCTCAGAACTGCGACTACGACAAGTGGGCCGTGGTGGCCTGCGACCAGTACACCTCCCAGCCCGAGTACTGGCAGCGGGTGGAGGAGCGGGTGGGCCGCGCCCCCTCCGCCCTGCGCCTCATCCTGCCCGAGAGCAGCCTGGACGGCCCCCAGGTGGAGATGGACATCATGGACATCAACGCCACCATGTCCCGCTACGTCCGGGAGGGGCGCTTCAAGACCCTCGCCAACGCCATGATCTACGTGGAGCGTACGCTCTGGAGCGGCAGGCTCCGCCGGGGCCTGGTGGGCATGGCGGACCTCACCGACTACGACTATGAGCCGGGCTCCGACGCCCTCATCCGGGCCACCGAGGGGGTGGTCATGTCCCGGATACCGCCCCGGATCGCCGTGCGCAAAAACGCCCCCATTGAGCTGCCCCACGCCATGCTGCTGTGCGACGACCCCCAGCGCACCGTCATCGAGCCCTTGTCCGCCCAGACGGACAAAATGGAGCTGCTCTACGACTTCGACCTGATGGAGCAGGGGGGGCACGTGAAGGGCTGGCTGCTGGGGGAGGCGCAGCTGGAGGGGGTGGCCGCCGCCCTGTCCGCCCTGGCCGACCCCGCCGCCTTCGCCCGGCGTTACGGCGTCCGGGACGAGCCCGTGATGCTCTTCGCCATGGGGGACGGGAATCACTCCCTGGCCACCGCCAAGGAGTGCTACGAGCGGCAGAAGCGCCTTGTCCCCCCGGAGAAGTGGGATACCCTGCCCGCCCGGCACGCCCTGTGCGAGCTGGTAAACCTCCACGACGGCAGCCTGGAGTTTGAACCCATCCACCGGGTGGTGTTCCACACCGACTCCCAGGCCCTGCTGGACGCGCTGGTGCGCGCCTACCCGGGGGCCCGCCGGGAGAGGACCGCCGTGGGGAGCGGCCTGCCCCTGCGCTATGTGTCCGGGGGGGACGAGGGCGTCATTACCGTCCCCGCTGCGGCGGCCCACCTGCCGGTGGGGGCTCTTCAGAGATTTTTGGACGACTACCTCATGGACCACCCGGGCCGGGTGGACTACATCCACGGCGAGGACGTGGCCCGGGAGTTCGCCGCCCGGCCGGGCAATATCGCCTTCCTTCTGCCCCCCATGGCCAAGGAGGACCTGTTTCCCACGGTCATCCACGACGGGGTGCTTCCCCGCAAGACCTTCTCCATGGGCGAGGCCCACGACAAGCGTTTCTACCTGGAGGCGCGGAAGATCCGCTGAAGGGAGGAGGAGGCATGACCGTATACCATATGAGCCAGACCCTGAAGCTGGGGGACGCGCTGGTTCCCGACCACCAGCGCTGCGCCGCCCTGGCCCAGCCCTTCACCCAGGCCCTGGAGCGGGGCATGGACTGCTTTTACTCCATGGCGCTCACGGGGAAGTACCTGTACGCCGTGCTCAGCCGCTCCGGCCTGCGGGAGTGGTCGGACTACGCCAAGTGGTCGGTGGAGGGGGCGTTCGAGTTTGTCCGCAGGGCGGAATTCCCCGACCGTCCCAGCCGCCTGGGCTGCAGCTACTTTTACGACAGCCTGCCCAGCTGCAAGGCGCTGTTCGACTATGACTGGGGGGAGGCATCTCCGGAGGAGCGGGAGGCGGTCCGTCTCTTTGAGGTGGAGCTGGAGGACGAGAGCCCGGTACGGCTGGACATGGGCCTCTACGACCAGGCCTACGACGCCATGAGCCGGCGCCAGGACGGAGACAGGGTGCTGGACCTGGCCCGGCGGTATTTCGCCGGGGAGGGGTGCGGCCGGCCCGTCTGGGAAATTTTGAGCGCACGGCCCGCCCGGGCTGTGCGGGATGTGACGGAATATCTGCGGTAAGCGGCAAAAAGACCGCCCGGCCAGCCGGCCGGGCGGTCTTTGTTACAGCGCGCCGTCGTCGAAATCGTCAAACTCGGCGGGTTCGAAGCAGCGGTCCGCCCGCTTTTCCTCCACCTTGTCCATCACAGTGTCGATCAGGTCCATGATCTGGTCCCAGAAGGCCACCACGGCACACACCACGGCGGCCACCGCCATAGCGGTCGCCACAATCTTCAAAATAAATCCCAAGGTCTTTTTCATGCTGATACCTCCTCTGGTCAGTCGGCGTCCCGGAGGGACGCGCACAGGTGGGCCACCACCGCACAGGCTACCGAGGCCGCGGCCAGGGCCACCGCCGCGGTCTTGAGAATAAAGCTGGCAATTTTCATAAGCTGTCCCTCCTGGTAATGGATGGCTCTAGTGTACACGATTTTGAAGGAAATTACAATGGGTATTTTGGGACAAAGGGGGCAAGACGTAAAAAAGCAGCGCCCCGGAAACCGGGACGCTGCTTTCACCCATCAATAGAACTTCTTGTTGCGGTTCTTGCGGGCCGCCTCGCTCTTCTTGCGGCGCTTGACGCTGGGGCTGTCGTAGAACTCGCGCTTGCGCACCTCGGCCAGCACGCCGGACTTGGCGCAGCTGCGCTTAAAGCGCTTGAGCGCGTTCTCCAGAGACTCACCCTCGCGGACATGAACTTCGGACATCTATATTTCCCTCCCTCCGAGGCGTCCGGTTAACTCCAGGACGCTTTAAGGGCCACCTGGTTATGGCTTTAACAGGACTATTATATGTGAAAAAAGTCCTCTTGTCAACCGCAAAATGTGGGGGGATTTGCGAAAGTCAATGGAAGATGCTGTTGTCACGCTGCGAAGCGGCCAGGTTCTCGCCTTCGGCTCGGTCGGCGATGGGCGTTTGCCGCCGGCAAACATCGCTGCTCGGTCGCTTTCGCTCCGCCTCGGGCAAGACCCGCCTGCCGCTGCGCGGCGGCTGGGCTCTTCCCCTCGCTGCGCTCCAAGCTCCCTCGCTGTCCGCTTCTCCGCGCTTCTTACTGCGGCTTCACAATCAGGTTCACCAGCCGCCCGGGCACCACGATGGTTTTCACCAGCGCCATGCCCTCGGTGAACTTCTGCACCTTGGGGTCGGCCTGGGCGGCGGCCACAATGGCGCCGTTGTCCGCGTCCGCCGGGACCACGATATTGGAGCGCACCTTGCCGTTGACCTGGACGGCCATCTGGACGGTGTCGGCCACCGTCTTGCTCTCGTCGTAGGCGGGCCAGGACTGCCGGCACACGAAGCCTTCGCCGCCCAGCATCTCCCACAGCTCCTCCGCCACATGGGGGGCGAAGGGGGAGAGCAGGGTGACCAGGGTTTTCATGTCGCCGCGTGAGCAGCCGTTCTTCTGGAACTCGCCCACCAGCGTCATCATGGCGGCGATGGCGGTGTTGAACTTCATGGCCTCGATATCGTCGGCCACCTTCTTGATGCACTTGTGAATCCCGGCCTCATTAGCGGGGGTGTATTCCAGGCTGTCCGAGCAGCCCTCGGCCAGGTTCCACACCTTGTCCAGAAAGCGCTTGCAGCCCTTGACCGCCTGATCCGACCACACGGCGGCCTGCTCGAAGTCGCCGATGAACATGACGTACAGGCGCAGGGTGTCCGCGCCGTAGGCCTTCACAATGTCGTCGGGATTGACCACGTTGCCCCGGGACTTGGACATCTTCTCGCCGCCCTCGCCCAGGATCATGCCGTGGCTGGTGCGCTTCTGGTAGGGCTCCTTGGTGGGCACCACCCCGATGTCGTACAGGAACTTGTGCCAGAACCGGGAGTAGAGCAGATGGAGGGTGGTGTGCTCCATGCCGCCGTTGTACCAGTCCACCGGGGACCAGTAGTCCAGCGCCTCCTTGGAGGCCAGCGCCTTGTGGTTGCGGGGGTCCATATACCGCAGGAAGTACCAGGAGGACCCGGCCCACTGGGGCATGGTGTCGGTCTCCCGCTTGGCGGGGCCGCCGCAGCAGGGGCAGGTGGTGTTCACCCACTCCGTCATCTTGGACAGGGGGGACTCGCCGTCGTCGGTGGGCTCGTAGGACTCCACCTCGGGGAGGAGCAGGGGCAGCTCGCTCTCGGGCAGGGGGACCCAGCCGCATTTGTCACAGTACACCATGGGGATGGGCTCGCCCCAGTAGCGCTGGCGGGAGAACACCCAGTCCCGCAGCTTGTAGTTCACCTTGGCGGCACCGATGCCCTTTTCCTCCAGCCATTTGGTGACGGCGGGGATGGCGTCCTTGACGGTGAGGCCGTTGAGGAAGTCGGAGTTGACCAAAATGCCCGTCTCGTCCTTGGCGGTGAAGGCGGCCTTCTGCACGTCCTCCCCGCCGGACACCACCTCGATGATCTC
>CAJUEG010000089.1 GCA_910584835.1 uncultured Oscillospiraceae bacterium | reverse complement strand
CGGGGCGGATGTAGCCGTCGAACCCGCAGTCGTGGTACGCCTTGAGTATGTCCAGGATGCCGGTGTCGCCGTCGCAGTCCCGGTGGGACGCCTCGGAGAAGTCGCCGTTGGGGAAGTGTTTTACGTTGCGGATGTGGGCGAAGGCGATGCGGCCGGCGTGCTTGCGCACGATGTCCGCCACGTTGTTGTCCGGGTTGGCGTTCAGAGAGCCCGAGCACAGGGTCAGGCAGTTATAGGGGTCGTCCACCAGTTTCAGGAAGTAGTCCACCGCGGCGGCATCGGTGAACAGCCGGGGCAGGCCGAAGATGTCCCAGGGGGGGTCGTCCATGTGCACCGCCATCTTGATGTCGCACTCATGGCAGGTGGGCATGATGGCCTCCAGGAAGTACTTGAAGTTGTCCCACAGCTTCTCCTTGGTCACCGGGCGGTACTTCTCAAACAGCTCGTCCAGCTTGGCCATCCGCTCCGGCTCCCAGCCGGGGAAGGTCATGTGGTACTTCTCGGTGAAGGACATGACGTAGTCCGCCATCTCCTTAGGGTCCTGCTTGATCTTGGCCGCCTCGTAGTACAGCGCGGTGGAGCCGTCCCCCACCGGGTGGAACAGGTCGGTGCGGGTCCAGTCGAACACGGGCATGAAGTTGTAGCAGATCACCTTCACCCCGAAGGGGGCCAAGTTACGGATGGTCTGCTTGTAATTTTCGATGTACTGATCCTGGGTGGGAAGGCCGATCTTGATGTCGTCGTGGACGTTCACCGACTCCACCACGTCCATGTTGAAGCCGTACTCGTCCAGCTGCTTCTTGACGGCGGCGATCTCGTCGGGCTGCCACACCTCCCCCGGCATCTTGTCGTGGAGCGCCCAGACGATGCCCTCCACCCCCGGGATCTGCTTGATGTCGGACAGCTTGATCTGATCGTTGCCCTCGCCGTACCAGCGCCAGGTCATTTTCATGCGATTTTCTCCTCCAATAAGGTCTTATGTAGTTAGCCGAATCAGCCATGCGCCGCTTCCGCAATATGCCCCGCACACAACCCGAACTGCTCCAACAGTGCCCCGGCAGGGCCGGAGTGTCCGAACTCGTCGTTGACGCCGATGCGCTCCACAGGGCAGGGCAAGCCGTGCTTTGCGATGACGGCGCACACCGCCTCGCCCAGTCCGCCGATGATGGAGTGCTCCTCACAGGTGACGAGCCTGCCGCACTCCTTTGCCGCTTTCAGTACCAGACCCTCGTCCAGCGGCTTGATGGTGGCCATGTCGATGACACGGGCGCTGATGCCCCGCTCCGCCAGCAGATTGGCGGCTTCCAGCGCCTCCGCCACCAGCAGGCCGTTGGCAATGAGGGCCACATCAGCGCCGTCCCGGAGCACTTCGCCCTTGCCGATCTCGAAGGTGAAGCTCTCTGCGTCGTGGATGACCGGCGCACCGTACCGGCTGAACCGCATATAGACCGGCCCCTCGTGCTCGTAGGCAGCCTTCACCATGGCCTTGGCCTCCACATCATCCGCCGGGGACATCACCACCATGCCGGGGATGGAGCGCATCAGGGCGAAGTCCTCACAGCACTGGTGGCTGGCCCCGTCCTCGCCCACGGAGATGCCGCCATGGGTGGCGCCGATCTTTACGTTCAGGTGGGGGTAACCGATGGAGTTGCGCACCTGCTCAAAGGCCCGCCCCGCCGCAAACATGGCAAAGCTGGACGCAAAGGGCACATACCCCGTGGTGGCCAGCCCCGCCGCCACGCACATCATGTCGCTCTCCGCGATGCCGCAGTCAAAATGGCGGTCGGGGAACGCCTTCTTGAATATCTCCGTCTTGGTGGCGTTGGCCAGATCGGCGTCCAGCACCACCACGTCGGGATGGGCCGCGCCCAGCTCCTTCAGCGCCTCGCCGTAGCTCTGCCGGGTGGCGACTTTTTTCACATCTGCCATTTCAAACCGCCTCCAGTTCCGCCAGCTGAGCGCTCAGCTCCGCCATGCCCCGGGCGTACTCCTCATCGTTGGGGGCCTTGCCGTGCCAGCCCACCTGACCCTCCATGTAGCTCACGCCCTTGCCCTTGGTGGTCTCAAGCACGACGGCACAGGGCTTGCCCTTTGTCTGCCGGGCGACCTCGAAGGCCCCCTCCATGCTCTGGAAATCGTGGCCGCTGATCTGGAACACATCCAAGCCAAAGGCCCGCAGCTTGTCCGGGATGGAGCCCAGCCCCATCACCTTTTCGTTGGGGCCGTCGATCTGGAGGCCGTTGTGGTCAATGAGGACGCACAGGTTGTCCAGCCTGTAGTGGGCGGCGAACATCAGCGCCTCCCACACCTGCCCCTCCTGCAGCTCACCATCTCCCAGCAGGGTATACACCCGAGCGGCGCTGCCCTGCTTTTTCAAGCCTAAAGCCATTCCACAGGCACAGGAGACGCCCTGCCCCAGGGAACCGGTGGACATATCCACACCGGGGACGGTGTCCATGTTGGGGTGGCCTTGCAAGTAGCTGTCAATGTGCCGCAGGGTGGGCAAATCATCCACAGGGAAGAAACCCCGGTAGGCCAGGGCCGCATACAGCCCCGGCGCAGTGTGGCCCTTGGACAGTACAAAGCGATCCCGGCCTACCTTTTTTGGGCGGCTGGGATCAATGTTCAGTTCCCTGAAATACAGATAGGTGAACACGTCCGCGGCGGACAGGCTGCCGCCGGGATGGCCCGCCTTGGCCCCGTGGGTGGCAGTGAGCACGCCTATCCGGACCTTGCAGGCCGTCTTTCGAAGTGTGATTTCTTCCTCTTTGGTCATGATAGATTCTCCTTTTCAGCCCTGGCCATAGTAGGCCCCGGGGCCGTGCTTGCGGAAGTAGTGCTTGTCCTGGACGCGCTGGGGGGCGGGGGCGGCGGACGGCCGCACCTGCCGGGTGAGCATGGCCATCCTGGCCACCTCCTCCAGCACCACCGCGTGGTACACCGCCTCCGCCGGGTCTTTCCCCCAGGCGAAGGGGCCATGGCTGGCGCAGATCACGCCGGGGACGGCGGTGGGCTCGATGCACCGCTCCTGGAAAGTCTCGATGATAACTACGCCCGTGTTTTTCTCGTAATCCTCCTCCAGCTCCCCCTGGGTCAGGTGGCGGGCGCAGGGGATGGGGCCGTAGAAGTAGTCGGCGTGGGTGGTGCCGAAGCAGGGGATGTCCTCCCCCGCCTGGGCCCAGGCCACCGCGTGGGGGCTGTGGGTGTGGACAATGCCGCCGATGCCGGGGAACGCCTTGTAAAGTTCGATGTGGGTCTTGGTGTCGCTGGAGGGCTTCCATCTGCCCTCCACCCGTTCCCCGGTCTCCAGGCTTACCACCACCATGTCGTCGGCGGTCATGCCGCCGTACTCCACCCCGGAGGGCTTGATGACCATCAGGCCCTTCTCGCGATCCACTCCGGACACATTGCCCCAGGTGAAGGTGACGAGACCGTGTTTGGGAAGCAATAAATTGGCCTCACAGACCGCTTTTTTCAGTTCTTCCTGCATTTACAGCACCTCCACCGCTTTACACTCCACGTGGAGCAAAGCCTGATACCGCTCCATGTAGGCGTTGAAGCCGTCCACCGTCTCTCCGTCCGGCTCGACGGTGGAGCCGGACACGCCCGCGAATACGTGCTTGTTCAAGTAGTCCTCCAACGTCTCGCCGTCCGATTTCCACACCCGATAGGCGGCCAGCAGCGCCATACCGTAGGGGCCGCCCTCCCCGGCGGTGTCCATGCAGGTCACCGGGGCGCTGCAGGCGGCGGCCAGATACTTCTGGCCCACCAGCGGGGTTTTGAACAGCCCACCGTGGCCGGTCAGCGAGTCGATAGCAACCCCCTCCGCCGCCAGGATGTCCATACCGATTTTCAGCGTGGCCAGGGTGGAGTAGAGCTGGGCGCGGAAGAAGTTGGCCAGGGTGAATCTGCTTTCCGGCATCCGCACTACCAGGGGCCGCCCCGCATCCATGTGGGTGACGCCCTCCCCCGCCAGATAGTTGCAGACGGTAACGCCGCCGCAGTCCGGATCGCCGTCCAGGCTCTTTTGGTACAGCCGGGTGAACAGCTCGCCGGCGGGGGGCGCGGCCCCGAACAGCTCCGCCGTCTCCCGCAGCACCCCAGCCCAGGCATTGGTATCGTTGGTACAGTTGTTGCAGTGCACCATGGCCACCGGAGCCCCGGTGGGGGTGGTGACCAGGTCGATCTCCTCATAGACCTTGGACAGCGGCCGTTCCAGCACCACCATGGAGAAGATGGAGGTGCCCGCCGACACGTTGCCCGTCCGGGGGGCCACGGCGTTGGTGGCGGCCATGCCGGTGCCCGCGTCGCCCTCGGCGGGGGCAAAGGGGATGCCAGGAGTAAGCAGGTTGTCCAGCAGGGCCGCGCCCCGTTCGGTGAGCGTGCCCGCGTCCGCGCCGGCGGGGAGAACCCGGGGCAGTACATTTGCCAGCGTCCAGGGCAAATCGCGGGACTTCACCAACCCGTTAAACTTCTCCATCATTTCCCTGTCGTAGTCCAGGGCCTCGCTGTTGATGGGGAACATACCGCTGGCTTCGCCCACACCCACGGCGTTGACGCCGGTGAGCATATAATGGACGTACCCCGCCAGGGTGGTGATGTGGGCAATCTGGGGAACGTGGGGTTCCTCGTTCAGAATGGCCTGGTAGAGGTGGGCGATGGACCACCTCTGGGGAATGTTGAAGCCGAACAGGGCCGTCAATTCCGCCGCCGCTTGCCCCGTGATGGTGTTCTGCCAGGTGCGGAAGGGCGTCAGCAGGTTCCAGTCCACGTCAAAAGCCAGGTAGCCGTGCATCATGCCGGATATGCCCATGGCGCAGACGGTCTCCCGGTGCTCTACCCCGGACAGGGTGGCCTTCAGGCCCTTCCACACCTCGTCCAGGGAGTAGGTCCACACGCCATTTTCGTAGCTGGACGCCCAGATGTAGTCCCCGGAGGACACAGGGGTATGCTGTCCATCGACGGCCACCGCCTTGATGCGGGTGGAACCCAATTCGATGCCAAGACAAAGTTTTTCCATGGCGCTCAACCCCAGGGGTTCTCGGTGGGATAGGGCAGGGATTTGGGCTGATTATAGGCGATATCCTGAACGCCCAGGAACTTGAACACCTCGAACAGCGCCTTGCCGTAGTGGCCAAAGGCCACCGCCCCGTGGTGGGGGTAGCGCTTCTGGATCAGCACATGGCGGTAGAACCGGCCCATCTCGTGGATGGCAAACACGCCGATTCCGCCGAAGCTGCCGGTCTTGACGGGCAGCACCTCGCCCTGGGCGATGTAGGAGCGGAGATTTCCCTCGCTGTCGCACTGGAGGCGGTAGAAGGTGATGTCAGAGGGCGCAATGTCCGCCTCCAGGGTGCCGCGGGTGAAGTCGGGGTCGCTGTCCTGGGGCTCCAGCAGGCGGTGCTGGATGAGCTGGTACTTCACCGCCCGGTCTGCGCACAGCTTGCAGGCGGGGGTGTTGCCGCAGTGGAAGCCCATGAAGGTGTCGGTGAGCTGGTAGTCGTATCTGCCCTTGATCTGCTCCTCCCACATCTGGGCCGGGACGGAGTTGTTGATGTCCAGCAGGGTCACGGCGTCGCCGGACACACAAGCCCCGATGTACTCGCTGAGTGCACCGTAGATGTCAACCTCGCAGGCCACGGGAATGCCACGGGCCGCCAGCCGGGAGTTGACGTAGCAGGGTTCGAACCCGAACTGACTGGGGAACGCGGGCCAGCATTTGTCGGCGAAGGCCACGTACTTGCGGCTGCCCTTGTGGTTCTCCGCCCAATCGAGGAGGGTCAGCTCGAACTGGGCCATGCGCTCGCCCAAATCGGGATAGTAGCGGCCCTCGCCCATTTCCTCGGCCATTTCCGCACAGATGGCAGGGATCCGGGGGTCGCCTGCGTGCTCCTGGTAGCTCACCAGCAGATCCAACTCGGAGTTCTCCTCGATCTCCACGCCGATCTCGTACAGGCCCTTGATGGGGGCGTTGCAGGCGAAAAAGTCCTGGGGACGGGGGCCGAAGGTGATGATCTTCAGGTTTTTCACACCGATGACCGCCCTTGCGATGGGCACGAAGTCCGCAATCATTTTGGTGATGTCCTCCGCCGTGCCCACGGGGTACTCCGGGATGTAGCCCTTCAGATGGCGCATCCCCAGGTTGTAGGAGCAGTTGAGCATACCGCAGTAGGCGTCGCCGCGCCCATTGATGAGGTCGCCGTCCCCCTCGGCGGCGGCCACGAACATACAGGGGCCGTCAAAGTTTTTGGCAATGAGGGTCTCGGGGGTCTCGGGGCCGAAATTGCCCAGGAACACCACCAGGGCGTTGCAGCCGTGCTCGTTCACATCGGCCAAGGCTTTCAGCATATCCAGCTCGTTCTCAACGGTGACAGGGCACTCGTAGAGGTCGCCCGCATAGGCGGCTTTGATGGCGGCGCGGCGCTTCTCGCTCAGGGCGATGGGGAAGCAGTCCCGGGAGACAGCGATGAGGCCAAGTTTTACGTCAGGGATGTTTTTCATGATGTTTTCCTCCTATATCAAATATCGTTGGCAATATCGTTGTTGTCGCCGGACAGCCGGACGGCGGCGCCTTGTCCGGCCTCGGCGCTGTCCTCATGGGCCAGCAGCCACTTGTTCCGGGCCCAGAGCAGTTGATCCTCCTCTGTTATGACCTTGATGGCGGGTTTTGCCTCGTTGGTGCCCCGGGGCAGCGCCACCGCCACCCGGAAGCCCTCGGCCTCGTCGGTGTGGCAGGGGGCATAGTGCAAAGTGGTGGCGTACACCTCCACCAACACCCCGGCGGGGACGCGAAACGCCCGGACTTTTGCGGTGTCCAGCATACCGTCCACGATTTCGTCCTGCTTGGCCAGCAGGAGGATGAAGTCATGGGTGCCCACGTTAAACTCGCTGTCCCGGTGGTACTCCAGGCAGTTCAATTTGGTGTTGCGGCCCCAGCACATCCCCAGCTGGACGGGCATCCCGCCGTAGGGGTTGGCGCCAAACAGTTCAAAGATGGGCAGGGCCTCCAGCTCAGGGATGGCGGGCTGGTAGGTGGTGCCACTTTCCGGCAAGGGGATGGCTTTCATGGCCGCCAGCAGGCCATCCAGCTTATAGCCCTTATGCACCTGCCCATAGGGGGAAAATTCTGCGTCAAATACGCTTTTGATCTCCATGCTTGACCTCCTCATTTCAACGCTGGAAACACATTTTTTAGGGCCGGGTAGATTTGTTGGAACTTTCGATATCGCTCCTCGTACCGGGCGGTGAGTTCCCCGTCCGGCTCCACCGTGCCCGCCACCCGCACCAGCGCGCCGCAGGCGGACTGGACACTCTCAAAGGCCCCGCAGCCCACCATGGCCAGCACCGCGCCGCCGTAGCCCGGCCCCTGCTCCGTCTGGGGCAAATCCAGCGGGATGCCCAGCACGTTGGCTAAAATTGTCCGCCATAAAGGGGACCTGGCCCCGCCGCCGCAGATCATGCTTCGGGGGATGGACACGCCCAGACTTTTCGCCACCTCGAAACTGTCCCGGATGGCGAAGGCCACGCCCTCCAAAACGGCCTGGGTGAGATCGGCGCGGGTGGTGTCCATGCTCATGCCCACAAAGGCGCCCCGGGCGTCGGTGTCGTTAATGGGCGAGCGCTCCCCCATCAGGTAGGGCAGGAAGAATACCGGATTGCGGCCCAATTTGTCCGACGTGATGACGGTCTGCTCCGCCGGGTAGTCCTTCGTGCCGAGAATGTCCCCGCACCACCACTGGTTGCAGGAGGCGGCGGACAGCATACAGCCCATCAGATGCCAGCCGCCGTCCGCGTGGGCAAAGGCGTGGAGGGCATTGCTGGAATCCACTCCGAACTTGTCCGAACTGATGAAGATGGTGCCGGAGGTGCCCAGGGAGATGTTGCAGCCGCCCGCGCCTACGGTTCCCGTGCCCACCGCCGCGGCGGCGTTGTCCCCCGCCCCGGCGCACACCTTAACGGATGGGGACAGGCTCAGCGCTTTGGCTGCGTTGGGCTTGAGCGTCCCCACCACCTCCCAGCTCTCGTACAGCCTGGGAAGCTGGTCCTCGGCGACGCCGCAGAGTTCGCACATCTCACGGCTCCAACGCTTGTGCTCCACATCCAGCAGCAGCGTCCCGGAGGCGTCCGAACAGTCCGTGCAGTGGACGCCCGTCAGCTTGTAGTTGATGTAGTCCTTGGGGAGCATGATCTTGCGGATTTTCGCAAAGTTTTCCGGCTCGTGCTCCCGCATCCACAGCAGCTTGGGGGCGGTGAAGCCCGCGAAGGCGATGTTGGCGGTGTACCGGCTCAGCTTGTCGCGGCCAACGGTCTCGTTGAGGTAGTCCACCTCTTTGGCCGTCCGCCCGTCGTTCCACAGGATGGCGGGGCGGATGACGTTGTCGTCCTCATCCAGCGCCACCAGGCCGTGCATCTGCCCGCCCGCGCCGATTCCTGCCACTTGAGAAGCGTCAAAACCGTGGAGCAGTTCTGGCACCCCGTCCGTCACAGCCCGCCACCAGTCCTCCGGGTTCTGCTCGCTCCAGCCCGGACGGGGAAAGGACAGGGGGTACTCCTTGGTCACCTCGCTGCGCACCGCGCCGCCCTCATCCACCAGCAGCAGCTTGCAGGCGGAGGTGCCCAGGTCGATTCCGACATAGTACATGATATAATCCTCCTCAGCGGATCACAGGGATTGTGACACTCCCGGTATATCTGCCGTCTGTGACAGTTAACGTAAGGTTCTTATCCTCTCCTGCCTGCATTACTGCCAATGCTTCGCCGTAATAAGTGTCGGTCTTTGCCCCACAAAACCCAATTTCATTGTAGGGGCAGGCGCTGCCCAGGCCCAGCAGCTTTCCGCCCGACACTTCAACATTCAAAATACCCCGCTCCAATGGCTTCAATATGCCGCTTTCATCGGTATATTGAAGCCGGATATGGCACAGACGGCCTGGCGCCACAGCATTTTCCTCCGGGACGGCCCGAAGCTGGGTTTCCGGGGCGGCGGTGCGCAAGGAACAGCGGCCCAGCTCCTTCCCTGCGGCGTCATAGCTCACCGCCTCGACGGTCCCGTCTTCATAGGTGCAGCGGAATTTGGCGATGCAGTCATTTTTCAGCTCTTTTTTGCCCACGCTTCTGCCATTCACCAGCAGTTCCACGCTGTGGGCCCGGGCGTAGACCTCCACGTTGGTGCGCTTGCCCGCGCAGCCCCGCCAACTCCAGGAGGGGATGGCGTTGGACATTTTCCAGGCGGAGGGGGAATGCTTATCGCCGGTGTGGTTTACCGGGCACACGGCGATAAAGGGCCCCCTGTCCTGCTCCAGGGCCACGCGGGTGTACAGCGCCTCACCCAGAGGGCGGCCCGTCAGGTCAATGCGGCCCGACCCGGCGGCCACCCAGCCCAGCCCGCCATCAAACCGGGGGGCATAGTCGGCGTACTCCCAGCTGCCCACGCCCACCTCGCCCAGGTAGTCCATCCCCGCCCAGACGAAGTCGCCGATGAGCCGGGGTTCCAGCTTGGCCAGTTCCCGGAATTTGTAGGCATCGTTGCAGAAGGTTTCGCTGCCCAAGATCAAACGGTCTGGGTATTTTTTTAGGTCGTGCCGGTAGCGGTAAACGCCGTAGTTATAGCCCGCGATGTCCATGTTGGCGAAGGCGTCACGGGTGCGCCAGTCGCAGGGCGGGATGGTGGCCCCCCGCTTCATGAACTCGTCCCCCAGCAGGCCGGCCATGTCGTTGAAGAACTTGCTGCCCACTGCCTTCTCCTTGGCCTGCTTTCCGGCAGCCTTGGCCTTCTCGGCCTTTTCCGCCTCCTTCCTGGCCTTCTCGTCGCTGTATTGGCCGAAGCCGATGGAGCTGAGGAAATTAAAGAAGATGTTCACGCCGCAGGTCACCGGGCGGGTAGCGTCCAAGCCATGGAGATATTCCGTCATCTCACGGGTCAGGGCGATACCCTTTTCCTGGGCGGTCTCGGACACCTCGTT
>CAJUEG010000088.1 GCA_910584835.1 uncultured Oscillospiraceae bacterium | reverse complement strand
ACTGCTCGCTGGTGGCGGAGTTGGTCTGCACCACGCTGGAGATCTGGTCGATGCCTTCGGTCACCTGGGCAATGGCCTCGGACTCCTCCTCGGCGGCCTTGGTGATCTCCTGGACGGAGGCCACCACCAGACCGGCGCGCTCGTTGGTGGCCTGGAGGGCGGCGGAAACCTTCTGAACGATCTCATTGCCCTCCTTGACGGATACGATGGAGCGGTCGATAAGCTCCTTGGTGGCCTTGGCGGCCTCATCGGACTTGGCGGACAGGTTGCGCACCTCGTCGGCCACCACGGCGAAGCCCTTGCCGGCGCTGCCAGCGCGGGCGGCCTCCACGGCGGCGTTCAGGGCCAGGATGTTGGTCTGGAAGGCGATGTTCTCAATGGTGGCAATGATCTTGCCGATCTCGGAAGAGGACTCGGAAATCTTCTCCATGGCCTCCACCATCTGCTCCATGTACTCGGAACTCTCGCTGAGGCTCTGGCCGGCGTCGTTGGAGTGAGCCGCGGCCTTTTCACTGTTTTCGGCATTCTTGCGGGAGTTGTTGGCGATCTCGGCGATGGTGGCGGACAGCTCCTCCACGGCGCTGGCCTGCTCGGTAGCGCCCTGGGCCAGGGACTGGGCGCCGGTGGATACCTGCTCGGCGCCGGCAGATACCTGCTCGGCGCTCTGATTGATCTGGGTCAGGGCGTCGCTGAGGCCGCCGTTAATGGCCCGCACGGAGGTGAGGATGCTGCTCAGGGCGCCCACATACATGTTGGCATCCTTAGTGCGTACATCGAAGTTGCCGGAACCCATCTCCTCCAGGAGGCGGCAGGTGTCGCTGATGACTTCGCCCAGCACATTCTGGCTGGTGCGCAGGGCATCGCACATCTCGCCCAGCTCGCTGGTGCTGTGGTAGTCCACGGGGATGTCCAGCTTGCCCTGGCTGAAGCCTTCCAGCGCATTGTGGACCTGCTGGGCGGGGACGGTGATGGACTTGATGATAATCAGGGCGATGCGCAGCACAATGACGGTGGCAACCACCATTACGGCCAGGATGACACCCAGGGCAATATTGGACACCAGGTCCTGCTGCTTGATGATATCGGCCTCGGCTTTCGAGATCTCCTGGGCCAGCTCATCGCCAGCGCTGGCCATCTGGTTCAGCACCGGGGTACAGTCGGACACGATCAGCCCAGCGGCCTGCATCTGATCGGTGCGGGTGACGGAGGCGATGGTCTGCGCCTCCTTGATCCAGTTGCTGGCCAGCGTGGTGAACTTATCCAGCGAGGTCTTGTCCTCCAGCGGGTACATATTGGTCAGCTGCTGCAGATCCTGCTCCAGCTCGGTAATCTTTGCAGCGGCGGTGTCCAAGCTGCTGGTCTGGCCGGACAGCACGGCGTCCCGCAGGTTGCGGGCGGCGATGTTGTAATCGATCCGGCTCTCGGCGACCATGTTGTTGGCCCCTACGTAGCGCTCCAAAATGTTGTTGTACTGGTTCTTCTGCACGTTCATCAGGATGAGCGACGCGACGATGATGATGACCGAGACGGCGATGGTGACCCCGAACCCCAGGATCAGGCTTTTCTTGATCTTCATGTTCTTAATCATGAACTCTTTCCTCCTAATTTTCTTGACTGTGGATTTCTATATCAAATCGGTTCTGAACTTGGGGAGAAGCACCACCTTGCGCTCTCTCTCCAGCACATCGCCGTATTTTCCCTTCTGAACATCGTCCAGTACATGCCCGTCGCTCATGGTGATCACCCTGCGGCGCAGGATATTGACGTATTGGCTGTCATGGGTGGCCATGATGACGGTGGTGCCTTTTTGGTTAATGTCGTTGAGCAGATGGAGTGTGTCCCAGATGCAGTCGTCGTCCAGATTGGCCGTGATCTCGTCCAGCACCAGGATGGGCGGGCTGCCGATCATGGCTCGCGCCAGCTCTACCCGGCGGCACTGGCCGATGGACAGCTCCACAGGGTACTTGGGCTCCGCGCCCCGCATCCCCACCAGGCCCAGCACTTTTTTCACGCGGATATCCACCAGCCTCGGGTTCTCCTTGCCCAACGCAATCTGGGAGGCCAAGGCAAGATTCTCCCCCACAGTCTTTTTCCGAATGAGGGTGGGGTCCTGCCAGATCTTTCCGAACAGAATGGAGGCCCGGTTCCGGCTGAGCTTCATCACCCCGTTCAGGTCCTTGTGGTCCACATAGACCTTGCCACGGCTGGGCTTGGTCTGTCCGGTAATAAGCCGCAGCAGGGTGCTCTTTCCCGCGCCGCTGCCCCCAACCACAAAGACGAACTCCCCCTGACGGATGGTCAGCTCCACATCCTCCACACCCTTGTCCTGGTGGACGGCGTTGCGCCTCCGGCGGTTGGGTCTATAGAATTTTGAAACGTTTTCTAATTCAATGGTGGGCATAGGCTTCTCCTGGCGCTGGCTGCAATATGAATCTTTCCATTGAAAACGGCCTGGTTTCTGTTATAATAGGGACATATGCAAAATTCGAAAGGAGGTGGGCCAATGAAAAGGGACGGCGGCTCCAAGCGTCTGGGCCGCAAGCTGACCTTGATCGTGCTGCTGGCGGCGCTGTGTATCGGCGCGGCGGAGCTGGTGGCCTGCCGTTATTTCGCCCCGGAATCCTACGAGCGCATCGTGGCCCCGGTCCGGCAGACAGCCGCCGCGGTGGCGGACGCCGGGCGCGCCGGGCTGGACGCCGTCGGCCGGTTCTGCCGCGATACCGCCGGCCTGGCCGGCCAGGCCATCCAAAGCGCCGCCCGGCAGGTGGCCGGCTTCTGGGAGGAACTCACCGCCCCGCCCCCGCCGCCGGAACCCGAGCCGGAGCAGACCCCGCTCCCAGAGGACTCTCAGCCCCCGGCCACTGAACCCCCTCTCACCGAGATGCTGGAGCAGGACGGCAAACAGCTGCTCACCGGGGGAACCATTACCGTTACTTACTTCTGCCAGTCGGATGAAGCTTGGGCCGAACAGCCCTACGGCACAGATACCATCGGCCCTTACGGCTGCGGCCCCACTGCCATGGCTATGGCGGTGGCCAGCATGACGGACACCGATACCGATCCGGCCAAAATGGCGGCCTGGGCGGTGGAGCACGGCTACTGGGCCAGGAGAAGCGGCTCTTACCACTCCATTGTTCAGGGTATTGCCCAAGACTTCGGCCTGGAGGCGGAGGCATTCACCGGCCGCACTCCCGACGCGCTGCGCCGGGCCCTGCGTTCCAAGGACATGCTGGTGGCCCTGATGGGCAAAGGTCACTTCACCACTGGCGGCCACTTCATCCTCATCCGGGGGGTGACCCTCAGCGGGGATGTGCTTGTGGCCGACCCCAACAGCCCGGAGCGGAGCCTCCAGACCTGGGACCCTCAGCTCATTCTGGACGAGCTGTCCTCCGCCCGAGATCACGGAGCGCCTCTCTGGATTCTGTCCGCGCCCCGCGGATGACTCTCATTCTCGCGGAATATCGGCCCGGTGAATCACCGGGCCGATATTTTATTGTGTTTTGCTATTGATATGCAGATTTTTCCCGCCCCATTCGCTGATTCAGTATTCGGTCTAAGTCCGTCACCTGCTTCAGCCTTCGTCGGTTCACCGCCACCTGATCACACAGCATCTTTGCGGTCCGTTCTCCATCCTCAGCGCTTCCGCCGTTGAGGATGGCTGCCAGCTGTCCGGCCTCTTCCCGGTCGGGCAGAGCCTCCAGCTGCTCTCTCAGCGCCTTGTCCGCCGCCTGGAGCTTGGCCAGCGGCTCCTCCCGCATGGCGATCAGCATCTGAATGCTCACCTGGTCGTTGCGGTCAATGGCCTCTCCCATCTGCTGGGTCAGGTCAAGCAGCTCGTTGAGCAGGTTCCCGGTCCGCTTCATCTGGACCAGCGCGTCCATTACTGCTTTTTCTTCCATAGCTCAGCCCTCTTCCGGCTGGCCCGTGTCCAGCTCCTGTCCGGCCGTCTTGTTGGCCTCTCGGAACGTATCGCGCAGTTCACTCACCATGGTTTTCACCCTGTCCAGCTCGGTCCTGTTCCGCCCGGCCTTCACCCGGTTGAGCTCAAAGCTGAAGTAGTCATACAGGCGGTTCAGCTTCCGGCTGATGGGGTAGCGCATATCCAAGGTGTCGTCCAGATAGCGGATAATATCCAGGCTTCGGTCCACGCTTGCCTCAAACAGGTCGTAGTCCGCCTTGTCCAGGGCCAGACCCGCTCGGAGCAGCCGCTTGACCAACTCGTCATACAGCAGCAATAGCAGTTCGCCCTGCGACATCTCATTGATCCCCTGCTCCTTATAGCCCTGGTACCCCTGGTAGCCTTTGAAATCCATGCTTGACTCCTTCTTGGTCGGTGTTTTGGATTAGTAACCGCTCTGCCCGCCCATCAGGCCCATCATGGCGGAGGACTGGGAGTTCATCTGGGCGATCAGCTGCTCCAGGCGGCTGAACTTGGTGGTATAGCGGTCAATTTGATCCGCCATTTTATTGGTCCAGCGGTCAATCTGGCTGTCGATGCTGTCCATCTGGCTCTTCAGGCTGTTGCTGTTCAGAGAGGTGGGGGCCTTGATGGAACCCGCCCGGGTAATCAGCACGCCCTTGGGCTCACCGGTGGTCTTGACGTAGCTGTTGAGGGTGTTCTGCATGGTCTGCATCAGCCCGTCGGTGGAGGAGCCGCCCTCGCGGGTCTTGGTGAAAGCGGTGCGCACCTTGTCCGGGTCGCTCTCCAGCGCGGCGCGCAGCTTATCCTCGTCCAGGCTGATGGTGGTCATGCCATTGCTGTAGGAGGTGCCGATGCCGATCTCCCGCAGGGTCTGGCCGTCGGTGCCGCCGGGGGTGATGGCGGAGAGCAGCTTGCCGTACATGCTGGACAGCGTGGAGTCGCCGAACAAAATGCCCTGCTTGGCCTTCTCGTTGTAGGCCTTCAGCTCACTCTCGGAATATTTATCCTCTTCCTCGGCGGTCAGAGGCTCATAGCGCGCTCCGTTGGACTTCTGGGCGGGCATGGTGGAATAGGCGTTCTTGATCTCGGTAGCCATCTCATTGTAATCGTTGACGAACTCCCGGATCACATCCACAATCTTGTCCGTGTCGGTGGTGGTGTTGAAGGTGACAGCCTCATATTCATTGCCGTCCTTGTCGGGAGCGTTGGCCCCGTCGGCGTTGAAGGTGCCCTTCACGTTGATGGTCAGCCCATCGATGTCGAAGCTGTTGGAGCTGCGGGTCAGGTTGGCGAAATTCTTGCCGTTGATGGTCACGTCCATGATGGCGTCCTGGCCGGCGGTATAAGTGGCAGCAGGCTTGATCTCGCGCTCATAGGGAGTGTTGCCCAGAATCACAGTGAATTCCTGTTCCACCCCGTTCCGATTGGTTACGGTAAACTGGCCCGTTTTTTCATTATAAGAGGCTTTCAGATCCCCCGCGCCGGTTCTGTTGATCTCCTCGGCAAAGTCCTGCATGGTTGTTTTATTATTAATGTTGACTATCAGGTCTTTGCTGCTAAACCTAACGGTGATTTTTGGATTAAGGTTGTCTGGCAGAGAAGGAAGACCGTAGTTCTCCGCGAAATTATGGTTGATCTCCTTGCCGGAGGGACTGAACAGGCTCTTAGCCAGCCCGCGGAACTCAATCTTGCTGTTGGCCCCGGTCTCGGTGGCGGTGAACTTGAACTCGTTCGTGAGCTTGGAATAGCTCACCTTCACCCCCGCCTGGGCGTTGGAGTTGATGGAGTTCATCAGGCCCTCCAGGGTGGTGTCCTCGGTGACATTGATGTGGGCCCCATTGATTTCAAAGTCGTACAGCGCCTTGCCGTCGTTGTCCACCCGGTAGCCGTCCTTGTCCACCCGGTTGCCGGCTTTATCCAGGTAATAGGAAGTGCCGTCGGCACGCTTGTGCTCGGTAGCGCCGCCCGCGCCTTTCAGCCGGTTGTCCTGGCTGAAAATGCTTGAACCCTTGTCTCCCAGAATATCGGACAGCTTCTTGCTGGGATTGACAAAATTGGAATCCCCGTTTTCAAAGCCCAGAGCCTTCGCGGCGGAGCCGCCCAGGCTCACGGTGGAACCCTCCGCGGTCTTAAAGGACAGCTTGCCGCCGTCATTGCCCACCTGGACCTTGCCCTTGCCGAAGGCGTCGTCCAGCTCGTTCTGGAGGGCCCCCACAAACGTCTCGGCCTCCGCCGCCTTCCTCTCCTCGGCGGTCATGTCCGGGTTCGCCTCCAGCTTCTCCCCCAGCTTCTTCTCGGCCTGCTCCATCACCTTGGACATGCTGATCCGCTTGGTGGAGCCGTTGAAGGTGACGCCCAGCTCCTTGCCGCCGGACCACGTGCCGTCCTCGTTGCGGGTGCCGCCCAGGTACTCGCCGGTCTTAACCTTCTCAGTCAGGTCGCTGGGGGCCGTCAGGACATTTTCCCCGGCGTACTTCTCGATATCGCCGGAGGAGGAGCTGATCTTCACCGTATTGCCGTTGCCGAGCCCATCCTTGAATGTCAGGCGGCCGAAGGGATCTGTCTCCACTTTGATCGCCTTGTCGGCGGTTGTGGTCTCCTGGACGCCGTTCTTGGTGTAGTTATAGGTAATTTCGCTGAGCTTCTTGTTGATGGCGTTGGCCAGTTTCTCCCCGTTGTTGGCCCCCTCCATCTCGTTGAGGTTCTCCAGCTCGTCAAAGCTGATGTCAAAGGTGGTGCCGTTGGTGCCGCCGTACTGGAAAGTCAAGCTACCGGATATGGTGCTCACGTCCAGATCCTTGCTGATGTCGAAGTCCTTGCCGGTGACGGTGGACATATCCCCCAGGCCGCCCAGGCCGGACACGGTATAGGTCGCCGCCTTAGCCATCTGCTTGACGCTGTTGATCTTGATGTCGCTGCTGGTCTTGCCACTGGCGGTGATCTTGTCCTTGAAGGTGCCGACGGTGGTGGTGTTCACCGCGCTGCTGAAGAAGTTCTGGCTGAGCAGGTTGGTTTTGGAGGAGTAGGAGGTGTACTTGGTGTTGAAGTTCACCGCCTTGTCAATAATGCTCCGATAAGCCTCCTGCTGCCACTCAATCCTGGTGCGCTTCTTCGTCAGGTTCTGGATCTTCAGCTTGATGCCAGAGACTGCGTTTTCAATCATGGACTCGGTGTCCATGCCGCTGGCCAGGCCGCTGAGCACGTTCCGGTTCCCATAGATGCTGTTGGTATTATAGCTGCTATTGCTTAAGCTGGTAATAGATGCCATTTTGAGCCGCTCCTTTCCAAAAACCCGCGGGCCGACCGCCCGGTTCATCGCGTATTCGCAGGAGAAAATTTTGAAAAATTTTTTACAGTTTTTTCGCTGTACCTCTGTTCTTTTTTATCGACCTGTAGTATATTAAACTTAAGACTTATCCCCAAGTTTTTATGAAAGGGAGGGAATATTCCTTGACTCAAATCATTGCCGTCACCAATCAAAAAGGAGGGGTGGGCAAGACCACTACCGCCGCCGCCCTGGTCTGCGGCCTCCACCAGCGCGGGGCCAAGGTCCTGGGCGTGGATCTGGACCCCCAGGGCAACCTGGGCTTCAACCTGGGCCTGGACATCGGCACGGGCAATACCGTTTACGATGTGCTGAAGGGAACCTGCTCTATAGAACAGGCCATCGTATCTACGGAGTATGGCGATGTGCTGCCCTCGGACATTATGCTGTCCGCCGCCGAGGTGGAGTTCACCGTCCCCCGCCGGGAGTTCATGCTCAGCGATCAGCTCTCCTCCGTCCGTTCCCGGTATGACTTCGTCATCATCGACACTCCGCCTGCCCTGAACATCCTTACCGTCAACGCCTATGTGGCCTCCGACGGGCTTATCGTCCCTATGGAGGCGGAGGTGCTCAGCCTGGTGGGCATCACCCAGCTCCAGGAGACCATTGAGACCGTCCGTTCCACCTATAATCCCCACCTCAGAGTGCTGGGCATCCTGCTCAACAAGTTCAACGGCCGGCTCACCCTGTCCAAGGACATTCTGGAACTGGCCGAGGAGGTAGCCGGTCAACTGGGCAGCCAGGTGTTCCAGACCCGCATCCACCGCGGGGTGGGTGTCGCCATGGCTCCCGCCCACGGCCAGACGGTGCTCACCTACCAGCCAGATTCCCGTCCCGCCCAGGACTTCCTGGACATTGTGGACGCGGTAGCCGGCGACCGCTTCCCCCGCCCCAAGCCCACCTTCCGTCAAAAATATATCTCTAAATTTTTCAACTAAGTAAGGAGTATCATCATTATGTCCAAGAACGACAAGACCAGCAAAACCGCGCGGGTGATGAATCTGCTCAGCAAGAAGACGGATCCCGCGGCTCCCGCCCCGGAGCCCGCCCCCGCCGCCGCTGTCCCTCCCATCGTCACTTCCATGGCTCCAGACGCCGCGGTGTCGGTACAGATCAAAAACGCCCTGGAGGATGCCTTGGAGGGGGAGCTGGGCCCCCAGCCGTCTGCCGCCCCTGTGCAGCAGCCCGCCCCTCAGCCGGAATCGGAACCGGAGCCGGTTCAGCCGCCGGAGCCGGAGGCCGCCCCCGCAGAGGAACAGCCCGCTCCTGCCACCGTGGAGGAACCGGACCGCAAGTTCCTGGAGCCGGAAAATCCCGGCTACATCAACGTGATGCAGGTGCTGGTGGAGGAGAAGGCCCCTAAGTATGTGGAACTGTTCGGACTGTGCAGCTGCAAGCGCTGCATGGAGGACGTGAAGGCGTATACCCTCAACCACCTGCCTCCCAAGTATGTGGTGCTGGAACCCGGCGACCGGGTTCCCCGGCTGACGGTGTACGAGGGCAAGTTCAGCAGCGACATCACGGCCCAGCTTCTCCAGGCGTGCAAGGTGGTCCATGAGACCCCGCACCACGGCCGGGATTGATCAAAAATAGAGAATCTCTGGCGGATGGGATGCCATCCGCCAGAGATTTTTTGCCTGACCCTGCCTCACTCTCCGGCGCCCTCTTCCCCCGGCTCCACGGGGGGCAGCTGCTGAGGATAGGGGTTGGTGAGCTGCTCCCACAGGGTATTCACGTTTTCCATGCAGATAAAGTACACGCTGGTCATCATATTGTCGGGAATGCCCAGTTCCTCCGCCAAGACAGTGATTTTCTCCCAGTCGGCGGACTCATAGCTGAGCACCAGGTCGTACAGCTTGCCGCAGCGCCCTTCATGGTTGAGCAGGGCCGCTTTGATCTCGTCCGCCACCGGCACCTCCGACAGGATATCCTCCAGCGGCGCGTCAATGAGGTAGTTCAAGGTGGAGAACATGCCCATCAAATAACCCTCCGCCTTGGATATGGGCATGTTCTTGGCATAATTCATCAGCTCACTGCAAAAGTTGGCCCGCATAAAGGACCGCTTCAGGAACTCCTCCGAGCCGGCGTCCACCTCGTTTTCCGCGTTGCTGGCGCTGAGCAGATAAATCCACTGCTTCAGCTGCCCCAGGCCCAGGGTCATAATGGCCTGGCGAATGGTGGTAGCCCGGTGGCGCAGGGCAAAGTAGGCGGAGTTGACCATTTTCAGCAGGCCGTAGGACAAGCTGGCGTCCGCGGCAATCATCTGCTCAATTTCCTCCACATTGGGCTCATCCCGGGTGACGGCCACCATGAGCTGGAAGAAATTGCTCTGGATGTAGGCGCTGCTATGGGCCTTGGTGGTAAGCTTGGCCGCCACATAGGAGCCCTCCAGCCCGTCCGCCCCCAGGGCCAGCGCCCGCTCATAGGTCTGCGCATCCTCAATATGGGTGACGATGCACTTGATGTTCATGCTGTGGGCCACCTCCACCGTGTTGCGGATGGTGACCTCGGTGGCGGTTTTGGCGCTGATCTTAATGAAGTGGATGTCATCCAGCAGCGCCAGGTACCGGGGCGTAAATTGGAAGTCGTTCACCGCGATGCGGTATCCCTCACGGCCGTACTGCTGCACCAGGTGCATGGACAGCGGGTGGATAATCACCGCGTCGTCGATCTGGATCACCAAGTCGCTCTTGTCAAACAGCCGGGGCGTTTTCTTCATCAGCAGCATGGTGGT
>CAJUEG010000087.1 GCA_910584835.1 uncultured Oscillospiraceae bacterium | reverse complement strand
GCCCGCCGGGGCGGCGGCAGGGCGCCTGTTCCGGCGGATGCTGTCGGGCCGGGTGCGCCGCCCGGCGGCGTGGCAGCGGGGCGGCGCCGCCCTCACCGCCCTGCTCCACGGCGCCCAGGACGGGCAGAAATTTATGGCCCTGCTGCTGCTCACCGGCGGCCTGGACGGGGAGCGGCCCGCCTCCCGGCTGTCCCTGGCCCTGCTCACCGCGGCCGTGATGGCCCTGGGCACCTCCCTGGGAGGGAAGCCCATCGTGGAAAAGATGGGCTCCGAGCTGGCCGACCTCTCCCCCGCCGACGGGCTGGCGGCGGACCTGGGGGCGGGGGCGGTGCTGCTGATCTGCTCCGCGCTGGGCCTGCCCGCCTCCACCACCCACGCCAAGGTGGCCGCCATCTGCGGCGCGGGCCGGGGGGCGGACCGGCGGGTGATGGGCCAGATGGCGGGGGCGTGGGTGCTCACCTTCCCGGCCTGCGGGGGGCTGGCATTTGTGCTCACCCGGCTCATGACGGGATAAAAACAGCTCCGGCCCGCCGCGGTGCGCGGGCCGGAGCTGTTTTCACCTGCGTTACTTGTTCCAGTTGAGCACGTCCCGGTTCTTCACGAAGTACTCCACGCCGGAGTACAGGGTGGTGGCGGCGATGACAATGACGCACGTCCAGTCCAGCACCCACATGGGTATGGGCAGAATGGTGAGGTGCATCAGGCACAGGCACACCATGGTGGAGAAGGTCTTGACCTTGCCGGACATGCCCGCGGCAATGACCCGCCCGTTGTCCACCGCCACCAGCCGCAGCCCGGACACGGCGAACTCCCGGGCCATGACGATGACCAGCGCCCAGTCCGGGAAGCGGCCCATGGCGCAGAAGCAGGTCATGGCGGTGAGCACCAGCATCTTGTCCGCCAGCGGATCCATGAACTTGCCGAAGTCGGTGACCAGGTTGTTCTTCCGGGCGATGTAGCCGTCCAAAAAGTCGGTGAGGCTGGCCGCAATGAACACCGCCAGGGCGGCGTAGTTGTTCCCGGGAAAGTCCAGGTGCCACAGCACCAGGTACACGGGAATAAGGATGACGCGCAGCAGGGTCAGTTTGTTGGGTAGATTCATGGTGTTCCTCCTTTACGTTCCGCCTGTTCTTCCGTTGCCTCCCGGACGGCCAGCGCCCAGCTCTCCGGGTATTTTTCCCTCAGGTAGCGGGCAAAGGGGCCGCCGGGCCGGGCCAGCAGGCCCTTCTCCCGGATGGTGTCCGCCTCGGCGCGGACGACCCAGCGGCGGCGTTTTTCGCCCATCTCATCCCAGCGGATGATTTTCAGCGCCCCCAGCCGCTCCTGTTCCAGCAGAGCCCCGCAGACGTCGGGAACCGGCAGCTCCGCCTCCACCGGGACCTCACCCGGGGTGACGTACTCATTGGGAATTGGGGTGGTCTCCATATCCGCCCGCCAAGCGCAGGTATAGAGGGAGGCCGCCTTCCCCCGGTACAGCTCCTCCAGGGCGTTGGGGAAGTACTCCTCATAATAGATTCTTCCATCCCTGGTGCAGCCGTAGGCGTATTCAAAATGCTTGATCCCGTACATCAGCGCCATGGGCAGGCTGGCCGTCAGGCACACCTGCTCCGGCTTGCCGAAGTATTTGGTGACGCTGGGCCTGAGCACCTCCAGCCCCGGCGTGGGCGAGCAGTGGTACAGCGTCATTCCTCCATCTCCCCCGTCAGCTCCCCGTCGGACACGCCGGTGACGCGCACCCACACAAACTCCCCCGCGGGGATCAGTCCCGCCGCCGTAAACAGCACCCGGCCGTCGATGTCCACCGAGTCGGCGTAGGTCCGGCCCGCGTAGCAGCCCGCTTCGGCGTCAAAGCCCTCGCACAAAACCTCCATGCAGGTGCCAAGGCGCTGTTCGTTGTATTCGTCCATGATGCGGGACTGGAGGTCCACCACCAGCTCCACCCGGCGCGCGGCGGTCTCAGGGTCCACCTGGCCTTCCATGGCGGCGGCCAGGGTGCCCTCCTCCGGGGAGAACTGGAACACCCCCGCCCGCTGGAGCTTCTGCGCCCGCAGAAACTGGCACAGCTCCTCAAACTCCTCCTCTCCCTCGCCGGGCAGGCCGCAGATCAGGGAGGTGCGGATCACCACGTCGGGCATAGCCGCCCGCAGCTTGGCAAACAGCGCCTCGATCTCCGCTTTGGTGCTCCGGCGGCGCATGGCCTTCAAAATGCCGTCGTTGGCGTGCTGGATGGGGATATCCAGGTAGTGGACGATCTTCCTTTCCCGGGCGATGACCTCAATCAGCTCGTCCGTCACCGCCTCCGGGTAGAGATAGTGGAGGCGGATCCAGTGGAAGTCCAGCTTACATAATTCGGTCAGCAGCCTGGCCAGCGTCGTGCCGTCCTTTAAATCCAGCCCGTAGCGGGTGATGTCCTGAGCGATGACGATGAGCTCCTTCACCCCGGCGTCCGCCAGCTCCTTTGCCTCTTTCAGGAGGGCTCCCATGGACCGGCTGCGGTATCTGCCCCGCAGCTTGGGGATGACGCAGAAGGCGCAGCCGTTGGAGCACCCCTCCGCAATCTTCAAGTAGGCCGTCCAGGGCGGGGTGGTCACCCAGCGCGCCCCGTCCTCAAAGGTGTGGTGGATATCGCCGAAGAGCTCCGGCCGCTCCCCCGCCATCACCCGCTCCACGGCGGACACGATATCGGTGTAGCTCCCCGTACCCAGCAGGCCGTCCACCTCGGGCAGCTCGGCGCGGATATCGTCCGGGTAGCGCTGGCTGAGGCAGCCCGCCACCAGCAGTTTTTTCAGCCTGCCCTGGTTTTTCAGCTCCGCCAGCTCCAAAATGCTGTCGATGGCCTCGCTCTTGGCGGACTCGATGAAGCCGCAGGTGTTGAGCACCGCCGCGTCCGCGCCGTCCGGGTCGCCGGTGACGGCAAAGCCCGCGTCCCGGCACAGGGCCATCATCTGCTCGGTGTTCACCAGGTTTTTGGCGCAGCCCAGGGAGATGAAGGCAATCTTATATGACATCATGTCACCTAACTTCCATTTTTCTTATCCGTCATAGGCTTGCCACCTGTGTTCCATGATAGGTAGGCCAGTCAGGGCTGTACCGTTCATTTGCCTGATTTCCCCAAAGCGTCCAGCCATCCCGTTCTCCTCTTGCAAACAATTCCAGATATGGCCCCGGACTGCACGCCTCAATCAATTTAATTGCTTCATCAGGCTTTCTGGAATGCTCCCGCTTTTGGGCCCTGATTAGATTTACTTGTGTGCGGGCCGGAGATAATGTTCTGAAATGTGCCCCTTTAACCCCAAAAAGCAGCACCTCTGTCACATTTCTGAAATAAAATCCCACACCGCGGCCATCGGGCCCCCCGTCCTTCCTAATCTTCTCCCATATGAGATTCGTTTTGTACTGAAAGCCCCATGCCTTCATAACCTCTAAACCTTCTGGCAGCAGAGCGTTGGGCACCCACAGATATAAATGGCAGCTCTCACCCGCAACTTCCTGAACAGGAATCTGTTTAATCTCATCTATCCCCATTGTTGGGTATCGGTTAAGCCGCTTGTGCTCCGGAGCCATTTTTCCTGTTCGGTTTTGAAATTGCCAGGGCGGATCAGCCAAAATTGTAGAAAATCTTTTCCCTTCGCAAAATTGCACCAAATCATGTTTCATATGATACAAAGAATCTTTTTCTAACATGATTTTCCATCCTTCCAATTGGAAACCGTTTCCGGCATTATTCCAACCACCAGCAGCGGACATCCTCCGTGCCGACGGGCATGAATGCGGGGAATCAGCTTCCCCATCCAAGTGGTGCTGGCCCCATACTTATTTTTTATTTCATTCCCCAGCGCTGAAAACACCTGATTTAAAGATTCGCTTCGCGTTATAATTACTCCGCAAGTGATAACGCCACACTCATAAAATGTACGGAACGCATACAAATCGCGGTCGAAGGTCTGATCCTTGCTGTTCCATTCCAAGTCAATCGCCACATCGCCCTTAACATAATCAATTTTATGACCGCTGATAAACTCTCTCAAAACAATCTCTCGCGAAACCACTTTCCGCTTCTTTCCCTCCAAAAGGCGGACAATCAAATCCCCAGAAATCTCTACTTCAGTCCACTCTAAAGGACGCAGCAGCTCACTCAGCTTTTTGGGAATCTTTGACTCATTGCCTCCCCGCTCCAAGATGTCCTCCACTCTTATTTCAAAGCGCTCCAATGTCTGCACAATCTCCGCAAACTCCCTTGGGTGACTTTGCGTCAAGATCTCTAGCGCACTGTTAAAATTATAAAATTCGTACTTTTGCGCGATGCTGTCTGGAATTAACGCTTTCCATTGTTCCATTTTATCACCCCGCTATCTACATTTCCACAGGTCCTACTCCCACTCCTCCCGGATGCGGTCCAGCGCGGAAGAGATCTCCTCCCACCCGTACCCCCGCCGGGCCAGATAGTCGGACACTTTTTTCAGATTCTCCCGGGTGGGCGGAGCGTCCCGGAGCTTCCGCCGGGCCAGCTCCAGCACCTGATCCCCGTCCGGCTCCCGCTCCTCCATGGCCTCCTCCCACAGCTCCCGGGGCACCCCCCGGCGGTACAGCTCGTCCCGTATCTTCCGGGGGCCGCAGCCCTTGGCGGCATAGTGGCGCACCACCATGCGGGCGTATTCCCCGTCGTTGAGCAGACCCAGGCCGGCGAGCTGGTCCGCCACCTCCGACCCCCGCTCCCGCAGGGCCTCCCGCTGTGCCTGCAAAAGTGCCGGGTCGGGGCCGTCGTCCAGCTTGTCGTAGGGGTACTTCTCCCGTCTCTGCCGGGGCGGGGCGCACAGCCTGTCCAGCAGCTCCTTCCGGGACATGGGCCGCTGGGCCAGCAGGCCCACCGCCCGCTCCATCAGCCGGGACCGCTCCCCGGCGGCGCACAGCGCCTCCCCCTCCGCATCGGACAGCTCTTTTCCCGTGTAAAGGCCCAGGGACACCACGTCCCCCTCGCCGACGCGGACGATGGAGGCATCGTTCAGCCACACCAGCCAGCGGCCCTGCTTATGCTGGGAGGGCTCCAACTTCTCGATTCTCATAAAAGCCTCGCAGAGTTCCGCCGTCCGCAGACGGCGGAAAAAATTCAAATCCGTTTTCCGCCGGGACATGTGCCTGGCGGAAAACACCTCTCGGCCCGCAAGTGTGCCCACAGGGCGCGCGCAGCCGGGCCGCAGCCTATTCGGCGGGAATAATCTTGATTCCCGCCGGGGCGTCAGCCCTCGAAGTCGTCCGCGTCCACATCCACCGCCCGGCCCGCTGCCTTGGCCGCCGCCTGGGACTGGCGGCTCATGAGCTTATAGGAGTTGGCGCGCACCTCGGCCTCCACCTTCTCGGCGATTTCCGGGTTGTCCTGGAAGTATTTCTTCACCGCGTCCTTGCCCTGGCCCACACGGGTCTCCCCCATGGAGAACCAGGAGCCGGACTTCTGCACGATGTCCAGCCTGACGGCCAGGTCCACCAGCTCCCCCATCTTGGAGATGCCCTCGCCGTACATGATCTCAAACTCCGCCTCCCGGAAGGGGGGCGCGACTTTGTTTTTCACGATTTTGGCCCGGGTGCGGTTGCCGATGATCTCGGTGCCGTTCTTGATGGCCTCAATCCGGCGCACCTCCATGCGCACCGAGGCGTAGAACTTCAGCGCCCGGCCGCCGGTGGTCACCTCGGGGTTGCCGTACACCACGCCCACCTTCTCCCGGAGCTGGTTGATGAAGATGACGATGCAGTTGGTCTTGGAGATGGACCCGGCCAGCTTGCGCAGAGCCTGGCTCATCAGCCGGGCCAGCAGGCCCACATGAGAGTCGCCCATGTCGCCCTCAATCTCCGCCCGGGGGGTGAGCGCCGCCACCGAGTCCACCACCACCACGTCGATGGCGCCGGAGCGCACCAGGGCCTCGCAGATCTCCAGGCCCTGCTCGCCGGTGTCCGGCTGGGAGATGAGCATGGAGTCGATGTCCACCCCCAGGGCCCGGGCGTAGGTGGGGTCCAGGGCGTGCTCGGCGTCGATATAGGCCACCTCGCCCCCCCGCTTCTGGGCCTCGGCCACAATGTGCAGGGCGAGGGTGGTCTTGCCGGAGGACTCGGGGCCGTAGATTTCAATGATGCGCCCCTTGGGCACGCCGCCGATGCCCAGGGCGATGTCCAGCGACAGCGACCCGGTGGGGATGGCCTCCACCACGATGTGGGTATTCTCCCCCAGCCGCATGATGGAGCCCTTGCCGTACTCCTTCTCAATCTGGGCGATGGCGGTGGACAGCGCCTTCTTCTTGTCCGACGCCGGGGCGGCGGGCTCCACCTGCTTCTTTTTCTCTGCCATGTGCAATCATCCTTTCCCGCCGGCGCGTTTTCGTCTCCGCCGGCCTCTTACCATCCCATATAGTATCCTTTTAAATGTCCTATAAAACGGACCCAAAAGGCGCTTCCCTCCCCAGCCGGGAGTGGTCGTTCCGCGCCAATATCCAGCGCTTCCAGCAAAAAGCTGGCGGGGCGGAACCCATCGCTGCAGGAAATCATAGCCGACCTTTTGCTTTTTTCATCCAGCCGTCATAAAAATTCCCGCCGCCATGGGCCAGCATCATCACAAACGGGGACACGCTCTCCCACGCGCTGCCTCAAAAGTCCTCCGGCTTCTCCCAGCCGTTGGCCACAAACACCCGGCCCTCCCGCACATCGCAGGCGTGGTCGATGGGATTTTCATATTTTTCAATCAGATCCGCATAAGACCCGGTTTTCACCACCGCAATTTTTACCTTTTTCACCCTGGCCCCTTCCTTGCCTTACTTCACATTGTTATACAGCTCCACGCCCAGCACCCTGACGCTGACGCCCTCCTGGTAGGGCTTCTCCGCCTCCGCGCCGTTCAGCCGGTGGACCCTGGACACCGTGTACAGCATCGCCCGGTACTCCACCGTCCCCCCGTCCTTCAAATGGTTTGGAATGGGGATCAGGCAGGCCAGCAGCAAAACGCCCGCCGCAATCAGGAGCAGCTTCTTTTTCATGTCAAAGCCTCCTCTTCCGGCGTGTTCCCGCGGCCTCGCTTTGGTCCATCCGCCTCGGCCTGGTCTCCGCCCCGCAACGCGGGCCTGCGCTCGGCCTCGCTTTGGTCCATCCGCGCTGCTCACGACGGCTCCGCGCTTCTTACTGGGGCCCCCGCAAAGCCGTCCGATGGCTTTGTGGGGAAAGGAGGAGCAGCGAAATGAGTGAGCTTTCGGCAAAGCCGGAACGAGGGATATGGAGCTTGCGACGACGCTGTCACGCTGCGCCTGTTCGCCACGCACGGCTTCCCTCCGCCTCGGCCTGGTCTCCGCCCCGCAACGCGGGCCTGCGCTCGGCCTCGCTTCGGTCCATCCGCGCTGCTCACGACGGCTCCGCGCTTCCTTCCACCACTCTCCAGTGCATCCCCGGGTCCATGGTGGTCTGGATGTCCGTATAGCCGTTCTCCGCCAATATGTACTCCACCGCCGGGGCCTGGCCGTACCCCACCTCGAAGGCCAGCTTGCCGCCGGGCTTCAGCGCCCGCTTCCACTTCTTGGAAATCGCCCGGTAGAATTTCAGCCCGTCCTCCCCGCCGTCCAGCGCCATCCGGGGCTCGTAATCCCGCACAGACGCATCCAGCCGCCCCACCTCCAGGGTGGGGATGTAGGGAGGATTGCACAGGATCAGGTCAAAATCCCGCAGAATGCGTGGGGGCGGTTCCAGGGCGTCCGCCTGGATAGGGTTCACCTGGTCCGTCAGGCCGCACCGCCGGATGTTCTGCCGGCACACCCGCAGGGCGTCCTCCGACCACTCCGCCAGGAACACCCGGGTATTGGGGCAGTTGTCCGCCACGGCCAGGCCGACGCAGCCGCTGCCGGCGCACAAATCCAGCACCCTGGTGCCGTCGGGCAGGTCCCGGACAAACAAGATACCCCGCTCCACCAGCGTCTCGGTGTCCGGCCGGGGGATGAGCACGTCCCGGCACACATCCAGGGTCAGTCCATAAAACTCCCACTCCCCGATGAGGTAGGCCACCGGCTCACCCTTCAGCCGGCGCTCCATCAGCCCCCGGAAGCGCTTTCCCGCCCCGTCGGAGGCGTACAGCGGCAGGTCCCGGAGAAATTCCTCCCGGCTTTTGCCGGAGGCAAAGCACAAAAGCTCCCTGGCCTCCAGCTGGGCCTGCTCTACCCCCGCGGCCTTCAGCGCCTTCCGGGCGTCCAGATATAGGTCGTTATAGGTTGCGGGCATGGGCTCACCCCTCTCTCTGCGTTGGTGGTGCTGTGATGGACAGCGGCTCCGCGCTCACCACTGATCCGCGCCCTTTTCCTCCGGCAGCACCCGCTTGAGCGCCTCGATTCCCACCTCAATCATCGAATCGTCCGGCTCAAAGGTGGTGAAGTTCTGCATCCACATGCCCGGGGCCCGCAGGGCGCGGCACACCGGCCCGTCGTGCCCGCCCACGTAGCGGTTGAACTCGTAGGTCACCCCCACGATGACCGGCAGCATCAGCAGGTGCAGCGCCATGCGCAAAAAGGTGTTCTCAATCTCCAGCGGGGTGAAGATGACAATGGACAAAAAGATGGACACCGCGATGACCACAAACAAAAAGCTGGTGCCGCACCGGGGGTGGTGCCGGGGCTGCCTGCGCACGTTCTCCACCGTCAGCTCCAGTCCCTTCTCATAACAGTAGATGGTCTTGTGCTCCGCGCCGTGGTACTCAAAGACCCGGTGGATTTCCTTCATCCTGGAGCACAAAAACAGGTAGCCCATAAAGATGGCCACCTTGAGCACGCCCTCGATCACCGAGCGCACCCACAGCGGCATGGTGGTCCACACCAGACCGATGAGCCCCGTCAGCGCCGTGGGCAGCAGGATGAACAGCCCCACCGACATGGCGATGCCCAGCACCGCCGCCAGGGTGATGATGATGGTGACGGCCTTCTCCCCCTCGAAGTGCTCGCTGATCCACTTGTCGATGCCGGTAAGCTCCTCCTCTTCCGCCGTGCCGTCGTCGGACAGCTCCGCCGAGCGCATCAGCGCCTTCATCCCATGGACCATGGAGCCGCCAAAGACAAACAGCCCCCGGATAAAGGGCAGCCTGGCCGGCCCCGACCGGGGCTTGACCGTCTCCTCCTCAATGACCAGCTCGCCGTCCGCCTTGCGCACCACCATGGCCCGCTTGCCGGGGCCCTGCATGAGAATGCCCTCCAGCAGGGCCTGGCCGCCGCAGGTGGTTTTAAATGGAGTGCAGTTTCCGTCTTGTTTTGCCATGTTGTTCTCCTTTGTCCCTCTGCGTTTTCCACAGTATACCAAAGGCATCGGAAAAACGCAAGGGCTTTAAAACTTTTGTTCGAATTTGTTTCCCGTCCTACACGACCTCAACCCCGATGGGCAGGCGGATGGTGACCATGCAGCCGCCGCCGGGGGCGTTGCTGATGTCCAGGGTGCCGTTGTGGCTGTTGATGATCTCGTCGCACACGGCAAGGCCGATGCCGGAGCCCCGGGCCTTGGACGAGCCCTTGTAGAACTTGTATTTAATGAAGGGCAGCTCCTCCTCGGGCACGCCGGGGCCGTGGTCCCGGATGCGGATGACCACCCGGTCCTCCTCCCGGCCCACCGACACCTCCACCCGGCCGCCGGAGCCGCCGTGCTTGTCCGCGTTGTCCAGCAGGTTGCAGAACACCTGCCGCAGCCGCTCCGGGTCGCCGCTGATAATGGGCAGCTCCTCGCCGCATTCGGTGTAGTCCAGCTCCAGCCCCTTGCGGCGGAAAAACTCCCGGTAGGTGTACACCGCGTCCTCCAGCTCCGCCACAATGTCGATGGGCTCCACCGACAGATTGAACCGCCCCGTCTCCATCCGGGAGAACTCCAGCAGCTCCTCCACCATGCGGGTGAGGCGCTGGGCCTCGGACACGATGATGCCCATGCCCTTTTTCACGTCGGCGGCGTCCCGGACCTCGCCGTTATACAGCGTCTCCGCCCAGCCGCTGATGGCGGTGAGGGGGGTGC
>CAJUEG010000086.1 GCA_910584835.1 uncultured Oscillospiraceae bacterium | reverse complement strand
CCTCCTCCGCCTCCGACTTCGTCAACGGCCACATCCTGTACGTGGACGGCGGCATCCTGGCCTATATCGGCAAGCAGCCCTGATGGAGATTGTTTCCTTCCAGGCCCTGGGCGCCCAGGTGCGGGGGCATCTCCAGGATGACTATGAAACCCTGGCCGCCCACAAGGTGCGCCCCGCCTTGGTGATCTGCCCCGGTGGGGCCTACCGCTGGCGTTCCCCCAGGGAGAAGGACCCGCCCGCCTTTGAATTCCTCTCCATGGGCTATCAGGTGTTCATCCTGGAATACTCCTGCGCCGAACAGGCGGGGGAGTGCCGCCCCCTGCGGGAGCTGGCGGAGACGGTGCGGCTGCTCCGGGAGCGCCATGAGGCGTGGCACATCGACCCGGACAAAATCGCCGTGCTGGGCTTTTCCGCCGGAGGGCACCTGGCGGCCAGCCTGGGGGCGCTTTGGAACGACCCGGCTCTGGGCCTGACGCCGGAATCCAGGCCGGACACCCTGGTGCTGTGCTACCCGGTGATCGCCACCCGGGGGCGGTTCGCCCATGAGGAGTCGGCCCGCTGGGTTTCCGGCGGGGATGAGGCCCTGCGGGATCAGCTGCACCTGTGGGACCGGGTGACGGCGGATTTTCCCCCCACTTTCATGTGGCACGGCGGAGAGGACGCCAGCGTGCCGCCGGAGAACAGCCTGCTGCTGGCGGTGGAGCTGAAGAAGCACGGGGTGCCCTTTGAGTACCACCTGTTCGGCAGCGGGGCCCACGGCATCTCCACCTGTACCCAGGAGGTGGAGACCCCGGAGGAGGCGTGCCGGGCGTGGCTGCCCCTGTGCAAGGGCTGGCTCAACCGCCGGTTTGAATACACGCCGTAAATACGCTGAAAATGGGGTGCAGAAGCTGCGCCCCATTTTTGTCAGGAGGAGAGGTTTTATGCAGATCGGAATCAGGCTGCATGACGTAAACGCCGGCCTTGCCCCGGCGGAGCAGACCATGGAGGCCAGGGCGGCCAAGGCCCGGGAGGAGGGCTTTGCCTGCGTCCACCTGGCCCTGTCCAAGGTGATGAAGGGAATTGATTTCGACGAGTGCGCCCTCACCGAGGGGCTGGCCATGCACGCAAAGCGGGTGTTCGCCCAAAACGGGCTGGACATAGCGGTTTTGGGCTGCTATCTGAACCTGGCCCACCCGGACCAGGACAGGCTGCGGGACATCCAAAGCCGGTACTTCGGCCACCTGCGGGCGGCGGCCCTCATGGGGGCTGGGGTGGTGGGTACGGAGACGGGCGCCCCCAACCCGGAGTACAAAACCGACGCCAACACTCACACCGGCGAGGCGCTGGACACCTTTATCCGCAACCTGGCCCCGGTGGTGGAGCGTGCGGAGCACTGGGGGGTGGCGGTAGCCATTGAGCCGGTGTGGAAGCACATCGTCTATGACGCGGACCGGGCGCGGGCGGTGCTGAACGCCATCCAAAGCCCCAACCTGCGCATCATCCTGGACCCGGTGAACCTGCTGTACGCCGGAAACGCCGGCCAGAGGGAGAAGGTCATCGGGGACGCCATCGACAAGCTGGGCGATCATATCGCGGTGGTCCACCTAAAGGACTTCGTCCGGGAGGGAGCGGAGCTGCGTTCCGTCGCCGCCGGGACGGGGGAGATGGACTATACTCAGATTCTGCGGTTCATGAAGGAGCGCAAGCCCTGCATCCATGCCACCCTGGAGAACACAAGCAACGACAGCGCCGTCCAGGCCCGGGAGTTCCTCCAGGGGCTGTACGGCGAGCTTTGAGGAGGATTGCGATGCGGTACGAGAGCGGTACCCACCGGGTGGGCGGCGTCCGCCTGGCCTATATCGGGGGCGGGTCCCGGGGCTGGGCCTGGAGCTTTATGACCGATCTGGCCATGGAACCCGCCCTGGGCGGGGAGGTGATCCTGTACGACATCGACCGGGCGGCGGCCCAGGCCAACGAGATCATCGGGAACAAAATCGATTGCATGCCGGCCACCCGGGGACACTGGCGCTACCGGGTGGCCGGTACCCTGGAGGAGGCCCTCACGGGGGCGGACTTCGTGGTCATCTCCATCCTTCCGGGCACCTTTGACGAGATGGAGGTGGACGTACATCTGCCCGAGCGGCTGGGCATCTGGCAGTCTGTGGGGGACACGGCTGGGCCGGGGGGCATTGTCCGCGCCCTGCGCACCCTGCCCATGTATGTCCCCATCGCCCAGGGCATCCGGGACTGCTGCCCCGACGCCTGGGTCATCAACTACACCAACCCCATGTCCCTGTGCGTCCAGGTGCTCTGCCACGTGTTCCCGGGAATCAAGGCCTTCGGCTGCTGCCACGAGGTATTCAACACCCAGCAGGTGCTGGCCGCGGCGGCGGGGGAGAAGCTGGGGATTCCCGCCCCCGCCCGCCGGGACATCCATGTGAACGTGCTGGGCATCAACCACTTCACCTGGTTTGACCAGGCCTCCTACGAGGGGCTGGACCTGTTCCCGGTGTACCGGGAGTTTGCGGAGCGGTACTATGAGGACGGCTTCCACGAGCGGGACCGCAATTGGGCCAACGCCTCCTTCGATTGCGCCCACCGGGTGAAGTTCGACCTGTTCCGGCGCTTCGGCCTCATCGCCGCCGCCGGGGACCGCCACCTGGCGGAGTTCATGCCGGGGGACGAATACTTGCGGGACCCGGAGACGGTAAAGAGCTGGAAGTTCGGCCTGACCCCGGTGCGGTGGCGGAAGGACGACCTGAAGGCGCGGCTGGAAAAGAGCCGGGCCATGGCCTCGGGGGAGCGGGAGGTGGACATGACCCCCTCCGGGGAGGAGGGGGTGCTGCTGATCAAAGCGCTGGCGGGGCTTGGGCGCATGGTGAGCAACGTGAACCTGCCCAACGCCGGGCAGATCCCCAACCTGCCCCTGGGGGCGGTGGTGGAGACCAACGCGGTGTTTGACCGGGACAGCGTCCGGCCTGTGCTGGCCGGGCCGCTGCCGGAGGGGGTGCGGCGGCTCATCCAGCCCCACGTGGAAAACCACGCCCTCACCCTGCGCGCGGCGCTGGAGTGCGACCGGGAGCTGGTGGTCCGGGCGCTTCTCAACGACCCCAATACCGCCGCCAAGTGCGCGGACGAGGGAGAGCTGCGCCGCCTGGCGGACGACATGATCGCGGGCACGGCCAAGTACCTGCCGGAGGGCTGGCGGGTCTGAGCGCCCCGCAGCAGGGGAATAGGACGCGGCGCCCCTCCTCCGGGAGGGGCGCCGCGAATTGTTTCACGTGAAACATCTGTTCTAAAAGCGGGGGTCCTAGGATGTGTTCACATATGTGGACACGTCCTAGAACATGCCCAGCGACTTGAACAGGAAAATCCAGAAAAACATGGTGCCGGCGGACAGCAGGGTGGTGAGGGTCACCGCGCCGGCGGCAAGCTCCGGGTTGCCCCCCATCTGGGCGGCCATGCTGAAGGAGCTGACGGCGGCGGGGGTGGCGAACATGGAGATGAGGACGGCGAACTCCGGCCCCCGCAGCCCGGCCAGCGCGGCCAGCGGCAGGGCTACGCCGGGATAGACCAGCAGCCGCAGCACGGTGCACACGGCCAGGTTGCGGCGGTAGAGCCCCACGGCCCGGAACTCAAACTCCGCCCCCAGCAGGAGCAGGGCCACCGGAGAGGCCGCCGCCCCCAGCTGGGCGATGGGACTGGCCACGCACTCCGGCAGGCGCAGTCCGGACAGGTTGGCCAAAACCCCGGCCGCCGAGGCCAGGATCAGCGGGTTTTTGACGATGCCCAGCAGGATTTTCCCCACGTCCACCTGCTTGCGGCTGAAGGTCTCCAGCGTGACCACGGCCAGGACGTTGTAGCAGGGAACCACGATGGCCAGCATGACGGAGACGGTGGCCAGGTCCGCGCCGGGACAGAGCTCCCGGATCAGCGGGAGGCCCAGGAGGAGGAAATTGCTGCGGAAGGCGGCCTGGATCATTACGCCCCGCTGGTCGTTGGCCGGCTCAATGCGCTTGACAAAGAGCCAGGTGAGGACAAACAGGACCAGCAGCACCGACAGCGCCAGCCCCAGACAGCGCAGGCTGACCCCCGACCTGATGTCGGATGTATAGATATTGGTAAAGAGCATCAGCGGCAGGAGGGTGTGAAAAACCAGGGCGTTGAAGCGCCGGATATGCTCTTTTTCCAGGCGGAGCAGCCGCTTGGCCCCGTAACCCACGGCCATCATCAGGAAAATGGACACAATTGCGTTGAGCGAGAGGAGAAAACTGTTGAGCAGCATGGGTTTGACCGCCTTTCCGAAAGATAATCCAACGACCGCGCCGTTTGGACAGGAACAAGTTTACCACGTCCTGCGGGATTTGTGAAGAGTCAGGCGAGCTTCCGCCGCCTTTTTTGACGGCGCCGGCCTTGCGCGGGAGGGAGGACTGTGGTATGATAGGCGGACATACGGCGGGATGCCCGCCGCGCAGGAGAGGATGGGAAAAGCATGGCGGCCCGCATTCAAAGCATGACGGAGGGAAAACCGGCAAAGCTGATTTTCACCTTTGCGCTGCCCCTGATGGTGGGCAATGTGTTCCAGCAGCTGTACACCGTGGTGGACACCATGGTGGTGGGCAAGTATCTGGGTGTGGGCGCGCTGGCCGCGCTGGGGGCCGCGGACTGGATGAACTGGATGATGCTGGGCATTGTGCAGGGCTTTACCCAGGGCTGCGCCATCCGTATGTCCCGGGAGTTCGGGGCGGGGAACTACCCCCGGCTGCGGGACGTGATCGGCAACGCGGGGGTGCTGTCCGCCCTGTTTTCCCTGCTGCTGGTGGGGGCGGGGCAGCTGGCGGCCAGGCCGGTGCTGGTCCTCTTGCAGACCCCCGGCGACATTTTGGGGGACGCCCTTTTATATTTGCGCATCATGTACCTGGGCGTCCCCGTGATGATGGCCTACAACCTGCTGGCCTGCGTCCTGCGCTCCCTGGGGGACGGCAAAACGCCGCTCCAGGCCATGGCGGTGGCCTCGGTGACCAACATCGTGCTGGACCTGCTGTTCGTGATGGTGTTCCAGTGGGGCATCGCGGGGGCGGCGGCGGCCACCCTCATCGCCCAGGTGGTGTCCGGCCTGTTCTGCCTGTACCACATCGGAAGGCTGGAGGTGCTGCGGCTGTCCCGGGACAATCTGCGCCTCCAAAAGGAGGTGGCCCCCCAGCTGCTGGGGCTGGGCTTCCCCATGGCGTTTCAGAACTGCATCATCGCCGTGGGCGGCATGATCGTGCAGTTTGTGGTCAACGGCTCCGGTGTGGTCTTTATCGCGGGGTTCACCGCCACCAACAAGCTGTACGGCGTGCTGGAGATTGCCGCCACCTCCTACGGCTACGCCATGATTACCTACGTGGGACAGAACCTGGGCGCGGGCCGGTACCGGCGCATCCGGCAGGGCACCCGGGCGGCGCTGGCCATCGCGGCGGCCACGTCGCTGGTGATCGCGGCGGTGATGCTGGTGTTCGGGCGGGCGATTTTGGGCTGCTTCATCTCCGGGACGCCCCGGGAGGTGGAGCAGGCCATGGAAACGGCCTACTTCTACCTGGCCGTCATGAGCGTGGGCCTGCCCGTGCTGTATGTGCTCCATGTGATGCGCTCCGCCGTCCAGGGAATGGGGAACACCGCCCTGCCCATGGTGTCCGGCGTGGTGGAATTTATCATGCGCACCGCCACCGCCCTGTACCTGCCGCTGGCGGTGGGGGAGGTGGGCATCTTCTTCGCCGAACCGGCCGCGTGGCTGGGGGCGGACGTGGTGCTGGCGGCCAGCTACTTCGCGGTGGCGAAGAGACGGCTGCGGGACGGGGAGGCGTGACGCCCGGGCCGTAAGATCTGAAAAAGGGCCGTCCCCCATGGGGGACGGCCCCGCGTTTTGCCCCGGCCGGTCAGGGCTGGGAGGCGCCGGTGACAATCATGTTGGGCCAGCGCGCCTCCATGCGGGCGTCGCCGTACTGCCGGTCGATAAATTCCTCGAAGGCGTTGGCGGGCTCGGGCTGGGCGGACCGGGCGGAGTAGCGCAGCATGGCGGCGCTGGTGAGCAGGGCGTTGCAGACCATAAAGAATACCACGACCCAGGTGGCGATCTTGCCCGCCAGCGGGGGCACGGACTCGATTCCTTTGGACATGGGAGGGTAGATTATCTTGATCCACACCACCGACAGCGCGCCCCAGAAGAAGCAGAACAGCACGTTGGTGCGCCCGCCGATGTTCAGCGGCATGTCGCTGTAGTCCCAGAACACGGTGCCGAACACCAGCTCGGTGAACACGCTGCACAGGTATTCATAGGCACCCCCGACCACGAAGCCGGCGGCGAATACGTAGCGGTCGTTTTTTTCCGCCAGCCCCTGGAGGGCCACGGTGAGCACCACCGCCCCCAGCCCCCACACGAAGCTGAAGGGGCCGTAGAGCACGCTGGAGCGGTTCATCCATGCCCCGTCCACCAGGCCGCACCAGAAGGTCTCAATGATGTCCCCCAGCAGGGCGGAGATGAGGAACACCCACACCAGCTTGTCCCGGCACAGGCCCTTGGCAAAGGTGCAGCCGCCCTCCTCCTGCCCGGAGTCCTGCTCCAGGCCGGGATAGGCCTTCCGCAGACGCTTCCAGACGCTGTTATAGATGCGCCCGGCCAGCTTTCCCTGCCTGCTGCCCGCCTGGAGCTCCTCATAGCGGGAGGCGTCCCCGGTGTGCACGGCGTAAAACACGGCGGCAAAGTCCAGGGCGACAAGGGCGAGGCAGGCAATGACCACGATCTGCCGGAGCAGCCTGGGGACCAGCATCAGCCCGGCCAGCAGAATGGGGTGGACGATGAGATAGGTCAGGTAGTAGACGCCCGCCACCAGGGCGGAGGAGATAAGACCCTTTCCCGTGCCGGACAGCAGACGGCTGCGCTCCTGGTTCCAGCGGATTTTGGGGCCCACCCGCTGGAAAAAGTGGTCGCCGATGCGCTCCACCACGGAGGACACCACCATGGTGGCCAGGAAGGAGAGAATATGACGCCCCGCCAGGGTGGGCAGAAGCAGAATGAGCAGGACGAAGGTGAAGCCATAGGACAGCACCAGGGGCAGGGCGACCACGCCCCGGTTGCAGAACTGCCGCCGGGTGACGGCGTAATACCCCGCTTCCGCCGCCCACCCCAGGAAGGAATAGATCAGCAGATACAGCGCCAGGTCATAGAAATCGTACAACAGTGGTCACAGCCTTTCTCTCTATATGCGGACTTGTGAGGAAAAGTATACCATATTCCGCTGAAAATTCAATACCTGCGGGGAGATATGGCGCGATCCCCCATGCGAGGCGGCGGTACGAAGATTTTGGCGATATCGGCACTTGCATTTTGCGCCGGAGTGGAGTACACTGGAGATAACAGGCAGAGTAGGAGCGCGCGTGTCAGGAGGCAGTGCCTCCGCAGTGCCGGCGGGACGGGGAGTTGTCCGCCGGACGAAAAGCCAAAAGAAGCTGATGATGAAATCCGGGCGGGCAGGTTTGCCAAGCCTTGGACGGGGATTGATTCAGAAGCGCCGGAGGCTTGCAGTGCGCCCTCCGCATCCCGCTGCCGCATGGCGGAACTGCGCCCGTTGGGCTTCCTTTGTGCGGCATACCCGTTTTGGGTGCTGCCGAACAAAAAGGAGGTCTTTTTTCATGTCCCAAACCCTGTACAAAACGCCTTTTTCCCGCGCCTATTGGCGGGATGCCCTGGCCGACTCCAAAAAGCTGCGCACCCTGATCTTCTCCGCGCTGATGGTGGCGGCCTGCGTGGCGCTGGGCCGTCTGCCGTCCATCAAGATGGCCAGCGGCATCAAAATTTCGTGGGGCTTTCTGGGAAGGGCGCTGTGCGCCCTGGTGGGGGGGCCGGTGAACGCGCTGGTGTTCGGCTTCGTGGAGGATACGGTGGGCTATTTCATGAATCCTGACGGGGGCTACAATCCGTTTTATATCTTTACTACCATGTTGGGAACATTTACCTATGCGCTGTTCCTTTACCGCTCAGAGGTGACGGTGCTGCGGGTGTTTCTGGCAAAGCTGCTCACCAACATTCAGAACGTATTCTTGCAGTCCCTGGGATCCTACCTCTGGTATTCCAGCAAAGGGTATTGGGTTCTTGTGGGTGAGCGGGCGGTGAAAAACGCCGTTATGCTGCCCATCCAGACGGTGATGCTTGTGGCGATGTTTGCCGCGTTGCTGCCGGTGCTTCACCGCATGGGCTTCCTGCCCGCCCAGGCAGGGCGGCTGCGGCCATGGAAAAAGCCGGGGTGGCTGGACCGGGAAAAGACCCGGGACAAAGGGAAAGATGTCCCCGGGGAGGACCCTTGGGAGGGCTGACGGCCCAAGCCGCATAACCAAAGCCATGTCCGCATACCTTCCCATGAGGGGGGATGCGGACGTGGCTTTTTTTAAGACGCTGGGCGACTGGCTGTGGGGCGGGCCGCTGCTGGCGGCGTTTTTGGTGGTGGGGCTGTGGTACTCCTTCGGCTCCGGCTTTTTCCAGCTCTTTGGTCTGCCCGTCTGGTGGCGGGCCACGGTGGGATCCCTGTTCCGGCGGAAGAGGGGAGGGGAAGAGAGCGGGAAAGTGACCCAGTTCCAGGCCCTGTCCACCGCCCTGGCGGCCACCATCGGAACCGGCTCCATCGCCGGGGTGGCCACCGCCATTGCCTACGGCGGGCCGGGGGCGGTGTTCTGGATGTGGATGTCCGCCCTGCTGGGGATGATGACAGGGTGCGGGGAGAAGATTCTGGCGGTACGCCACCGGGAGCGCGGCCCCGACGGCCGCTGGCGCGGGGGGCCCATGCAGTACATGGAGAAGGGGCTGCGTCTGCCGGGGCTGGCGAAAATATTTGCCCTTTTCTGCGTCGCAGAGACGCTGACGGGGGGAAATCTGGCCCAGGCCAACTCCATCGCCACGGCGCTGTCCGCCGCCGGGGGGGTCAACCCGGTGGCGGTGGGGGTGGTGCTGGCGGCGGTCACCGCCATAGTGCTGATGGGGGGCATCAAGCGCATCGGCAAGCTGTGCGAGCTGCTGGTGCCCGCCATGGCGCTGCTGTTTGTGGGGTGCGGGCTGGCGGTGATTGCCGCCAATTGGCAGGCGGTGCCCGGGGCGCTGGAGCAGATTGTGGGCTACGCCTTCGCGCCCCGGGCGGTGGCGGGGGGGTATGCCATGGGGACGGCCCTGCGATACGGGGTGGCCCGGGGGGTGTTCACCAACGAGGCCGGGGTGGGCATGTCCGCCATCGCCCACGCCTGCGCCGATGTGGACGAGCCGGCGGAGCAGGGGATGTGGGGCATTTTTGAGGTGTTTTTTGCCACCATGGTCATCTGCACGGTGACCGCGCTGGTCATACTCACCTCCGGGGTGTACGACCCGGCCCAGATGCTCCCGATGGCGGAGGGGGGCGCGGTGCCCCGGGAGCTGCTGGGCGCGCCGCTGACGGTGGCGGGGTTTGCCACCCTCTTTGGCGAGGCGGGGGAGTGGATCGTGTCGGTGAGCCTGATCCTGTTCGCGTTCACCTCCCTCATCGGCTCGGGGTACTACGGACGGCGGGGGGTGGAGACCCTCACCTCCGCCCGGTGGGCCCAGGGGCTGTACCATCTGGCCTTTCCCGCTTTCATCATACTGGGAGCGGTGGGGGACGTGACGGCGGTGTGGCAGGTGGTGGACGTGTTCAGCGGCCTGCTGGCGGCGGTGAATCTGCCCGCGCTGCTGCTGCTGTCGCCGGAGGCGCTGTACCTGCTGCGATGCTGGCTGGAGGGTCAAAAAAAGAAAATGGTGAATTGGGAAGAATCCACTTGACAACGGGGGAAAAGCTGGTATAATAATCTACGTTGCGCCGCACCAAAGCGGCGAGAGAATTGTGACTTCACCACCGATTTGCAGCGGTATCGAAGAGGTCATAACGAGCACGATTGGAAATCGTGTAGCGGCTGAAACCGCTCGAGGGTTCGAATCCCTCCCGCTGCGCCAAAAGAACCGAACAGTTTAGATGCCGCAGGCTGAACGCCTACGGCATCAA
>CAJUEG010000085.1 GCA_910584835.1 uncultured Oscillospiraceae bacterium | reverse complement strand
CGTGGATGGTGGAGCGCATGGCCATGGCGGCGGTGGCCGCCGGGGCGGACGGCCTCATCATCGAGGTACACAACAACCCCGCCTGCGCTTTGTGCGACGGGGCCCAGTCGGTGACGCCGGAGCAGTTCGGCGATATGATGGGCAAGCTGCGCTCGGTGGCCCAATGCGTGGGCAGAGAAGTGTGAGGGCAGGCGCGTAGGGCCGCTTGGAACGGCGCGAGGGGAAAAGCCAAGCGCCGCCGCGCGGCGCGGCTTTTGCCCGAGGCGGAGCGAAAGCGGCCCGGACATGCGCCCAGCCCGAGCATGACAACCGGGAAGTGTGAGGGCAGGCGCATAAACAGAAGAGGTGCTTTTCAATGAAAAAAATTCTAGTGGTGGGCCTGGGGCTGATCGGCGGCTCCCTGGCCATGGCCCTGCGGGGCTTTGAGGACTTTGAGGTGGTGGGGGCGGTGCGCTCCCAGGCCACCCATGACAAGGCGGAGGCCATGGGCGCGGCGGACCGGCTCACCTTCGACCCCGCCGCCGAGCTGCCCGGCGCGGACGTGGTGGTGCTCTGCCAGGACCCGGCGGGCATCATCGCCTTTCTGGAGGAGCACCGGGACCGCTTCAAGCCCGGCTGCCTCGTCTGGGACGTGTGCGGCGTGAAAACCGCCGTGATGGAGGCGGCAAAATGCCTGCCGGACGGGGTGGACTTCATCGGCTGCCACCCCATGGCGGGCAAGGAGGTGTCCGGCATCGCCAACGCCGAGGGCACCCTCTTCCGCAACACCCACTTCATCGTCACCCCCGGCCCCTACGCCGCGGCGGAGCATCTGGAGCTGCTGCGCCGGATGGCGGACCACTGCCGGTTCGGGGACGTGATCGTCACCACCCCGGAGCGCCACGACCAGATGATCGCCTACACCAGCCAGCTCATGCACGTCATCGCCGTGTCGGTGTGCGCCGACGAGGGGCTGTTCTCCTGCAAGGGCTTCGAGGGCGGCTCCTTCCGGGACTGCACCCGGGTGGCGGCGCTGGACCCGGCCATGTGGACCCAGCTGTTCACCCTCAACGCCCCCGCCCTGTCCCAGGTGCTGGAGGGGCTGGAGGGGCGGCTGCGGCAGTACCGCCAGGTTATCCAGTCCGGCGACCGGGAGACCCTGTCGGCCCTGCTGGCCCAGGCCTCCGGCCGGAAGAAGCAGATCGACCTGGAGCGGGCCCGGGGCGACGACGTGCGCCCCTCTTTCTGAGCAGCCGCTCCAATTGACGCGGGCCGCCCCCGGTGGTATACTGGGGGCGGCGCAGCTTTTTCCTGTGAAAAAATTACAGCTGCGGGAGGCCGGTATGGGCTACATTATGGATTTGCGCGCTTTTGTGGGGCACCGCCCCCTGATCCAGGTGGGGTCCAGCGTCATTCTGGAGGATGGGCAGGGCCGCGTTCTGCTCCAGCTGCGCAGCGACGACCACTGCTGGGACTGCGCGGCGGCCGGCTCCATGGAGCCGGGGGAGTCGGCGGAGGACACCGCCCGCCGGGAGCTGCTGGAGGAGACCGGCCTCACCGCCCACAGCCTGGAGCTTTTGGAGGTGCTCTCCGGAAAGGACCAGCACTACATCTATCCCAACGGCGATGAGGTATACAACGTGGATTTCGTCTTTTTCTGCCGGGACTGGTCCGGCACGCCGAAATGCCAGGAGGGCGAGGTGGAGGAGCTGCGGTTTTTTCCCTGGGATCAGCTGCCCGCCAACCTGTCCGCCTCGATCCAGACGCGGCTGGCAGGCTGGGTCGCCCGCGGAGGGCCCAGCTTTAGAAAAATCTTAAATTGACGGCGCCCCCCCCGCAATGGTAAACTGGAACAAATTAGGGATAGGGAGTGGCTCTATGGACAAAAAGCTGTTTCGCAGTCTGGTTCTGCTCATCACCTACGCCGTGGTGCTGGTGGCGGTCATCGTCAAGCTGGACGCGGTGGGCGGCTGGCTGGGCGGGGTGCTGGCGGCTTTCCAGCCGCTGATCGCCGGGCTTGTCATCGCGTTTATCCTGGACCGGCCCTGCAATTTCTTCGCCCGGCAGTATGAAAAGGCCCTCCCTGGCCGGGCCCGGCGGGCCGCCCGCCCTTTGGCGGTGGTCACCGCCTACCTGGTGGTCATCCTCTTCATCGCCGTGCTGGTGGCCCTGGTGGTGCCTGAGCTCACCCACAGCATTGAGATGTTCATCGGCAACCTGGGCACCTACGCCGCCAACTTCCAGAACCTGTACGACTGGGTGGTGGACAAGCTGGACCTGGAGCAGCTGGCCAGCCTGGACCTGTCCTCCGGCATCAGCGACATGCTGAAGGGCCTGCTCACCGGCGCGCTGGACACCCTCACCAACACCCTGCCCCATCTGGTCACCATGACCAGCGTGGTGGTGTCCGGCGTGGTGACGGGGGTGCTGGCCCTTGTGTTCTCCATCTACATGCTGTCCGGCGCGCCCCGGCTCACCGCCCAGTGCCGCCGCCTGGTGAAGGCCTACCTCCCGCCCCGCGTGTCCGCGCCGCTGCTGTCTGTGGCCCGCCTCACGGTGGACACCTTCTCCAAATACGTCAACGGCCAGCTGGTGGAGGCCTGCATCCTGGGCGGGCTGTGCTTCATCGGCATGTGCATCTTCCGCTTCGACTACGCCCCCCTCATCTCGGTCATTATCGGCGTGTCCGCCCTCATCCCCATCGCGGGGGCCTATCTGGGCGCGGGAGTGGCGGTGCTGCTGCTGGTGATGATCCGCCCCATGGAGGCCTTCTGGTTCCTGGTGTTCCTGGTCACCCTCCAGCAGCTGGAGGGCAACCTGATCTACCCCCGGGTGGTGGGCACCACCATGGGCCTGCCCGGCATCTGGGTGCTGGCGGCGGTCACCGTGGGCGGCTCCCTGCTGGGGCTGGCGGGGATGGTGGTCAGCGTCCCCATCGCCGCCGTGCTCTACACCCTGCTCAAAAACGACCTGCGGGCCCGTCTGGCCGCCCAGGAGGACCCCGGCCCGGAGACGTGATTTCCACTCATATTTTTCGGACAAACCCCATATGATGGACCATCTGAGGATCAAGGAGATGGTTCTATGGCATATGAAGGCGGGCTGCCCGCCCCCCACCACGTGGTGATTGAGGACCGAAAGAGCCTCACCGTGTCCGGCGTGGAGGACGTGGAGCGGTTTGACGAGAACACCATTGTGCTGTCCACCTCCAGGGGCGCTATGGTGGTGGCGGGGGAAAACCTGCACATCGAAAAGCTGTCCCTGGACGGTGGCGACCTGAAAGTGGACGGGGACATCGACTCGGTGAGCTACGAGGAGGAGAGCGCGGGCCGCGGCGGCTTCCTCTCCCGCCTGCTGCGCTGACCATGCACGTGGACATCGCGGGCCAGGCCGCCATATTCGGCCAGGGGCTTCTGCTGGGGGCGCTGCTGGGTCTGGTCTACGACGGGATGCGCACCCTGCGTCGCACCTGGCGGAGGTCCGGCCTGGCCTTTGTGCTGGACCTGCTGTTCTGGCTGGGGGCCACGGCCGCCCTGTTCCTGTTCACCCTTGTCCTGGACGACGGGCGGGTGCGCATCTACCACATGGCCGCGGTGGCGCTGGGGGGCGGGATTTACTTTCTCACCCTCAGCCGTCTGGCGCTGCCCGCGCTGCTGTGGATGGCGGACCTGGCGCGCAGGATCTGGCGGCTGCTCACCGCCCCGCTGCGCGCGGCGGCCCGGGGGACGAAAAAATTTTTGGAAAATCAAAAAAAACTCTTCCAAAATTGGCTGGCTTGGTATAGAATGAATGTAGTCTACCGTTTCCTGGGAAACGGAAAGAAGGGAGCGGAGGACCATGAAGCTCAAGCGCGCGGGCATCGCGACAAAACTGCTGGTGCTGGTGCTGCTGGCCGCGGTGGCCGCCGCCCTGCTGTCCACCCAGGCCAGGCTCAACGCCGCCCAGGCCGACCAAGAGGCGCTCAGCCGCCAGGTCCAGGCTCAGCGGGAGGCAAACGCCGCGCTGGAAGAGGGCATCGCCCGAAGCGCCGACCCTGACTACCTGGCGGACATCGCCCGGAGCCGTCTGGGGCTGATGGAGCCGGGGGAGATCGAGTTCGTGGACTCCAGCAAATAAGAAGCGCGGAGAAGCGGACAGCGAGGGAGCTTGGAGCGGAGCAAGGGCAAGAACCCAGGCACAACGGAGTTGGGCCAGGTCTTGCCCGAGACGAAGCGAAAGCGACAGAGCGTCCTGGCCGCTTCGCAGCGTGACAACAAAGCGCGGAGAAGCGGACAGCGAGGGAAAAACTCAGCCGCAAAAAAATCCAATACATAACTGAGAGGGAAAAAAGAGATTTATGGGGATTGAAGTTGGTTCTATTCTGGATGGCAAGGTGACGGGGATCACCAAATTCGGCGCGTTTGTATCTCTCCCGGGCAACCGCTCGGGGCTGGTACACATTTCGGAGATTGCCTATTCCTATGTCAACGACGTGCACGACCTGCTCTCGGAGGGCCAGGAGGTAAAGGTAAAGGTCATCGGCATCGACGACAACAACCGCATCAACCTGTCCATCAAACAGGCGCTGCCCCCGCCGCCCCGCCCGGAGCGCCGGCCCGGCGGCCCCGGTCCCAAGCCCGAAGGCGACCGCCGCCCGCCCAGCCGCCGTCCCGCCCCCGGGCGCAGCTTTACCCCGGAACCCGCCCAGCCCAGAGGACCGGCCAGCTTCGAGGATCAGCTGAAGCAGTTCATGCAGAGTTCCGACAGCAAGCTGTCCGAGCTCCATATGAACGAGAAGCGCGCCAACCGCCGGGGCGGGAGAAAATAGATCCAAATCAAAGGGGGGACGCGGCCGCGTCCCCCTTTTTTGGACGGCTCTCCCCCCCGTAAGAGGACGGTAGCGCCTCCGGGGCTGCGTCCTCTGCGGGCCGCCGCGCCCGGTCACACCCAGGCGCACAGCGAGCCCAAGCGCAGGCCGATGGACAAGCCCTGGGAAAACAGCATCCGGCTTTCCGCGTCCTCCCGCTCCGCCCGGTTGTCCAGGTAGCGGCGGAACAGCTCCAACTCCTCCCCGGCCAGCCGCCCCAGCAGCAGCGCCTGTCCCTCCTCGGCGTAGCGGAAGCTGTCCTCATAGCTTTTTATGATATCCCGGTCCTGGAGCCACCGCGTCAGGTTTTCCGTGCTGGCCGCCTGCTTATACAATGTCTCAAGTTCTGGTATCATAAAAGGAAGCCTCCCCGCTCAATTCATTTTTTACATTTTAATTATAACACTTTATTTTTGAGTTGTCAATGAGAAAGGGACTATTTCATGGAAAAATTTAATGTGCGTTTGCGCACTTGCCGAATGCAAAAAGGGTTGACGCAGGAAGATACTGCCCATCAGCTGGGCTTTCGGTACTCAACTTACTGCCGGTATGAACACGGCGGCACAGAGCCCGACATCTCCGAGGCGGCGCGGATCGCGGACTTTTTCGGCGTGTCGCTGGACTATCTGGCGGGCCGCACCGACGAACCGTAGGCACGGCCGCCGGTGCCGGCCGTCCGCCCGGGCGCAAAAAAGCGGCTCTTTCCCCTAGAAGGGAAAAGAGCCCAAGGATAATTTGCGCGGGAGAATGGAATGACCGCATGGGATGACTCCCATGCCGCGGCTGTGCCGCATCTACAGCATACCACACCGGCGGGCAAAAGCCCGTCGAACCCTGGCGGAGGAGGAATCGTTCATGCTCATTGTCAACGGCGTGATTCACACCATGGAAAACGGCGTCATCCCCCACGGCTTTGTCCACATCCGGGGCAGCCGCATCGTCCAGGCCGGCCCCATGTCCGCCCTGCCCCAGGACGCCGATCCCGCCGGCCTCATCGACGCCGGCGGCGGCCACGTGCTGCCCGGCTTCATCGACGCCCACTGCCACCTGGGCCTGTACGGCTGCGGCGGGCCGGAGGACGACCTGAACGAATCCCCCGCCCCCTGCACCCCCCAGCTCCGGGCGCTGGACGGGGTGGACCCCCTCAACCGCTACTTCGGGGAGGCCCGCCGGGCGGGGATCACCTGCGTCCACACCGGCCCCGGCTCCGCCAATCCCATCGCCGGGCAGTCGGTCCTGCTGAAAACCGCCGGGTCGGTGATCGACCGGATGGCGGTGCGCGCCCCCGCCGCCATGAAGTTCGCCCTGGGGGAGAACCCCAAGGGTATCCATAAGGGCCATGGCCCCGCCACCCGCATGGCCACCGCCGCCCTCATCCGGGACAGGCTCACCCAGGCGCTGAATTACGAGGCCAAGTATGCCCGCGCCGCGGCGGACGACGCCCTGGACGACCCGGAGTTCGACCCCCAGCTGGACGCCCTGCGCCCGGTGGTGACGGGGCGTCTGCCCGCCCACTTCCACGCCCACCGGGCGGACGATATTGTCACCGCCGTCCGGCTCAGCAGGGAATTCGGCCTGGACTGCGCCATTGTCCACGGCACCGAGGGGCATCTCATCGCGGATTTTCTGGCCAGGGAGGGCGTCCCGGTCATCACCGGGCCCTTCCTCACCGACCGCTCCAAGCCGGAGCTGGCCAACCTCACCCTGGAGAACACCGCCATCCTGGCCCGGGCGGGGGTGCAGACGGCCATCTGCACCGACCACCCGGAGACCCCCATCGCCCTGCTCCCCTTCTGCGCCGCCATGGCCGCCCGGGCGGGGATGGACGAGGAGGAGGCGCTGGCCGCCATCACCATCAACGCCGCCTGCATCTGCGGGGCGGGGGACCGGCTGGGCTCCCTCTCCCCCGGCAAGGACGCGGACGTGGTGGTCATGGACGGCCACCCCTTCCACTGGAACACCAAAGTCACCCACGTGCTCATCGACGGACAGGAGGTCATCTGAATGGTACGGGAAATTGAGGCCACGGCCCTGTCCGACACGGTGCGGGCGCTGTGCATCGAGGCAAACACCGTCCTGCCCCGGGACCTGCGCCGCGCCATCTGCGCCGCCCGGGAGGACGAGCCCTCCCCGGTGGGCCGGGCCATCCTGGGCGACCTGGTGGAAAACTACGAGTTTGCCCAATCCAAGGGCCTGCCCATCTGCCAGGACACCGGCATGGCGGTGGTGTTCATCAACTGGGGTCAGGACTGCCGCCTGGTGGGGGGCTCTCTGGAGGACACGGTGGACGACGGCGTGCGCCGGGGCTACCTGGACGGCCATCTGCGGCTGTCCGTGGTGGGCGACCCCCTGCGGCGGGTGAACACCAACGACAACACTCCCGCCATCCTCCACCTGCGCATGGTGCCCGGGGACAAGGTGGAGATCACCGTGGCCCCCAAGGGGTTTGGCAGCGAGAACATGACAAAGCTGAAGATGTTCAACCCCTCCGTCACCCCGGAGCAGGTGGAGGACTTCATCGTGGACTGCGTGTCCCAGGCCGGGTCCAACCCCTGCCCGCCGGTGGTCATCGGCGTGGGGCTGGGGGGCACGTCCGAGGTGGCCGTGGAACTGGCCAAGCGGGCCCTGCTGCGCCCCGCCGGGGAGCGCCACCCGGACCCCTTTTACGCCGCCATGGAGGAGCGGATTCTGGAGCGGGCCAACCGCCTGGGCATCGGCCCCCAGGGTCTGGGGGGGCGGACCACCGCGCTGTCCGCCGCTATCCTCACCCAGGCCACCCACATCGCGGGGCTGCCCTGCGCGGTCAATCTGGGGTGCCATGTGACCAGGCACGCCCATGGGGTGCTGTAGGGGGCTTCAACAGATGGGGATCTGCCGGGAGACGGCGCAAATCGAAACGTTTACGGAGGGAATACAGTGCTTGAACATATACCATCCCAATCAGCTATGGCTGAATTGCTCGGGCAGCCTCTGCTTGAAGTCTGGCAGGCGTTATGTTTGGCCATTGATGAAAAATACGATATGGAACGAGTTTGGAATACGGGCGGTAAGAATTGGGCTTACGAGTACAAATATCGCAGGGGCGGTAAAACGCTTTGCAGCCTGTACGCCAAAAGCAATTGTATTGGATTCATGATAATCTTCGGAAAAGAGGAAAGAACAAAATTTGAAGAGATAAGGGGTACCCTTTCCGACGCCGTTTGCAGGCAATATGATGAGGCAAAAATCTATCACAATGGGAAATGGGTCATGTTTGAACCGGCCGATACGGCTGATTTTGATGATTACATGAAATTGCTGGCCGTCAAAAGAAAACCGAATCGGAAATAACAATCCCGATTTATTGAGGCGCGTATCTTTTCTTCTTTGGATGATTGTGGTATACTGACTGCGCTGTGATTTTATTTAGGGGGCTTTCCAATGTAAAACGGTGGTTTTCTTCTAAACATTACGCAAAAACAGGAGGAACCTATGTCTCAATACGAATCCGAAATCAAGCGGCGGAGGACCTTCGCCATCATCTCCCACCCGGACGCGGGCAAAACCACCCTGACGGAAAAATTTCTGCTCTACGGGGGCGCCATCGCCCAGGCGGGGGTGGTCAAGGGCAAGAAGAACGCCCGGGCCGCCACCTCCGACTGGATGGAGATCGAAAAGCAGCGCGGCATCTCCGTCACCTCCTCCGTCATGCAGTTCCAGTACGAGGGCTTCTGCATCAACATCCTGGACACCCCCGGCCACCAGGACTTCTCCGAGGACACCTACCGCACCCTCATGGCCGCCGACTCCGCCGTCATGGTCATCGACGCCGCCAAGGGCGTGGAGGCCCAGACCCGGAAGCTGTTCAAGGTGTGCCGCCTGCGGGACATCCCCATCTTCACCTTCATCAACAAAATGGACCGGGAGGCCCGGGACCCCTTCGAGCTGTGCCAGGAGCTGGAGCACGAGCTGGGCATCGACACCTACGCCGTCAACTGGCCCATCGGCTGCGGCAAGGCGTTCCAGGGGGTGTACGACCGGGAGCGCCGCCGCATCATCCACTTCACCTCCAACGGCGGCTCCAAGGCGGCCACCGCCACCGAGGTGGCCCTGGACGACCCGGAGCTGGCAGGCCTCATCGGCCAGAGCTGCCGTGACCAGCTGACCGACGAGATCGAGCTGCTGGACGGGGCGTCCTGCGAGTTCGACATGGACCGGGTGCGCCACGGGCAGCTGTCCCCGGTGTTCTTCGGCTCGGCGCTGACCAACTTCGGCGTGGAGCCCTTCCTGGAGGACTTCCTGCGCATGACCACCGCCCCTCTCCCCCGCACGGCGGGCGACGAGCTCATCGACTCCTTTGACGACGGCTTCTCCGCCTTCGTGTTCAAAATCCAGGCCAACATGAACAAGGCCCACCGGGACCGCATCGCGTTTATGCGGGTGGTGTCCGGCCGGTTCGACGCGGACAGGGAGGTCTACCACGTCCAGGGCGGCAAAAAGCTGAAGCTCTCCCGGCCCCAGCAGCTCATGGCCGCGGAGCGGGAGATCATCGAGGAGGCCTACGCCGGGGACATCATCGGCGTGTTCGACCCGGGCATCTTCTCCATCGGGGACACTCTGTGCATGCCGGGGCACAAGTTCCAATTTGACCCCATCCCCACCTTCGCCCCGGAGCACTTCCGCCGGGTACGGCCGCTGGACACCATGAAGCGCAAGCAGTTCCTCAAGGGCATGGAGCAGATCGCCCAGGAGGGCGCCATCCAGATTTTCAAGACCCCCTACTCCGGCATGGAGGAGGTCATCGTGGGCGTGGTGGGCACCCTGCAATTCGACGTGCTGGAGTACCGCCTGAAAAACGAGTACGGCGTGGACTTGTACGCCGAGGGCCTGCCCTACGAGTACCTGCGCTGGCTCCATCACGACGGGGACGAGCCCCTGCGGGCGGACGAGCTCACCCTCCCCGGCGACGCCATGCTGGTGGAGGATTACCGGCAGAACCAGCTGCTGCTGTTCGCCTCCCAGTGGTCCATCAACTGGACGGCGGAGCGGAACAAGTCCGTCACCCTGTCCGAGTTCGGCGGGGCAAAGTTTTAAGAGCTGTACCAACGGGCAAAGCATAACCACCCGCCGGAGAGCCTGCGCTTTCCGGCGGGCGGCGCTTTATCATGCGCCAAACCACAGTATTTTTGTAAGGGGGGCGTTCCCATGAAAAAACTGCTGCTGATCACAGGCGATATCGCCGCCGGCAAATCCACGTTCTCCAAACTATTGTCCGCGAGATA
>CAJUEG010000084.1 GCA_910584835.1 uncultured Oscillospiraceae bacterium | reverse complement strand
AGGGCGGCAAATATATGCACTACGGCAAAATGACCGAGGGCGTGCTCAAGGTGGGGGACATTGTGGGCGCCCAGATCGACCGGTCACGCCGGAGGGCCGTGGCCCGGGCCCACACCGCCACCCATCTGCTGGACAAGGCCCTGCGGGAGGTGCTGGGGGACCATGTCCACCAGGCGGGCTCTCTGGTGGAGCCTGACCGGCTGCGCTTTGACTTCACCCACTTCGAGGCCATGACCCCGGAGCAGGTGGCCGAGGTGAGCCGCATCGTGAACGACGCCATCCTGTCCGGCTACGAGGTGCGCACCGACGTACTGCCCATCGAGGAGGCCAAGAAGAAGGGCGCCATCGCCCTGTTTGGAGAGAAGTACGGCGACACCGTCCGGGTGGTGGACATGGGCGAGGGGTACTCCGTGGAGTTCTGCGGCGGCACCCACCTGCCCAACACCGCCATGGCGGGGGCCTTCCGCATCAAGAGCGAGTTCTCCGTGGCCAGCGGCGTGCGCCGCATCGAGGCCACCACCGGCAGGGAGACGCTGGCTTTCTTCGGCGAGGTGCAGGAGCGGGTCAGCCAGGCGGCGGCGGTGCTCAAAGCCAAGCCCGGCGAGCTGCGGGAGAAGGCCGAGGCCGTGATGGGCGAGATCAGGAGCCTGCACCAGATGGTGGAGAAGTTCAAGGCCAAGGAGGCCGCCGGCGAAACCGAGCGCATCCTGTTCGCCGCCCACGACGTGGGCGGGCTGAAGGTGCTCACCGCCACCGTGCCCGAGGCGGACGGCGCCCGGCTGCGCCAGATGGGCGATATGCTCCGGGAGAAGGACGACAACGTGGTGGCGGTGCTGGCCGCTGTCAACGACGGCAAGATCACCTTCCTGTGCGCCTGCGGCAAGGAGGCGGTGAAGAAGGGGGTCAAGGCCGGGGACATCATCAAGCAGGTGTGCGCCATTGCGGGCGGCTCCGGCGGCGGCAAGCCGGACAGCGCCATGGGCGGCGGCAAGGACGTGCTCATGCTGGACAACGCGTTGGCCATGGTGGATAACGTGGTGGCCATGAAGCTGGGATTGTAAGGGGGCGCGCTTATGCTTCCGCAGGACCCATATATTCTGTTAAGCTATGTGAACACCAAGCTCCGGGACGAGTATTCCAGCCTGTCCGACCTGTGCGATGGGCTGGATATAAGCGAGGCGGAGCTGACTGAAAAACTGGCCGGGGCAGGGTATGCCTACGACCCGGCTGTCAACCAATTTAAACCCGCCTGAAAGGAGACCCGCCATGCTGATTGACTTTTCCAACCTGGGGACGGAGACCATCCCCAATTTTCTGGGCGGCGAGGGCGAGATTCACGCCCAGATGCACGTGGACGGCCTGAACCGCATCCTTCACGGCATCCTGCCCCCCGGTTCGTCCATCGGGTACCACACCCATGAGACCAGCAGCGAAATCGTCTATATTCTCTCCGGCACGGGCAAGGTGAAGGTGGAGGGCGGCGAGGAGCCGCTGAAGGCGGGGGACTGCCACTATTGCCCCAAGGGCCAGGCCCACTCCCTCATCAATAACAGCGGCGGCCCGTTGGAGTTCTTCGCTGTGGTGCCGAATCAATAAAGGAGGCTTATCTATGTCCGATGTGCTGAATAACGACCCCAACTGCCTGTTCTGCAAGATCATCAAGGGGGAAATTCCCTCCAACAAGGTGTATGAGGACAATTTGTGCTATGCCTTTTATGATATCGACCCCCAGGCGCCCGTCCATTTCCTGGTCATCCCCAAGGCCCACATCGGCTCCTGCGGGGAGATCACCAAGTGGAACTCCGCTGTGGTGGCCCACTGCTTCGAGGTTATCGCCAAGGTGACCAAGGAGTTGGGGATCACCGACTTCCGGGTGGTGTCCAACTGCGGCGAGCAGGCGGGGCAGTCCGTGCCCCACCTCCACTTCCATGTGCTGGCGGGCCGGGATATGACCTGGCCGCCCGGATGACGTCGGGGCAAAGTCCGCTCAGCTCCGCTTCCGCCTTCGGCGAAAGCTGCGCCCGCTCCCTTGCCCCTCCTTTCCCCACAAAGCCTGGAGGGCGGCTTTGCGGGGGCCCCGTTAGGGCAATGTCCATTTTCCATAACGCGTGAAGGACGGCTTTGCGGGGGCCCTGTTAGGGCAAAGTCCATTTTCCACAATGCGTGAAGGGCGGCTTTGCGGGGGCCCCGTTAGGGCAATGTCCATTTTCCACAACATGTGAAGGGCGGCTCCGTGGGGGCTCATTGCTGGAAAGGCCGTCTCCTTTTGAAAGGAGACGGCCCTTCTTTATGAAAATTTTAAAATTCCTTTCGTGTTTTTGCCGGTTGGGGGTGGTATGCTGTGTCACACGAAAGGAGGCGCGGGAATGACAAAGCAGACAACGGCGGACGCGGCCGGGGGCCGCAGCGGCGCACCCGCAGCCCCGTCGGAGGAGATGGCCCGGAAGGCGGCGGCCAGGTCTCTCACCCCCTACCGGGTGTTCTGGCTGTTCCTCATCGCGGGGGTGGTGGGCGACTTTATCGAGGTGGTGTTCTGGCTTCTCACACGGGGGGAGCTCATCAGCCGCAGCAGTCTGGTCTATGGGCCGTTCAGCCTGGTCTGGGCGCTGGGGGCGGTGCTGCTCACCCTGGCCTTTCACCGCATGGACGACCAGAGCACGGCCCGGATTGTGCTGGCGGGGACGGTGCTGGGCGGCGTGTACGAGTACATATGCTCCTGGGTGCAGGAGGTGCTGTTCGGGGCGTGCTTTTGGGATTACCGCCACCTGCCCTTTAACCTGAACGGCCGGGTGAACCTGGTGTTCTGCCTGTTCTGGGGGCTGGCCGCCCTGGCGTGGGTTCGGGCGGCGTACCCGGCCCTGTGCCTGTTCATTGACCGGGTGCCCCTCTCCCGGGGCAGACGGATGGTCCGGGTGGCGGCGCTGTTTCTGGCGTGCAGCACGGCGCTGTCCGCCGCTGCCCTGTGCCGGATGGACCAGCGCAGGCGGGACGTGCCCGCCACCGGCGTTGTGGCCCGGTTTTTGGACGAGACATACCCCGACAGTTTTTTAAAGGACCGCTATCCCAACATGGGGATATTGGACGAGATCGGATGGTGAGCAAAACGCCTCCCTGGGCTTTCCAGGGAGGCGTTTTTTTGCTATTTCCGGCGCTTTGCCCGGTCATGGACCAGCCCTCCCGTGGCGGGGCCGTCCAGCAGACTTCCGTCTGCGGCGAAGCGGGAGCCGTGGCAGGGGCAGTCCCAGCTGTGCTCCTGGGGGTTGTATTTCAGGGCGCAGCCCATATGGGGGCATCGGGGCCGGGTGGGGGTGAGCAGGTTGAAGGCGCTCTCCCCTGCGTTGACGGCCAGCTGGGGCCGGAGGATGGAGCGGGAGGGGGAGAACGCCGCCCGGCAGGGGCTGTCCCGGCCCAGGACAAGGTCGGTGACCAGGGCGGCCGCGGCCATGGAGGAGGTCATCCCCCACTTGTTGAAGCCGGTGACGGCGTAAAGCCCGGGCAGGCGGGGGGAGTACAGGCCGATATAGGGGGCGCCGTCCAGGGTCATGCAGTCCTGGGCGGCCCAGCGGGCCGCAGGCCGGGCGTCCGGGTAGTGGCGGCGGGCGAAGTCCTCCAGGCCGGCCCAGCCGCTCCCCGGCTTTCCGGTGCGGTGCCCGCCGCCCCCCAGCAGAAGCAGATTGTCATAATTGCGGAAGGACAGCCCTTTTCCGCTGCCGTCCACATACATCCCGCCCAGCTCCGGCCCGCCCTCCAGGGCGAGCACATAGGACCGGCTCTGGTATTGCTTCAGCCAGTACGCGCCGAATTTGTTCAAAAAGGGGAAGTGGGTGGCCACGACGATGTGTTCCGCCCTGACGGTCCCATGCTCCGTTATTGCCCGGCCGGTCTCCACCTCCAGCACCCGGGTGTGCTCAAAAATGGGAAGCTTTTCCGCAATGGCGGCGGCAAACTTCAGGGGATGGAACTGGGCCTGGCGGTCAAACCTTACCGCCCCCACCGTCGGAAAGGGGAGGGGGAGGTCCTTCGCCAGGGAGGCGGGGCGGCCCAGCTTGTCCAGCGCGGCCAGCTCCAGCTCCAGTTCCCTGGGGCTGTCCAGGGAGTAGACGTAGTTGGGCATTTCCTCAAAATCGCAGGGGATGTCCTGGCAGAGCGCGCGGAGGCGGTCCAGAGCCGCCGTATTGGCGTCCAGACAGGCCCGGGCGCGTTCCGCTCCAAACCGCTTGAGCAGCTTGTGGAACAACAGCCCGTGCTGGGCGGTAATCTTGGCGGTGGTATTTTTGGTGACGCCGGAGCAGATCCGCCCCGCCTCCGCCACCACGCACCGCAGCCCGTTTCGGGTCAGCTCATGGGCGCACAGCAGTCCGGCCAGCCCGCCGCCGATGACCAGCGCGTCGGCGCGGATGTCCCGGCGCAGGGGTTCAAAGGTTGGAAGCTGGGCGGTTTTTTCCCAGATGGACTCCACGGCACATCACCTCTTGGGATGTAGTATGCCTGATTTGGAGGGAAATATGAAACGGGAAGGCGGCGATAGGCCGGCGGCGGAAGAAAAGCCACCCGCCACATCTTTGCCCGGGTGAGGCGCATTTTCGGTAAAGGCGGAAAGAAGAGCGCCCCCTGGAGAAACTGCCTCCAGAGGGCGCCCTGAGAAGAGAGGGAAGAGCTTATTGAATGGCAATGGCCTCGATTTCGCACAGAGCGTTTTTGGGCAGGGTCTTTACCGCCACGCAGCTCCGGGCAGGCTTAGAGGTGAAGAACTTGGCGTACACCTCGTTAAAAGCGGCGAAGTCATCCATATCCGCAAGGAAGCAGGTGGTCTTGACAACCTTGTCAAAGCCGGTTCCGGCGGCGGCGAGGATGGCGCCCACGTTCTCACAGCTCTGCCGGGCCTGGCCGGCAATCCCCTGGGGCATCTCCCCGGTGCAGGGGTCTACGGGGAGCTGGCCGGAGGTGATGACCAGTCCGGCGGCCTCATATCCCTGAGAATAGGGGCCGATGGCTCCGGGGGCGGCGGTGGTCTCCAGTATTTTCATGGCAGAAACTCCTTTATTTCAGTAATTGGGCCAGCTCTTTGGGGGTGGGAACGTCATCCACTGTTTTGCCGTAGCGGACATATTCCAGCTTTCGGTCCCGGTCCAGGATGAAGGCGGCCGGGAGCTGAAGCTCGTCGCCCTCGTAGGCGCCGTGCTTGTAGCCGGCGGCCGATACCTTAGCCAGCTTGAGGAGGGTTTTGGCTCCCGCCATTTTGGCCTGAGAGGGGGCGGGGGCGATATCGAACTGGCGGTAAAGGCGCTGGTCCGGGTCGCACACCAGATGGAAGGGCAGGGAATCGGGGGCCAGCTGGGCGGCCAGGGCGGCGGGGTCAGATTGGAGGACCACGAGGAGCTGGCCTCCGGCCTGGGTGAGGGCTGAATATTGCTTGGCATACTGGTGGATATCATACTGGCACAGAGGGCAGCCGTAATAGCGCAGGAATACAAGAGCGGTCTTGCCCTCGGCCTGCCGGACGGTTTGGGCCAGGGTACGGCCCGTTTCAAAGGGGGTATCAAAGGTGAAGTCGGGCATGAATTGGCCTGCGGTCAGCCTTGTCACAGAGCGTCCTCCTTTTTAGGCGGTGAAGACATACTGGCTCAGGCGCTGGAAGGCCTCCTGAACGCGGGAGAGGGGCAGAGCAAGATTCATGCGGATGTGGCAGGGACCATGGAACTGGCGGCCATCCTGCCAGTCCACGCCCACCTCTACGCCGGCGCGCTGGACCTGGTCGATGGTTTTGCCGTTCTTTTCACACCAATCGGTGCAGTCCAGGAAGAGCATATAGGTGCCCTGAGGCTTGCAGACCTTTACGCCGTCAAAATGCTGGGCGATATAGTCGCAGGCAAAGTCCACGTTTCCGGTGATGACCTGGCACAGCTCGTCGACCCACTCGTGGCCCTCGGGCTTGTAGGCGCCGAGAAGGGCGTACATGGACAGGACGTTCATGTCGTTGTAGTGGGGCAGGGAGGATTCCTTCTCCATCCGCTCCCGGATCCACTTGTTGTAGACGATGTGGTAGGAGCCCACCAATCCGGCCAGGTTGAAGGTCTTGGAGGGGGCATAGACGGCGGCGGTGCGCATTTTGGCGTCTTCGCTCACGGACTGGGTGGGGATGTGCTTGTGGCCGGAGAGGATGATATCGGACCAGATCTCATCGGAGGCCACATATACATCGTGCTTTTTGCACAGCTCCATGAATTTTTCGATTTCCCAGCGCTCCCAGACGCGGCCGCAGGGATTGTGGGGGGAGCAGAAAACGGCGGCGTGGATTTTATTTTCCACAATCTTTTTCTCCATGTCCTCAAAATCCATTCGGTAGATCCCCTGGCCGTCGGGAGTGAGGGGAGAGTGGATGATGTGGTACCCGTTGTTTTCCAAGCTCATGGTGAAACCGATATAGGTGGGGGAGTGGACCAGAATATTGTCCCCCTTGGAGCAGAACACGTTCAGTGCGCTGATGACCCCGCCCAGAACGCCGTTTTCATAGCCGATGTGCTCTTTGGACAGGCCGGAAACGCCGTTGCGCTTTTCATGCCACTGAATGATGGAGGAGAAATATTCCTCCCGGGGGAAGAAGTAGCCGAAATGGGGTTCTTTGGCCCGCTCAATGATGGCCTCGGGGATGGTGGGGCACACAGGGAAATTCATGTCGGCCACCCACATGGGGATGGGTTCCAGGCCGTACTTAGGGGTGGGGAGGAACTGATCGTATAGGCCTACCAGGTCAACGGCCATGGCATCCTTTCCTCGGCGGTCCATAATTGTGGTAAAATCGTATTTCATCAGTATTACATTCCTTTCTGAATTTTTGACTTACTCCTTGTAGATGTCGCGGGAGGCCAGATGAACCTTGCCGGAGCGGTAACGGACTGCGGCGAAAATGAACAGGAAGGCGGTCATGGCCAGGTTGGCGAGGATCATGGGAAGCTGCTGGGTGGCCAGGGTGAAGATGGTGAGAACGACCGCGGCAATGGTGGACAGGACCAGAAGCACATGATAGCCGCCAACGGACAGGTGGAGGCTGTTCTCACTCCAAGCTTTGGGGAACTGCTTTGGCAGATTCCAGTTGATGATGTTGCCCGCGATGCTGCTGATGGCGGCGGGGACCAGGATCAGGGATACGATGCTGTCCAGAGAGAAGCCGCCGATAATGGGCACGGCGGAGATCAGGTACATGAGCAGCATGATGACCCAGGGATAGCCGTTCTTGGTGGTCTTGGTGAACACGTGCGGCAGCCAGCCGTCCTGAGCGGAGGAGAGGATGGGCCACTTCAAGCCGCCGATGCCGCCCAGAATGGTGGTGGCCAGGGCAAAGATGGCGCCGCCCACCACAAAGAAGACGTATACACCGCCGGGCATGATCTGCTGGGCGATGAAGCCCATGTTCTGGCCGGCGATTTGATCGTAGGGCAGGGCGCTGGTGGCGGCAAAACCCAGCAAGGCGTAGATGACGGCGCCCACCACGGTGGACAGGGCCAGGGCCATAGGAATGGTCTTTTTGGGGTTTTCAGCATCCTTGGTATAATTGGGCAGGATGGTGGCGCCGTTGCAGGCGAAGGACATCATGGCGGTGCCCATCAAAAGCCCGGTGACGCCCTGGGGCATGTAGGGGGCGGAGGAGACCGCCGCACTGTCCCGGTTCACAAAGCCGAAGATGATAAACAGGGCCAGGGCCGCGTACATGCAGACAGCCATGATATTCTGGAACTTGGCGAGAAACTTGTTGCCGCCAATGGAGATGGCGTAGAAGGCGGTCATGATAATGAAGGCCATCGCCTGCTGATAGGGGCCGAGGACGGGAACCAGCTGTGCGATGTAAGAGGCGATGGCAAGACCGGAGACTGAGGTGCCGAAGTTTCCGATGATGGTGATGAGGGCTCCCGCGCCAATGAGCACCGGGGGAAGGGTGAGAGAGGACTGGTCATAGGCTCCTCCGGGCAGAACAAAGACAGCGGACAGAATGAAGGGGCGGATATACTCCACAAACACCAGGAGCATGCCAAAGATCAAGGCCAGGACTACGCTGCGGCCGCTGAAATAGATGCCGGTACCCAGCATGGAGAAAATTCCTGCGCCAATTACGGAGCCAACGCCGATGGAGACTAGGTCGAATACGGTCATTTGTTTGTTTGTTTTCATGATCTTCCCTCCTACGTTCTCTTTTTTTGGACGGTTTTGACGGTGGATGCGTTCACTGCCCCCCTAACGGAAATAAACTGTACCCTAAATAATTTAAGGGCATAACTATTTATACCATGAATCTTTTAGAGTTGCAACTAGTTTTACAAAATTCTACAGAGCCGGCAATTTCTGCGCCCTCTTTTTGTGCTAAAAGCACAAAAAGAGGGCGGTGGCCCGCCCTCTTATCCTCTGCTGAAATCTATTCATTTCTCTTTGGAGGCTGTTCTCAACAGCTCTACGTAGTGATCAAGGGTACTGAACATGGTCTCCACCGCGTGAAAGGAGGAGACCCGGAGCAGGCGTTTCACAGTCTTGATGGTGTCCTCCACATCATAGCGCTTGTGCTGCTCGGAGGCCCGAAGACCCTTCTCTGTGGGGTGGAGGTAAAAAATCTTGCCGTTGTCCGGGGCGTTCTCTCTTGTGACCAGATCCTTGGCCATGAGGCGGCGCACGGTCTGGCTGGTGGCGCTGACGGAGCGGCCCCAAGCAGTGGCAAGACTGGTGACGGTAGAGCCTGGATGGTCGCAGATATGGGTGAGGACATGGACCTCCAGCATGGTGAGAGCCACTTCGGAGGTATAGTTGTGGCGGGTATTGATGTAGTCGTTGTAGGCCAGAACAAACTGATAGATGATGTTCATCTTATCATCCAGAACATGAAAGGAGCGGTCCAGCTCTTCCCGGGACATGCTCTCCACGTCCCAATAACGGGGGGAATCCAAATCGGTAAATTGTATGATTTCGTTTTCCATTACAGTTCCTCCAAGGGATCGTCCTGATCTGTTTCTTGTTTTCACATATGGTAACATAAAAAAGAAAAAAGCGCAAGCAAATTTCCCGCTGAAACCTTTTTACGCCAGGGCTGGGAAAAAATGTGGGATGACGGGTTGAATTAAAAATACAAATATCGTTAAGGCAAATCAAGGGCTGATCATAAGCGAAATGAGAGCGGCAGCGATACACCGAAAGACATGATAGCGCGGGCTTGAAAGGGAGCGGACCATCTCTGTTCTTTTGCGCTGTTTTTCTACCCTCCTGCCTTAGCGGGCAGGGGTAAAATTTCCGCGGGCTGTGCTACAGACGCTTGATGAAAGCCTTTTTCTTCATAACGTACAAACCGGAGCGCATATTTTATTGTATGCCGCTGGCCGGAAAGGGGAATGAAGATGATTAGCCAATTACAGCTTCAAGAAATGAGAGGCGTAGATATAACACAGGTTGACCGCAGCACTTTAGCAGATATTCGCAGCATTCACATTGACCCTGCGCTGCCAACCACACAGAAAATACAGCGCTATCTTGAACAGATCGGAAATCCGTATTGTTTTCTTTGTGGTGATACGCCTGTCAAAATTCGCTTTGTATCTGAAAGCAAGACCCTAAAGCAATCCTTGTGCGATTACTTTTTAAGCCTTAAATAAGCTGCCGACTTTCCCGTTGTCATTTTGCCAAAAGCCTTGTGATTATGGGTCGAAAATGGTATAATAGATCCGTAATTATAGGGGAAAGGAGGTATTATGCCGCGCACGCGCAAGACCAGAGCGGCACGCGCCAGCGCAGAGCCGTTTTGGAAAATTGGGCTTTATATCCGACTGTCCAAAGAGGACGACAATGAGGACGACAGCGAAAGTATTATCAATCAAGAAAAAATACTGCGCGACTTTGTAGACGGTTACTTTGAGCCGGGAAACTATGTGATTGTAGATGTGTTTGCCGACGACGGACTGACAGGCACAGACACAGCTCGTCCAAACTTCAAGCGGCTTGAGGGCTGTATTGTCCGCAAGGAAGTAAACTGTATGATTATCAAGTCACTTGCACGCGGTTTCCGTAACCTTGCAGATCAGCAAAAGTTTCTTGAAGAATTTATCCCGATCAACGGTGCAAGGTTTATCTGCACGGGCACACCATTCATCGACACCTATGCAAACCCACATTCTGCAAGCGGTCTTGAAGTGCCGATCAGGGGAATGTTCAACGAGCAGTTTGCCGCTAC
>CAJUEG010000083.1 GCA_910584835.1 uncultured Oscillospiraceae bacterium | reverse complement strand
CACCTCCTTCCTCATCGCCCACCGCCTGTCCACCATCCGCAAGGCGGACCTGATTTTGGTGGTCCGGGACGGCAAAATTGTGGAGCGGGGCACCCATCAGTCCCTGCTGCGGGCCCATGGCTACTATCACGACCTTTACAGCAAGCAGTTCGCCGAGGAGAACGCGGCAAAGGTGCTGGGGGCGTAATTTGGGAGGTAAGGACATGGAGCTTTGGGACGCCTATGACGCGCAGTTCAACAAAATTGCGGGCAAAACGCTGGTGAGGGGGGAACCCCTTCCCGAGGGAGCGCTCCATCTGGTGTGCGACGTCATCGTCCGGCACACGGATGGGAGCTATCTCTTGATGCAGAGGGACCCTCGCAAGGTCTACGGCGGCATGTGGGAGGCCACGGCGGGCGGCTCCGCCCTGGCGGGGGAGACGCCGCTGGAGTGCGCCATGAGGGAGCTGCGGGAGGAGACGGGCATCGTGTCTGCGGATTTGACGCAGGTGGGCACGGTGACTGCCCCGGAGGTACACGCCATTTATGTGGAATTCCTGTGCGTCACTGATTGGGAAAAGGGCGCGGTCACCCTGCAGGAGGGGGAGACCGTGGACTTCCAATGGGTGAGCCGGGAGGAACTGCTGGCGATGAAACAGGACAGGCTTGTGACACAGAGGATGCAGCAATTTATTGACGAATTGAAGCCGTAACGCCCCGAAAGACGCAGAAAACCGCCCGCCGCTTCAAGCGGCGGGCGGTTTTATCATGCCTGCACGTTTACCTGGGGGGCCTCCATCGGAGCGTCCACGTCCGCGGCCGCCAGCTGCGCCCCGGCGGAATAGCCCTGGAGCGCGGCGTCCACCGATTTCATGGCGCTGATGCCCAGCTGCTCGGCCTGGTGGCGCAGCTCCATCTTGGTGGCGGTGAGCTGGTCGGCCTGACGGTTGGCGATGTCCGCCTCCCGGATGTACCCGGACTCCCGGATGGCCCGCATGGACTGGCTGCGGCGCAGCTCCTGCTTGATGCGCTGCTCCTCCCGGCGCTTGTTCTCCCGGGCCATGCGCTTCTGGCGGGCCCGGGCCAGCTGCTCCCGGTTGAGCTCCAGCTTCTTGCGCCCGGCGCGGCTCACCGCTTTCCTCAGCTGGCCCACGGCGGCCTTGATCTGGTCGGCGTGGTCCGGGTCGGACCGCCGGGCGGCCTCCAGCTGGACGATGCGGCGGCGGGCATACCCCGCCGCGGAGCTGACCTGGGCCTGGGTGCGGGCCCGGTTCAGCCGGGCGTAGGCCTCCAGGGGGGCGTCGCCGTACCGGGGGGTGGCCTTGGCCAGCTTGAGCTTTTCCCGCTGGGCGTCCGCCTTCTCCTTGGCGTCCTGAATCATCTCGGTGAGGGAGGCGCGGCTCTCCTCCTGCTTTTTCAGCGACTGGGACAACAGGCTGTTCTGCTGTTCCTCGCCCGCGTCCTCCCGCCCGATGGCGGAGACGGGCTGAATGGCGGCCATAGCTTACCCCCCTTTCCGGCTGCTCTACTCTATATATCGGCCAAGGGAGGGCAAAAGGAAAGGGGGAGGATTAATTTTTCCCAGTAGGGGGGTCGCGGGCAATCTGTAAAAAGACGCTTGCATTTTGCCCCGCTATCGTATAAAATCATAGTCGGAAACATAGATGCGGCAGGCCGCGGGGTGTTACCAGCACCCCACAGCCCTGCGCGAGTGTGGCACCACTCAACACAGCAATCGTAACGATTGTACCACAGGCTCATTATATCCATTTTCCGACTATTTAGCAAGGGGGAATGGGTGTGGTGCGCCGTGTTCGCATTTGATTGATTCAAAGCGGTGTTGGGTTTTCAAAACTCGACGCCGCTTTTATGTTTCCGGCAGGGGCGAAAGGCGGGGGAGCCGTCCCCCGCCGCCGCCTGTTGGAATACATAATCAAAAGGAGAGAAACGGACATGAAAAAACAATTCCCGGCACTTTTCCTGGCGCTGGCCCTGTGCCTGGGGCTGGCTGTCCCGGCGTTCGCGGCGGACGCCGGCACTTCCGCAGAAACGTACACCTGGATTTCAGAGGACTTCCCGTATGTGTACCATAATCTGGAGTGCCAGACGCGAGCAGTTGATAACGCTTACAAGTTCGGCGAGGCACAGGATTATCGTGTTTCACTCCAAGTGGTTCCCACGAGCGAGTATTTTCAAGTTGGCGTGCAAAATCTGGCAGAAGGTGAGGAAGGTGCAATTATAATTGGGGCGTTTTCTGACCCTGATGGCGACGGCGTTTATGACCAGCGGCTCTTCCAGACGGAAAAAGACTCAAAAGGTTCCATTACGGGTGTAGCTGTTTTACCCCTCCCGGAGGATGGCGCATATAAGACGGCAAGTGATGTTATACGCAACGCACCAGCCATCGTGATACCCGGCTTTGAGAAAGTGGGCGACGGGGATTATGCGTTCAGCGCTGACCGTCTGCATGAGCTGTTTGGTGATAACACATTGATTCTCTTTCTCTCGCCGAATGGTAAGAAGGTCCTGGGGTCTGTGCTGCTCTCCGCCGGCGCTTTCGATGACGTCCCCGGCCTCGGCTGGTACAGTGAACCCGTGGCCTGGGCGGCGGAGAAAGGGATTACAGTGGGTAATGGCGACGGCAACTTTATACCCGGCGATGCCTGCACCCAGTCTCAGATTTTGACCTTCCTGTGGCGGGCCGAGGGAAAGCCGGAGGCGGCCAAGGCCCCCGTCACCGTAGAGGAATGGTATCAGGACGCCGTCAACTGGGCCTACGAGAAGGGCATGATCGACGACAGCTTCAAGGGCGGCGAACCCTGTACCCGCGCAACTGCGGTCAATTATATGTGGCAGGCCAAGGGCAAGCCCGCCGCCGCGGCCAGCAGCTTCAAGGATATGGAGGGGTACGAAGCCTACGCCAAGGCGGTGGATTGGGCCGCGGAGAAAGAAGTTGCCAAGGGATCAGGCGGCAATATGTTCGAACCAGGCAAAACCTGTAACAGGGCCGAAATTGCGACCTTCCTTTACCGGGCCTACAACAACTAACCTTATCGCGCAAACTCCCCGCTGTTCCCAGGAACAGCGGGGAGTTTTTTGTGATTGGGCGTCATTTTTCAAACAGGCCTTAGATTGGGTGTGCGTTTGCGGGGCCAGGGAGGCCCACCGCGGGCGGCGGCCTTGCCGCTATCCTTCCGTGCTCCGGCCCCTCCCGTGCCGCGGCGGCAGCGGCGTGCCCTCCACCTCCATCCGCCGGAACAGGCGGGTGAGGATGACCACCGCGGCGGCGGCCAGCACCACCTCCGCCACCGCCTGGGCGCAGGCCAGGCCGTAGAGGGGGATGAAGTAGTTGAGCACGTACAGGGCGGGAATCTCCAGCACGATCTTGCGCAACAGGGCAAAGACCAGGGAGTACTGCCCCAGGCCGCAGGCCTGGAACACGCCCACCGCCAGGAAATCCAGGCACAAAAAGGGCTGGGCCACGCACATGCACTGCAGAAATTTTGCGCCGTAGGCCACCACCGCCTCCGTTTTCATGAAAAGACTGATGAGGGGTTCGGAGGCAAAGAAATAGACCACCGACACCACAATCATAAAGGAGAGCGATATTTTTTCCGCGAACAGCACGGCCTTTTTCAGCCGGAGGGAGTTTCCGCTGCCGTAGTTGTAGCTCACCAGCGGCATCAGGCCCTGGGACACGCCCATGGCGATGTACATGGGGATCATGTTGATTTTGTAGGAGATGCCCATGGCGGCGATGGCGTCGGGGCCGAACACGGCGGTAAAATTGTTGAGCACCGTCATGCCGGTGACGTTGAGCAGATTCTGGATGGAGGCGGGTACGCCCACCCCGAACACCCCCCGCACCAGCTCCCGCCTGGGCCGGGCCATGGAGGGCTGGATACACACATAGGTCTTGCCCCGCCGGACAAAGAGCAGCACAAAGAAGTATGCGCAGGCGAAGCAGTTGGACAGGAAGGTGGCCAGCCCCGCCCCCGCCGCCCCCATGTCAAGGCCCGAGGGGAGAATGAAGATGGGGTCCAGCACGATGTTCAGCGCGCAGCCGCTCATGCTGCCGATGCTGGCGTGGAGGGTGGCCCCCTCCGAGCGCACCAGGTAGGCCATCACCACGTTGAGTATGGCGGGCGCAGCACCGAAAAAGACGGTCCAGCGCAGATAGCCCAGGGTGGCCTGGGAGGTGGAGGCGTCCGCCCCCAGCAGGGCCAGCAGGGGGGCGCGCAGCGCGGCGGCGAGCACCGCAAACAGCACGCTGCACAGCAGGGCGCAGTAGAAGCCGAAGGCGGAGCTGCGGCGCACGGTGTCGTAGTCTTTTGCGCCCAGGGCGCGGCTCATCATGCTGGAGGAGCCAACGCCGAACAGGTTGTTCACCGCGTTGAAGGCCAGCAGCACCGGCGCGGCCAGAGTGACGGCGGAGTTCTGGATGGGGTCCTGGAGCTTGCCCACGAAATAGGTGTCCGCCAGGTTATAGAGCACCATCACCAGCGAGCTGAGCACGGTGGGGACGGACAGGGTGAGCACCGCGCGGGGGATGGGGGTGCGTTCAAACAATTCCGCTTTCTTGACGTCTTCCATGCAGTTCCCTCGATTTCGTAAAATAATCAGTAAAATTTATTATATCACGAAAAAGAGGGGAAGGAAAGGCACATTATGAACAAGAAAAAGCCTGCCGGAGGCAGACCTTTTCAATACGTCCCCGGAAAGCGCACCTCGGTCCACAGCCGCCCTGCCTCGTACCGGGCGGCGATGGTCCCGCCCATCCGCTCGGTGAGGGTGCGGGCGATGGACAGACCCAGCCCGGTGGAGCCGCGGCCCGCCTCCACGGTGTAAAAGCGGTCAAACAGCCGCCCCACCTGCACCTCGTCCAGCCCCGGCGCGGCGTTGGACAGGGTGATGGCGCCGTTCGGGGACAGAGCCACGTCCAGGTCCCCGCCGCTGTATTTCAGCGCGTTGGCGAGCAGGTTGTCCAGCACCCGGGACAGAGCCGCCCGGTCCAGGACCCGCACCACCCGCTCCTCGGGGAGGGAGACGCTGGGGACGATGCCTTTTCGGATGAGCGCCCCGTAGAGGGCGGCCACCGCCTCCTCCACCGCCCCGTTCAGCTCCACCGGCGCCTGATCCAGCCCGTCCTCCAGCCCGGCGGCCACCGAGTAGCGCAGCAGCTCCCCGGTGAGCCGCCCCATGGCCTCCGCCCGGTTGGAGATCAGGGCCAGGTACCGGGCCTGCTCCGGCGTTTTGTCCCCCTTGTCCAGCAGCTCCAGGTAGCCGCACATGGCGGTGAGGGGGGTGCGCAGGTCGTGGGACACGTTGGTGACGGCCTCCTTCAGCGCCCGGTCGCCGTTCTCGTACCGCTGGCGGAGGCGGCGCAGCTCTTTGAGATGGGTGTTCAGCTCCGCCGCCAGTTTCCGGGCGTGGGGGTCCCGGGTGGGGAGGAAGATGGGGTTGTTGGTATCGGAATTGAGCCGCTCCCCCAGCTGGGCGGCGATATCGTCCAGGGCCTTTTGGAGCAGGCGCAGGCGGACGCAAAGAACCAGGACGATTGCGGCCAGCTCGCCGCACAGCAGCCAGGGGAGCATGGGGGTCACCTCACTTCAGGTCTTTTTTGCGGAACAGGGCGATGCCCGCGGCCGTGGACAGGGCAATCACGGCCAGCGACCACAGCGGCATCCAGCGCAGGTTCTGCGTCTGCTGGCTGGAGTATTCCACGGCCTGACTGCTGGGCAGCAGAGCGTAAAGCATTTCAAAGACAGCGCGCTGTGCGCCGTCCAGATATTGGGGGTTGGGCGTTGGGGGGCCGGGGACATACTCCCCGGCCGCGTTCCAAAAGCCGCTCAGGTATTCGGGGGACAGCAGGCGGCTCCTGAGATAGATGCTGGCGAACAACAGGAGAAACACGCCCAGCACGCACGCCGCCGCGGACACGGCCTTCCGGCCGCAATTCATTGCGAAGAGGGTAAATAGGGCGCACAGCGCCGCCACCGCCGCCAGCGAACCCAGTATGATAAACATGGCCTGGCCCGCGTCCATCACAATAAACCCCACCAGCGGCGTGCCCACCGTCAAGGCGGCCAGCATATAGGCCCCGCAGAACAGCGCGGACGCCGCCATGCCCGCCAGCAGGTTCGCGGCGTAGATGAGCGGGCGGGAGCGCCCCGCCGCCACCTTGCTGCGAATGGCGCCGTCGCTGTATTCCCGGCCAAGGAAGAGGGGGATAAAGACCGCCGTGAGGATACAGGCCAGGATCGGGTAAGAAAAGAACGCCCCGTCCAGCGGGATGCTCTCCTCCCGGCTCATCTCATAGTAGTTGAAGGCGATTAGGGCTCCAAGGACAAAGCTGACCGCCAGAAGCCCCCAGAACAGCGCGCTCTTTCTCAGCCGCAGGAAGTTGGCGGACAGCAGATTCCTCATCCCGCCCACCTATTTTAAATCCTTCCGCCGGAACAGCGCCGCGCCGGCCCCGGTGAACACCGCCGTCACCGCCAACCCCAGCCCCATCAGCCGCGCGGGGTCGGCAAAGCTCAGCGTGGTGTACTGGATGGACTGCCCCGTGGGCAGCAGGTCGTAGAGGAACTGGTAGACCTCCCGCTTGGCCCCGGTGAGGTAGTTGGGGTTGGGCTCCGGCACGGCGTCCACGATCTCCCCGCTGACGGACAGCTCGTAGCCGGTGATGAACTCCGGCGCGTCCAGCCGCCCGTTGAGGTACACGGCGGCCAACAGCAGCGCAAACACCCCCAGCAGGCAGATCACCACCGAGGTGGATTTTTTGGAGCAGTTCATGGTGACGAAGGTGAAGATGGCGCAGAACGCCGCCAGCATCACCATCGAGCCGGCAATGGCGCACAGGAGCAGGGGGGCGGGCTGGGTGAACCAGCCCAGCAGGGGTGCGCCCACCGCCAGGCAGGACAGCATATAGCCCGCCATGCACGCCAGGGACGCCAAAAAGCCGGTGATGAGGTTGGCAAAGTAGATGGACAGGCGGGAGTGGCCCACGGTGATCTTGTTCCGAATGGCCCCGTCGCTGTACTCGGTGCCCAGGAACAGGGAGATGAACTCCGCCGCCAGGATGCCGATAAAGGAGGCGTACTCGAAGAACTGCTTTTCCAGCAGGGCCTTGTACTGGGCCACCTCCGGTATGCTCAGGTCAGCGCCCACGGAGACCTGGAACCGGAACTCTCCCAGCGCCGCCAGCGCCCCCAGGCCGGCGCACACCCCCAGCGAGCCCCAGATGAGGCTGGTTTTCCGTATGCGCAGGAAATTTGCGCTCAGCAGCTTAGTCATGGGAAGCACCTCCCACCAGATTGACGAAGTAGCTCTCAAGGCTCTCGTCCCGCTCCTGGGCGGAGAGCAGTTCGCAGCCCTCGGCATCCAAGGCCCTGCTGAGCTGGGAGATGTTCACCTGGGCGAACACGTCCGCCTGGCCGTCGGACAGGATTTTATATTCCGCCCCCATGCCGTCCAGCACCCGGGCCAGGGCCCGGGTGTCGGTGACCTCCACCCGCATGCATTTGCGGCAGGCCGCCTCCAGCTCCCGGGCGGACAGCTCCTTGACCATGCGCCCGGAGTCGATGAAGCCGTAGTGGGTGGCCAGCCTGGACAGCTCGTCCAGAATGTGGGAGGAGATGAGCACGGTGATGCGCCGCTCCCGGTTGAGCTTCAAAATCAGCTCCCGTATGTCGATGATGCCCTGGGGGTCCAGGCCGTTCACCGGCTCGTCCAGCACCAGAAAGTCCGGGTCCCCCGCCAGGGCCACGGCGATGCCCAGCCGCTGCTTCATGCCCAGGGAGAAGTTGCGGGCCTTTTTCTTCCCGGTGTCCTCCAGCCCCACCAGCTTGAGAAGCTCCGGGATGCCGCCGTCGGAGGGCACCCCCAGCACCCGGAACTGCTCCCTCAGATTGTCCTCGGCGGTGAGATCCAGGTAGATGGAGGGGGTCTCCACCACCGCGCCCATCCTCCGGCGGACCCTGGCGATGTCCCGCTGGCCGCTGTCCACGCCGTAGAGGGCGTAGGTCCCCGACGTGGGGGCCTGCAGGCCGCAGATGAGCCGGATGAGGGTGGTCTTGCCCGCGCCGTTGCGGCCCACGAAGCCGTAAATGCTGCCCTTGGGCACGTGCATGGTGAGGCTGTCCAGGGCTTTGAAGTCCCTGTAGCGCTTGGACAGGCCCTGGGTGACCAGTACATATTCCATAAAAAAGCCTCCGTTTCCGAGAATGAGCCCATCAGAAACCGGGCGCAGGGGCGTACACGGCGCACCCCCGCAGCGCGTTTTCCAGGCAGGTCTATCCTACCAGGAAACGGTCAAGAAAGCGGTTAAGGAAACCGTTGAGAAATGGTTGAGATTTTGCCGCCGCGGACCCCATACCCACGGCGGCGGAACGCCGCAGCCCACACATCTCGACGCAGGGACGCGTACTGGGGCCTGCTGGTACCGCTTCTCACTTCAGCTGGTCGCTGAACGCCTTCAGCTCCCGCTTTCGGTCCGCGGGGAGGCTGTTGAATTCCACCCCCCGGATGGCGCCCTCCAGGGCGTACAGATGGACCAGGCAGACCTGGGGGAAGAGGGTTTTCAGGCGGAAAAACGCCTGCTCGGCCCCCTCGGCCGCCAGCTGCTCCGGGGTGCGTATGTCCACGGCCTCCAGCTTCCGGGCCATCTCCTTGCCGATGTTCACCAATGAGGTCAATTCTGCCATGGGAGTTCCCCCTGTTCCGTGCGCATTTTAAATCCAATTCCCCAAACTGATTCGATGCAGTCCCCCGCCCCGGCGTCCCGCAGCTTTTTTCTCAGGTTGCTGACGTGGGTTTTCAGCGAGCTCTCGGTGCAGTCCGGGGTGTCCTGCCCGATTTCGCCCAGCAGCCGGGACTTGGTGACCACCTGGGAGGGGTTTGCCATGAGCAGCTTCAAAATGGCGTACTCCGTCCGGGTGAGCCGCACGTCCGCGCCGGGGGCGGAGACCGAGCGGGCGTCCGGGTCCAGCCGCAGGGGGCCGAAGGAAAGGGCGCTCCCCGCCCGGGCTGGGGCGTCCCGCAGCCGCGCCGCCACCCGGGCCAGCAGCTCCCGCAGGGCGAAGGGCTTGGTGACGTAGTCCGCCGCGCCCCCCAGCAGCAGGGCAGCTTTGCTGTCCACGTCCGCCCTGGCGCTGACCACGATGACCGGGATGCCCGCCAGGCGGGGCAGCACCTGTTCCCCGGACAGGCCGGGGAGCATCAGGTCCAGCAGGACGAGGTCGGGCCGCTCCCGGTCCAGGGCCAGCACCGCCTCGGTGCCCGAGTAGGCCCGGCTCACCCGGCAGCCCTCCCCCTCCAAAGCCTCCTGAAGCAGATTCCCAATGTGGATGTCGTCATCGACGACCAGGATGTGGCTCATACCGCGCGCTCCGTTTCCTTCGTTTTTTATTATTATACGGGCAGCGGGGGAGGCGCGCAAGGGAAAAGGGTTGAAGAAATTCTTAAAATGGTGTATACTTGGGGCAGCTGAAAGGATGGAGGGATTGCCATGTCTGTTGAAATCGGAATGAGGGGCGGGGCCGAGACCGTGGTGACCGACCGGGATACCGCCCGGGCCATGGGTTCCGGCCTGGTGCCGGTGTTTGCCACCCCGCGGATGATCGCCCTGATGGAGGAGGCCGCGGTGAACGCGGTGCAGTCCGCCCTGCCGGCGGACGAGGGGACGGTGGGCGTCCGGCTGGACGTGACCCACGACGCCGCCACCCCCGTGGGCATGAGAGTGCGGGCGGAGGCGGAGGTGACCGCCGTTGAGGGGCGCAAGATCACCTTCGCCGTATCCGCCTATGACGGCAGGGATAAAATTGGCGGGGGAGTCCACGAGCGTTTTATCATCAAGACGGACAAATTCCTGTCCCGTGCCCAGGGAAAGCTGGACAAGTGAGGGCGCAAAATCCCGGGGGGACCCGGGATTTTTTGTGCCCGCCGCCCTTGACAAAGGTGCGGCGGCATGATAGGATAACACTACCCCCCAGGGGGGTATGTGACGACAAGGAGGGGCTGCCCATGATGGCGGACCAGAAAACGGTGCTCCGGCTGCTGAAGACGGCCCGGGGTCAGATCGACGGCATTATCAAAATGGTGGAGGACGACCGCTACTGCATGGATATCTCCCAGCAGGTGACGGCCGCCGACGCCATGCTGCGCCGGGCCAACCGGGAGATTCTCACCGCCCATTTGAAGCATTGCGTGGAAAACGCCGGGAGCGATACGGAGCGGGCGGAGAAAATCGACGAATTGGTCAAGGCTTTGGAGAAGATACTGTAAGAAGGGCCACGATAGGCGCATAGGGCCGGATGGACTGGAGCGAGGGGCGGTGCTTGCCAGCGGCAAGCGTTCACCGCACGGCCGAGCCGAAGGCGAGACGCAAAAGCCCGGCCGCCGCGCAGCGGAGGCGGGTTTTTCCCCGAGCCGGAGGGAAGCCGGCCCGCGATGCGCCCAATGGCCGCGTGACAATGCCGCAGTCAGAAACAGAAAGTCAGGTGAACCCGATATGAAGCAAAAATTTAACGTCACCGGCATGACCTGCCCTCCCAGCAGCGGCTATGCCGCTGTTGGGGCCCCAAGGGGATTTAACTTGCGCGGGAGAAGTAAATTCGCCCTTGCGCCAAGGTTTTGCCGTAGGCAAAACACTTGTACGCGCCACTTGGCGCACGCACTGTCGTGCGTGGCGGAGCAGGTCATGTCGGAGGTGAGCGTGCAATGAAGCAGAAATTTACCGTCACCGGCATGACCTGCTCCGCCTGCTCCGCCCACGTGGACAAGGCGGTGCGCAAGCTGGACGGGGTGT
>CAJUEG010000082.1 GCA_910584835.1 uncultured Oscillospiraceae bacterium | reverse complement strand
CCGCCCGGATGGGGCTGAAAACCGTCTGCTTCACCATCAACCTGGACGCGGTGGGCAACATGCCCTGCAACCCGGCCGTCGGCGGCACCGGCAAGGGCCACCTGGTCCGGGAGATCGACGCTTTGGGGGGCGAGATGGCCAAGGCCGCCGACAGAGCCTGCATCCAGTACCGCATGCTCAACCGGGGGAAGGGCCCCGCCGTGTGGTCTCTCCGGGCCCAGGCGGACCGCCGCCGCTACCAGGAGGTGATGAAGCACACCCTGGAGCTCCAGGAAAACCTGTGGGTCAAACAGGCCGAGGTGACGGAAATCCTCACCGAGCGCGGGGCGGTTTCCGGGGTGGTCACCGCCGCCGGGGCCGTCTACGCCGTCAAGGCGGCGGTGGTGGCCACCGGCACCTACCTGGGGGGCCGCACCATTGTGGGGGAGGTCACCCGGGATTCCGGCCCCGACGGCATGGCGGCGGCTCTGCCCCTGACCCGGTGCCTGGCGGGGCTGGGGCTGTCCATCCGCCGCTTTAAGACGGGCACGCCCCCCCGGGTGAACCGCCGCAGCGTGGATTTCTCCAAAATGGAGGTGCAGCCGGGGGACGAGGCGCCCGTGCCCTTCTCCTTTTCCACCGAAGCGCCCCCGGAAAACCGGGCGGTGTGCTACCTCACCTACACCAACGAGGCCACCCACAAGGTAATCCGGGACAACCTCCACCGCTCCCCCCTGTTCTCCGGGGTGATCGAGGGGGTGGGGCCGAGGTACTGCCCCTCCATCGAGGACAAGGTGGTGCGCTTCGCGGACAAGCCCCGGCACCAGCTCTTTATCGAGCCCATGGGCCTCAACACCGAGGAGCTGTACATCCAGGGGTTTTCCTCCTCCCTGCCCGAGGAGGTGCAGGTGGAAATGCTCCACACCGTCCCCGGCCTGGAGCGCGCCGAAATGACCCGGTGCGCCTACGCCATCGAGTACGACTGCGTGGACCCCACCGGGCTGCTGCCCACCCTGGAGTGCAAAAAAGTCCCCGGCCTGTACGGCGCGGGGCAGTTCAACGGCTCCTCCGGCTATGAGGAGGCCGCCGCCCAGGGGCTGGTGGCGGGGATCAACGCGGCGCTGAAGCTCAAGGGGGAGCCGCCCCTGGTTTTGAGCCGGGCGGACGGCTATACCGGGGTGCTCATCGACGATTTGGTGACCAAGGGCACCAATGAGCCCTACCGCATGATGACCTCCCGGACGGAGTACCGGCTCATCCACCGCCAGGACAACGCCGACAAGCGCCTGGCCGCCTATGGCCGCCGGGTGGGGCTGGTGAGCGGGGAACGGCTGGCCCGGGTGGAGGAGAAGTATGCCGCCGTGGAAAAGGAGGTCAAACGGCTGGAGCACATGGGCGTCCCGCCCTCCCCCGCGCTGGACGCTCTGCTGGAGGACAAGGGCGAGCCCCCCTGTCCCCACGGGGCGCGGCTCATCGACCTGCTCCGCCGCCCCCGGCTGAGCTACGCCGACCTGGCCCCCTTTGACCCCGACCGGCCCCCGCTTTCCCGGGAAATCACCCAGCAGGTGGAAATTTCGGTCAAGTACCAGGGCTACATCGAGCGCCAGCTCCGGCAGGTGGCGGAGCTGCGGAAGCTGGAGGACAGGCCCCTCCCCCCGGACGTGGACTACCTGGGCATACAGGGCCTGCGGCTGGAGGCGCGGCAGAAGCTGGACAAAATACGGCCGCTGAACCTGGGGCAGGCGTCCCGGGTGTCCGGGGTGTCCCCGGCGGATATCACCGCCCTGATGATTTATTTGGAGAAAATGACATGAAGGTTACCAAAGCAAACGGGAAATCCCTGTCCCAGGCCGCCGCGCTGGCCTGCGAGCTGGGCAACACGGGCAGCATCGCCTTCCACCTGGCCGCTGGCTTTGCCGAGGCCAACCGCATTGTCTGCTTTATAAAATCCATGGGAGAGGACAACGAATGAAAAAAAGAGAACACAGTTGGGAAAAGGACGGCTATACCCTCCGCAGCCCCCGGGCCCAAGACGCGGAGGACTACTGCGCGCAGTGCCTCGCCATGGACCCGGCGGTGGACCGGCTGACGGGAAGCCGGCCCGATTTCACCCGGGAGGAGGTGCTGGCCCATTTCCGGCGCTGCCTGGAGGCGGAGGACCGGGCCGACTTCCTTATCATCGGCCCGGACGGGCGCATTCTGGGGGAGAGCGTCGTCAATGAGATTGACTGGGACGCCCGGTGCGCCAACTTTCGGATCGCCCTGTTCCGCTCGGACAGCTGCGGGAAGGGGATCGGCTCCTGGGCGGTGCGGATGACCCGGGACTTTGCCTTTGAGGAGCTGGGGCTCCACCGCCTGGAGCTGGACGTATTCTCCTTCAATCCCCGGGCGGTACGGGCCTATGAGAAGGCGGGATTCCGGCGGGAAGGGATCCGCCGGGAGGCAGTTCCGGACGGGGCGGCTTACGCGGACGATATCCTCATGGCCATCCTGGAGGACGAATGGCGTGAGCTGAAGCGGGCGGAGCAGACAGAGGGGAGGACGGCTTGCTCATGAGATTGATTCTGGCCGTACTGGTGTGTAAAATCCTGCGGTTTATCGGCGGGCTCGTCGGCAAGGGCAGCTCCCTGCCGGGGCAGTTTGCCCTGAAGGTGTGCCCCGATGTGCTGGGCCGGGTAAAGCTGCCGGAAAAGGTCATCGCCGTCACCGGCTCCAACGGCAAGACCTCCACCGTGGAGATGATCGCCGCCATCCTGACGGCGGACGGCAGGCGGGTGATATACAATAAGGAGGGCTCCAACCAGATCGAGGGGGTGGCCACCCTCATCCTGTCCAACTGCACCCTGGGGGGAAAAATGAGGGGGGAGGTGCTGCTGCTGGAGAGCGACGAGCGCTACGCCCGGCACACCTTCCGATGGTTCCACCCCACCCACTTCGTCATCACCAACCTCTACCGGGACCAGCTCACCCGCAACGGGCACCCGGAGTGGGTGTACGACGCCATCAAGGACGCCGTGTTCCCCGAAACCACCCTGGTGCTCAACGCCGACGACCCCCTGGTGTCCTGCTTCGCCCGGGACCACGCCCCGGACAAGGTAAAGTGGTTTGGCCTGGACCAGTGCCCAGTGAGCACAAAGGAACACCACGGCGTCTACCACGACGGAGCCCGGTGCCCGGTGTGCAAGGGGAGGATGGAGTATTCCTGCTATCACTACGCCCACATCGGCCACTACTCCTGTCCCGCCTGCGGCCACAAACGCCCCGCCACCGATTTCACCGTCACCGCCCTGGATTTGAAGGAGGGCAGGCTCACCATCAACGGGGAGACGGACATCTCCCTGGCCTTCAGGAGCATCTACAACGTGTACAACATCCTGGCCGCCTGGTCGGTGTGCGCCCTGGCGGGGGCGGACAAGGCCGTTATGGCCGGGGTGATCAACAACTATATGCTGAAAAACGGGCGCATGATTACCTTCCGCCTGGGGAACCACCAGGCCACCCTGCTCACCTCCAAGCATGAGAACTCGGTGGCCTACGACACCAACCTGGCCTATATCGCCGCCACCGGCAAGCCCTGCACGGTGCTGATCATCGTGGACGCCATCAGCCGGAAGTACTTCACCGGCGAGACCAGCTGGCTGTGGGACATCGATTTTGACAAGCTCAGCGCCCCCCACATCGGAAAAATCATGCTGTACGGCAAATACTGCAACGACCTGGCGGTGCGGTTCAAGTACAGCCATATCCCGGCGGACAAGGTCGAAGTGGGGGAGTCCATCCCCGCGGCGGCGGAGTATCTGAAGGAGAATGGGGACGAGGACGTGTACGTGGTCACCTGCTTCTCCGACCGGGATAAGCTGCTTACTTTTTCTCGAGAGAAAAAGTAAGCAAAAAGAGCTTGAAACCGCCACAAGCCAGGCGCTTGGCCAGCACCGCTGGCACGACAACCGCAGCTGCCGTATCCGGAACCGAAAGAAATACGCAGAAAGAGCTTGAAACCGCAGCTGCTGTGATCTGAAACCAAGGAAGGATATCTTATGGAACTGACCATGCTGCATCTGTATCCCGACTGCATGTCCCTGTACGGGGAATACGCCAATATTGCCGTCCTCCGCCGCCACCTGGAGGCCGCGGGGGTGACCGTGACGGTCCAAACGGCGCTGTTTGAGGACGCGCCGGACTTTGAGCACGCCGACTTCATCTATATGGGCGCGGGCACCGAGCGCACCCAGAAGGCGGCGCTGACCGCTCTGCTGCCCCACAAGGAGGCGCTCAACGCCGCCATCGGCCGGGGGGCGGTGGTGCTGTTCACCGGCAACGCCATGGAGCTGCTGGGCGCGTCCATCACCGACGCTGCGGGCAAGATGTGGCGCGCTCTGAGTCTGGCGGACTTTTCCACCGTGGAGTCCGGCTCCCGCTGCCCGGTGGACGTGGTGGCCCATACCTCCCTGTGGGACAGCCCCGTGGTGGGGTTCATGAACAAGTGCTCCTTGACGGAGGACGCCCCGCCCCTGTTTGACCGCCTGAGCCTGGGCTTCGGCAACGGGGAGGAAAAGGGCCCGGAGGGCTATGTGTCCGGCAGCGTGTTTGCCACCCACATCACCGGCCCGGTGCTGGTGAAGAACCCGGACTTTACCGACTTCCTGATCCGCCGGCTGTTTGAGGCCAAGGGCTGGGAGCTGCCGGAGGCCCTGCCCGTTCTGCCCTATGAGCGGGAGGCCTATGCCGTAACATTAAAGGAGCTGACAGGCCAGGAGGCCGGCAATCCGCCCGGTCCATACAGCGCGTCCTGATAAAGGGAAAGCACCCCTATGCACGCTTTTGCCTGCTTTTGCCATGTGGGAAAAGCAGACCGCCCTGGGGGCGAAACCCCAAAAAGCAACCCAAAGGTTACATTGGGAAACGGTAAATCCCTGGTCAAACGGGCCGATTCTGGTATGCTGGAAGCATCAAGGGGGGCGCGGCCCTCTGTTCTATGAGGTGATACCATGAGCTTAGGAAACAAACTGGCCGAGGCCCGGCGGGCCCGCAACCTGACCCAGGAGCAGCTGGCGGAAAAGCTGGAGGTGACCCGGCAGGCGGTGAGCCGCTGGGAATCGGACGCGGCCTACCCGGAGACGGACAAGATCGTGCGCATGGCGCAGATTTTGGAGGTGAGCTGCGACTACCTGCTCCAGGACGGGGTGGACGAAAAGGGCGCGCCCGTCAAATCCCCGGTGACCCGGCTGCTGAAGCAGGCCCAGGGGAAGCGAGTAAAGCTGACCTTCTATGAGAGTGACGGGATGCCCGTGATCCATGACTGGTGCGTCATCCAGGACTTCGACGGGGCCTGGGCCAACGTGGAGGTGGTGGTGAACAAAAAGAAGCCGGACAAGAACGAAGTCCGGCTCATCCCCCTGTCCTCCATCAGCACCATCACCTTCCTCAGGGACGGGGAGGTGGCCCGCCGCTCCCTTCTGGAGCTGAATTGAGGGGGGCTGGGACATGGAATATTTTGGCGTATTCTCGTTTATCATGGTCCTTGTCCTCATGGGCAAGGTGAGCCGGCTGGAGCGCATTTTGCGGGACAACGGCATTGGCGTCGTCCGGGCGGCAGGGCTGGGGGAGCAGGTGCGCAAGCAGATAGGCCGGACGGTGGGGCTTACCGTGGAGGCCGGGGACTTTGACGTGTACGGCAAGGAGTGCAAGATCCTGGACGCGGACGAGGAATGGGCGCTGGTGCTGGCCAACGAGGGGAAGAAAGACGAGTGCGAAAAGCTGATCCGGCTGGACAGCGTGAAGCAGATCAAGGTCAAATAGCGCCGAGCCGTTGTGAGCCCCGGGGATGGAGCGGAGCGTAAACACAAAATGAGGTAATTATGGACATCTCCTTACACTACGTCAAAAAAGGGTCGGGCGCCCCCCTGCTTCTGCTCCACGGCAACGGGGAGAGCGGGGACTATTTCGTCCACCAGATGGACGAATTCGCCCGGTATTTCACCGTGTACGCCGTGGATACCCGGGGCCACGGCCAATCTCCCCGTGGGACGGCCCCCTTTACCATCTCCCAGTTCGCGGACGACCTGCTGGGCTTTATGGACGAACAGGGCATTGAAAGGGCCCACATCCTGGGCTTCAGCGACGGCGGCAACATCGTCCTCACTTTCGCCCTGCGCCATCCCGGGCGGGTGGGGCGGCTGGTGCTCAACGGGGCCAACCTGGACCCCGCCGGGGTGAGGCCCTCCGTGCAGCTCCCCATCGTGCTGGGGTACAAGCTGGCCTCCCTGTTCCAGGCCCCCAAGGCCAGGGCCAACGCCGAGCTGCTGGGATTGATGGTGAACGAGCCCCACATCCACCCCGAGGAATTGGCCGCCCTCACCATGCCCGTGCTGGTCGTCGCGGGCAGCAGGGATATGATAAAGGCGTCCCACTCCCGGCTCATAGCGGACAGCCTGCCCGACGGCCGGCTGGTCACCATTGAAGGGGACCATTTCATCGCGAACAAGCAGCCAGGGCCCTTTAACCGGGCGGTTTTGGAATTTTTGAGACAGCGCTGAGCGGGCGGCGACGCGTGCCGGTGGCACGCGCTTATCGCACGACCGAGCCGAAGGCGAGACCCAGCCGTCCGCGAAGCGTGAATACAAGGAGGCGACCCCATGAGCGAATTGTGGCTGGAGGTGACCCTCCCGGTCCCGGCGGAACGGCTGGACCGGGTGTGCGACACCCTCACCGCCAACGGCATGGCCGGGCTGGTGGTGGAGGAGGAGGGGGATTTCCTCCGCTTTCTGGAGCAGAACCGCCAGTACTGGGACTACGTGGATGAGGATCTGGCCCGGCGCATGAAGGGGGCCAGCCGGGTGAAGTTCTACGTCCCGGACAGCGAGGAGGGGCAAAAGCAGCTCCGGCGCTACCTGGCCGGACTGGAGGAGTACGAGCCCCAGACCGTCTCCCTCCGGGAGGAGGACTGGGCCACCTCCTGGCAGAAGTACTACCAGCCCATCCCGGTGGGGGAGCGGGTATACATCGTCCCCGACTGGATGCGGGGGCAGGAGGTGCCGGAGGGGCGGGTACCGCTGTACCTCAACCCCGGCCTCACCTTCGGCACCGGGGCCCACCCCACCACCCAGCTGTGCCTGGAGCTGCTGGAGGAGGCGCTCCGGCCCGGGGACAAGGTGCTGGACTTGGGCTGCGGGTCGGGCATCCTGGCCATCGCGGCGCTCTCACTGGGGGCGTCCCGGGCCGTGGGGGTGGATATCGACCCCAAAGCGGCGGACGTGGCCTTTGAAAACGCGGCGCTGAACGGCATCGGCCGGGACCGGCTGGCCGTATACGCCGGGGACGTGCTCAGCGACAAAAAACTGGCGGCGAAATTGGAACCGGGGGCGAACCGGGTGGTGCTGGCCAACATCGTGGCGGACGTCATCATCCCCCTGTCCGCCAGGGCGGGGGAGTTCATGGCCCCGGACGGGGTGTTCTTGACCTCCGGTATTATTGATGGAAGGCAGGATGAAGTCCGGGCCGCCATGGAGGCCAGCGGCTTCACCGTTGTGAAGCATTTGGAGCGCAGCGGCTGGCACGCCTTTCTTGCAAGCGAAAATAAATGAGCGCCCCGGCCCAGACAGTCCGGCACTGAGGCGCAGTCTGTCAGGCGCGCCCACGTTCAGTACCTAGACGCCGGCGGCAGCACAACTGGAAGCACCGGCGTCGAAAGCCGCCCGCGCCGGAAGGATTTTACCCAAAGCACCGTATAGGGCTCTCCCGTAAAGGGGGTATATAGGGGCTACGCCCCTATACGCGCTCTTTGGCTACTTTCTCTCGCGTGAGAGAAAGTAGCCCCCGCCGGAGGCGCGCCCCTGGGGGCGTCCCCAGAAATGAGTCCGTTTTTTGTGGAACTTTTCCCGGAAAAGCGGTTGACAAATTTCGTTTTCGCCTATAATATAAATAGCGTCCGCTCCATCGGGCGGACGCCATACCACAAGGCTTGGATCAGGACGAGTAACCGGCAAACCTCCTCCCAGAGAGCCGCCCGCACGGTGCGAGGGCGGCGGGGCGGACCCGGCGAATATCCCCTGGGAGCTGCGGACCCAACGCGACTGTCTCAGACAGTTATGCCAGTAGGCTCCGCCGGGTGTGCCCGTTACAGCGCGTATAAGTGCCGTATGTTGTCACGCCTCGCCTGTTCGCGGCGCGGTTCTAAGGTCTCGCCTTTGGCCCGGTCTCAGCCCGCTGCCCACGACGGCTCAGCGCTTCTACGGAATTGGAGTGGTACCGCAGGGGTTTGCGCCTTTGTCTCCTTTTGGGGGCAGGGGCGCTTTTGTTTAACAGGGCAGGGTCAGTCGGATTCCCACGGCAAGGGCGGTTCGGATCAGGGCCTCCCGCTCCAGCGTGTCAACGCAGCATTCCGCGTCCCGGGCCTTTTCCAGATGTTCCTTTGCCTCTGCGTCTAAATGCTCCTCCAGCCATTGCATATGCTTTTCCGCGTAATGCTGGTTTTGGCGGTATTCCGACTGTGCAAAGAAATAGGGGAAAGCGCCCTGTTCAACGGTTTGAACCAGCATATCAATGATATCATCCATAAGTGCCCCTCCTATAATTCTCCCATTCGGAGAAATCATGGCTGTATTATAATTCTTCCAAATGGAATTGTCAAGAGGTTTTACTATGAAATTGGCAGAAAGAATGAGAGAACTTCGGAAAGAAAAAAATCTCCGTCAAGAGGATGCCGCTGTTAAACTGGATTTATCAATGAGTGCATATTGCCGATACGAACTGGGATCACGTGAGCCAACGGCCTCTGTGCTGTGCCGGATGGCGGACTACTACGGCGTCACCACCGATTATCTGCTGGGCCGAAGCGACGTGCGCAGATGATCGCATCGGGGTTCCCGCCGGGGCGCACATTGCGCGCCCGCATATCAGGACACGGCGAACGGGCGGGGTGCGCCCCGGAAAATGCTTGCAAATATGATACTTTATTTTTCAACGCGGAGAAAGGTTTGGGCTTTATGGAGGCAAAAAAGCGGCTGACGCTGGCCCTGGGCGGGGCGGCGGTGCTGGCGGCGGAGTGGGCGCTGGTGCGCTTCCCCCTGTTCGGCCTGCATGGAATGAAGGAATGGCCCACGGATTTGCTTCTGTTTGGGCTGATCGCGGCTGTGGCCGCCGGGGCGCTGGGCGCGAAATGGGCGGTGTTCGGCACGCTGGCGGGATATTTGGCCGGCTTTTTCTGCGGCGTGATGTTCAACTATCCCGGAAAAACGCCCGGCACCCGCATGGGCTGGTGGGTCTGGACCTGCGTATTCCTGGCCGGTATCGCGCTGGGAATTGCGGCGTCTATTATCTTTGCCATACGGAAGAAAAAAACGGCATAACAAACGAAATCTTATTGAGGAGGAACTACCCATGGACTACAACAAAACCGTCCACCTGCCCCAGACCGATTTCCCCATGCGGGCGGGGCTGCCCAAACGGGAGCCGGAGCTGCTCAACCCGGAGTGGGCGAAAATCACCTACCACAAGCTGATGGACAAGAACGCGGGCAAGCCCAAGTTCGTCCTCCACGACGGCCCCCCCTACGCCAACGGCAACATCCACATCGGCACCGCCATGAACAAGATCCTCAAGGACATCATCGTCAAGTACAAGAACATGACGGGCTTCTGCGCCCCCTACGTCCCCGGCTGGGACACCCACGGCCTGCCCATCGAGACCGCCGTGCTCAAGGACAAGAGCGTCAAGCGGGAGGAGATGAGCGTGGCCGCCTTCCGGGACAAGTGCCGGGAGTTCGCCACCCAGTATGTAGGCCGGATGACGGAGCAGTTCCAGCGGCTGGGGGTGCTGGGCGAGTGGGAGAACCCCTATATCACCCTGCTGCCCGAGTTTGAGGCCAAGCAGATTGAAGTGTTCGGCAAGATGGCGGAGAAGGGCCTCATTTACAAGGGCATGAAGTCCGTCTACTGGTGCCCCCACGACCAGACCGCCCTGGCGGAGGCGGAGATCGACTACCAGGACGACCCCTGCACCACCATTTTCGTCAAGTTCCCGGTGAAGGACGACAAGGGCAAGCTGGGGCAGTACTGCGACCTGTCCAAGACCTTCTTCGTCATCTGGACCACCACCCCCTGGACCATCCCCGGCAACGCCGCCATCTCCCTCAACGCGGAGTTTGACTACGTCCTCCTCCAGGCGCCGAACGGCGAACCCCACAGGGGCGAGGTCTATATCATGGCCAAGGAGCTGGCCGAGGGCGTGTGCAAACAGGCGGGCATCCGCTTTGAGGACTGCAAGGTGCTGGCCACCCTCAAGGGCAGCGACTTCGACCTGATGGTGGCCAAGCACCCCCTGCTGGACCAGGACAGCGTGATTTTGAACGGCGACCACGTGACGCTGGACGCGGGCACCGGCTGCGTCCACACCGCCCCCGGCTTCGGCGCGGAGGACTTCGACGTGTGCAAGCGGTACGACGACGCGGGGCTCACCCACATCGGCGTGCCCGTCCCCGTGAACGCCAAGGGCGTGATGACCGACGCCCGGTATAACGGCCAGTTCTACGCCAAGGGCAACGACATGGTGGTGGCCGACCTGGAGGCCGAGGGCTTCCTGCTGGCCAAGGCCCAGATCACCCACTCCTACCCCCACTGCTGGCGGTGCAAGCACCCCATCATCTACCGGGCCACCGAGCAGTGGTTCTGCTCCGTGGACGCCATCAAGGACCAGGCGGTCAAAGCCTGTGACGGCATCCAGTGGCACCCCGCCTGGGGCAAGGACCGCATGGTGTCCATGATCACCGAGCGCAGCGACTGGTGCATCTCCCGCCAGCGGGTGTGGGGCGT